>CAJWOT010000053.1 GCA_913044215.1 uncultured Rhodospirillaceae bacterium | reverse complement strand
ACCTACGGCCAAAGCATCACCGACGGCTGTATCGATTGGGACACCTCCATGGCCGTATTAGAGGACCTTGCGGCGGCAGTTGACGCCCGGCGGCAGCGGTAAGACGGTTCGGATTCGCCAAGCCAGATTCGATTTCTATACTCCCGCCCAACCAAAAGCAGGTTACAGGGAGTATGGGAACCGATGGCTAAGGGTGACACACGAGTTGCAATCATCACCGGTGGAGCCGGCGGTATCGGCACGGCCATGGCGCGGCGCATGCTGGTGGACGGACACCGGCTGGCATTATTGGATATCGACGGCGACGCCGCGGCACGCGTAGCCGACACATTGAACCACGAAGTTGGCTCGAACAGCGTGCTCGGCGTCGCCGGAGACGTCTCCGATCCGGGTCAATGCGATCAGGCTGTATCGACCGTCAGCGACGCCTTCGGACAAGTCGATATTCTGGTCAACAATGCCGGTTTCGGCGCCTGCCATATCCGTCCAGATGGCGAGAAAAACCTGCTGACCCTCGAGGAGCTGACCCCTGAAGTCTGGGGCCAGTTTTTCGCGACCAACATCAACGGCGCGCTGCACATGATCCGCGCCGTCCTGCCCGGCATGAAGGCGCGCGGCTGGGGCCGGATCATCAATGTGACAACGAGCTTTTTCACCATGTTGCGCAGCATGCCCTACGGTGCCACGAAGGCAGCCCTCGAAGCCGGGTCCGCGGCCTGGGCGAAAGAACTCGACGGCACCGGGGTCACGGTCAATGTGGTCGTTCCCGGCGGCCCGACAGATACGCCGTTCCTGAAGCCGGAATCGGAAATGGACCCGGCCAAAATGCTGAAACCGGAAGTAATGGGGCCGCCAATTGCCTGGTTGTCCAGCGACGCGGCGAGCAATGTCACGGGACAGCGCTTTATCGGCGGGCTCTGGGATCCGGCCAAGCCCGAGGCGGAAGCCATCGCCGCGGCGGGATCGGCGGCCGGATGGCCGGACCTCGCGGCCGCCACGGTGATCTGGCCGGACTAGCTGTCTTCAATCGCACTACCCCGCCTGTTAAGCTGGCCGCAACACTGAAAAGCTCTCGGGGAAGAACCATGGATGTATCGGAACTCGTCGCGCGCTTCGCACCGGCGGCAGCGGACGAATACCCGCATAAGGCGGCGATGGCCGTCATGCAGGAACTGAAAAACGATTTAGACGGCGTATTGGAGGCGACGTCCTATTTGACCGGCAGCGGTGGGAACGCGCTGCAGGCCTTCTATCGCGCACCGAACCTCAGTCTGCTGAAGGTGCGTTTTCCGGACGGCCGCCGCACGCCTCCGCACAACCATGGCAGCTGGGCGGCGATCCTGGTTCTGTCCGGATCGGAAAAGAATACGGTCTACAAGCGCAATGACGATAGCTCGCTGACCTATGAGCGCTCGGTCGAGCTGTCACGTGGCGACGTTATCTACATGGCCGCAGACGCTGTACACGTCGCGGAATGCACCAGCGATGAGCCGGCCATCGGCCTGCACGTCTATGGTGGTAATGTGTTGGGCGTCGAACGGGAAATGTGGGACCCGGACACGCTGGAAGGTCAGCCGCTAGACTGGTCGAAATACGAAGATTTGGCGCAACGTGCGACTGCTGCGGATAAAGCGCCACTGACCTGACGCCGCGCCACCGTTCCGCTCAAGACTTCGGTAGCAGGCGGGGCTGTACGTACGTAAAGACGTTGCGGCGGATCGTGCGCCAATCGACGAGCCATGACCGGTTGAATGTGTAGCTCACACCGATATCGGTGAAGCGCGATTCCACCGCAACGCATACAGGCTCCGCTTCATCTTCCGGTTTGTCGCACTCGGCGAACCACGCGACCACGCCGTCTTCCGAACGATCGTAAAACAGATCTTTCACCGGATCCTCATCGTAATCCGCACGGAAGAGACCCGGCACCGCGGGATCACCGGAATGATCCGAAAGCGTCCCAATATGTTTTACAGCCGGCCGGTTGCCCCAGCTCCGCGACAGGCGGCGTACCGCAACGACGATCTCGTCGGGGTCGGGCGCGTCGAATGCTTTCGGGGGTTCCGTATCGAATTTAGAAGTCAAATCGGGAAGCAACGCCCGATACCGGACTTCCTCGACATGCGCGCCGGCCGGATACGCCACCCATTTCGAAAACGCCCGATCGGCGCGGATTTTCTGCGCCCCAATCATCAGGTCGACATGCTCGGCCTTGCTGCTGCCGAATTCGCGAAACAAGTCCAGGCTCAGCAAGAAAACCGCAACCGGCAAGCAGCACAGCGCCGCAAAGATGGCCCACAACCGATGCCTGCGCATACGTGCACTCCGCCCAATTTTCGCTTCGACGGCCGAGAGTGTACGCTATTTCGTCTGCGATCGTTGAAGGGAGAAAGAGCATGCCGGAACAAGCGAAAGGCCCGCTGGCGGGCGTGAAGGTACTCGACGTCACGATGAACCTGGCGGGGCCCGCGGCCGCCATGCATCTCGCCGACTTCGGCGCTGACGTCATAAAGGTGGAGCGTCCCGGCCGCGGCGACGACACGCGCCGCTTCGTGCCCGCCTTCAAGGGCGAAAGTTCTTCTTTCATGATGATCAACCGCAACAAGCGCGGTCTCGCGATCGATCTCAAGAGCGAGCGCGGTAAGGAAGTGTTCCGCAATCTGGTCAAACAGGCCGACGTCCTGGTCGAGAATTTCCTCAAGGACACGATGAACCGGCTGGGCCTCGGCTATGAGGCGTTGAAGGAGATCAATCCAGGCCTGATCTATTGCGGCATCTCCGGATTTGGCCGCACGGGCCCCTATTCCCATCTCGGCGGCGTCGACCTGATCGCCCAGGGCATGAGCGGCTTGATGAGCACCACCGGCTACGGGGAAGGCCACCCACCGCTCAAGACCGGCGCCCCGATTTGCGACGTGATGACCGGCATGTTCGGCGCGATGGGCGTGCTGGCCGCCGTGATCCACAAGCGCGCGACCGGCGAAGGCCAATTCGTGGACACTTCGTTGATGGAATCCGGCATCGCCGCGAGCTTTCACCAATCCTCGCAATATGTCGGCAGCGGCCAGGCTCCCGTCGCGCGCGGCAACGTCCATCCACTGAGCGGCCCCTACGAGGTATTCCAGACAAAGGATGGCTGGATGACCGTCGCCGCCGGCAGTGACGAACGCTGGCAGCGCCTTGCCAACATGCTCGGCCGGCAGGAATGGATCGACGATCCGCGCTTCGCCAAAACGCCAGAGCGCATGGAGAATCTCGATACGGTGCGCGAATTGTTGACCCCCTATTTCCTGGAGAAGACTCGCGCCGAATGGATGGCGTTGATGGAGGAAGCGGGAATCCCGGCTGGCCCGATCCTGGATACCGGCGAAATGTTCGCTGACCAGCAGACGCGACACCGCAACATGGTGGTCGAGGTCGAGCACAGTTCGGTCGGCAAGATCGAAACGCTTGGCCCCGCCGTGAAACTATCGAAGTCGCCAGCCAGCGTCCGCCGCGCCGCGCCCCGGCTCGGCGAGCACAGCGCGGAGGTGCTGGCAGAGTTTGGGTACAGCGATGCGGAGATCGACGATCTACTGCGCGACGGCGTGATCGAACTACCGGAACCGCTTGCCTCAGCGGCGGAGTAAGGAAGCGAACCATGGGTACCGAACACCAATCCGTATCTAAGTTCGAAGTCGATGGGCATGTGGCGCGGATCACCCTGAATCGGCCGGCGGCGATGAATTCGCTCAATCCGGAACTGCGCTGGGAGCTGTCGCAACATTGGGACGAGGTCGAGCGCAATGACGATATTTGGCTCGCCGTCGTGACGGGGGCCGGCGACCGGGCCTTTTCCGCGGGGGCCGATCTGAAACACAGGGCGCGTGAGCGCGAGGCCAGTCCCGAACAACGCACCCAGTGGCAGAAACTCGCCGACGAGACGACGAGCTTGATCGAGCGCTGGCACTTTCCGAAACCGATCATCGCGCGGGTCAACGGCTTCGCCTTGGGCGGTGGATTGGAACAGGCGCTGGCTTGCGACATCATCGTCGCCGCCGACCACGCGGAATTCGGCTTGCCGGAACCGAAACGCGGGCTGATCGCGGGGTCAGCGGGTGTGCATCGCCTGCCCCGCCAAATCGGCCTCAAGCCCGCGATGGGATACATGCTCACCGGACGCCATATCCCCGCGGACCGAGCCTATCAGCTGGGGCTGGTCAACGAGGTCGTGCCACTCGACAAGTTGGACGAAGCCGTCGATGCCTTCGTCGCTGACATTCTGCGCTGCGCGCCATTGGCGGTGCGCGCCACCAAAGAAGCCACCATGCGCGGCCTCGACTATCCGTTGGCGCAGGCCTACTACACTCGCTACGAATCGAACCGAAGGCGCGAACAGTCCGAGGACGCGCTGGAAGGTCCCCGCGCCTTTGCCGAGAAACGCGCGCCGGACTGGAAAGGCCGCTAGGAAACCGTTCGTCCCATCCGCACGGCCTCGGCTCCGCCTCAGTTTTAAGTACTCGACAGGCCGCATCTCGGAGCCGGTTTTTTGCAATCCCCACACCCTACGACCGGAAAATATCCACCTTGACTCCGTATTAATAATGATTATCATTCGTATTAACAAAAGTAACTCATTGACCAAAAGCAATGTCTGAAGACAAAGTTAGAAAGACAGTGACCTTAAAGCTCCGGGAACGATCGGTTCCACGTACATCGAGTCACGCTTTGCTTGCCGGACACAGGCAGCTTCTGATCGAACATGAGGGCGCGGTGTATTCGCTCCGCCTAACCCGCCGGGGAAAACTAATTCTAACGAAGTAGTCATCCCGGCACGTCCGACATTAGGACGATAACGAAAACTCCCTCCTGGGCAGCCAGCCATCGCCAGCCAGTCCCACCCGCGGCTACACACGGTGTGCGGCCAGGAGCCGGGGTTCCCCAAAACCGAGACCTATCCCTCCCGGACATACCGCTTCGTCAAAATCCGCAAGTGATCCTGGAAGTGCGGGCGCACGCGGGCGCTCCAGGGCGTGTCGACAGCGGTCTTCCAGGCGTCGCTGCGCGTAACGTCCGGCGTTTCCAGATGATAAATCGCTACGTAGCGGCGCACACCCGTGCCTTCAACCGCCGAACGGTAGCGTCGCGCCGATAGCGTGCCAGGCACCGCGATCAAAGCCGGCAGGTGTTCCTCGTCATACCAGGCGTTGAAATCGTCTTCCGCCTCGGGTGCCACGTTCATGGCATTGAGCAACAGACCGCCCGCGCCGGCCGGCGCGTCCGCGTCGCCAGGATTGGTCTGCGTGCCTTCGAAGCGCAGCAACCGCTCGCATTTCGCCGTCACCCGTTTCGACCATACGGACAGGTTGGCCCCGCCGATCGCCTTGTAGGCGTCGCTCTGGAGCACCTCCACGGTGTCAAGATCATAAGTCGCCACCGAGAAGTTCGGGTTCCCGTCACCGATCCAGCGCTCGCAAGCACCGAAACCGGGTACCGCCTCGCGCTCGGGAATGTGTTCCAAATCGTACCAATCGTGGAACTCGTCCGCAGCAGCGCCAGAGAAATCGAACGACGCGATGAGCAACCCTTTGGCCATGAGACCCTCCCTTTCCATTGTCCCTATCATCCACTTCCCCATACGTATTTTCTAGCCGATTGAACGGGTTACCTACAATCGTCCGCGACGGCACACTCGCCACGGATCCCTGTGGCAAGGCCCATATCCTGGTCATCGGCGGCCGCGCCTTCACCGCTGTGTAAGGGGTGTTACGACATTGTAACTTGACGTGGTTCGCTATAAGCCCTTGATGTCCTCAGCGCTAAACGAAGATGACAGCACAGATAGCAAATAAGCCGCACCAGATTGCCGAACAGATTATTACGGAACAGGGCCCCGACGGCACGCTGTCCGCGGTACGTGCGGAAATCGAAGCGGCGCATCACGATGGCGACAATTATCGGCTCAGTATTTGGCGGGAAGTGCGCCGTTCGATCCGCGATCAGGCGGAGAACGACGCTTCGTGCTGATGCCGCAGGTTACTCGGCAACCAGTCCTCGTTCGCGAACTTTGACCCGCATGTAGGCGTCGAGACCGCCGGCCATGAGGATCTCGTACGGCGGCGACCCTTCCTCCCAGGCCTCCGCCTGCAGGGTTTCACCGGTATCGAGATTGGTCACCACGCCGGTGACGATATTCACCTCGAGCCGTTGTCCCTCCTCCACGAAATCGCTGATACCGGGCGCAACCAAGGTCGGCAGACCGGTATTTACCGCGTTGCGCAAGTGAATCCGCGAGACGGATTCGGCCAAAACGACCGCAATCCCCAGCGCGTTCAGCGATTGCGAGCCGTTGCGGCTGGACCCGCAGCCGAAATTGATCCCCGCGACGATGATGTCCCCGGGCTGCACCTCGTTCTCGGCCCAACCCGGCCGGTTGGCCTCCATGCAAAATTTGGCGGCTTCCTCCGGGGTCAGGTCGGGATTGGCCAGCACCCGATGGCCCGGCATCATGAAGTCGGTGCTGATGCGGTCGCCGAATTTCCATACTTTCCCGGTTCGAACGGTTTCCATTAGCCGGCCCTCCTACAGAAATTCTCGCGGATCGACGATCTCGCCCGCCAAAGCCGACGCGGCGACCGTCGCCGGGCTGGCCAGCCAGACATGCGAAAGCGGACTACCCATACGGCCCTTGAAGTTACGGTTGCTGCTGGAAATGCAGGTCTCGCCATCCCCCAGGATGCCAAGATGCCCGCCATAGCAGGGACCGCAGGTGGAGTGCTCGACCAGCGCGCCTGCCTCGAGCAGCGTCTCGAGATACCCCGCCTTCAGCGCCTCGCCGAAGACATTCTGCGAGGACGGGCTGACCAGCATGCGAACGTCCGGGTGGACCTTCTTGCCATCGAGAATCTTGGCGGCGACTTCCAGATCCTCGAGCCGTGCGTTGGTACAGGAGCCGAGGAAGGCCTGATCGATCTTCACTCTCTCACCGCGCACACTCTCCACCGGCACCCCGTTGCCGGGATCGCCCGGTCGGGCCACCATCGGCGTCAAATCGCTGAGATCGAATTCGTATTCGGCCGCATAGGACGCATCCGCGTCGCCTGAGACATGCTCATAGGGGCGATCCACCCGCCCTTCCAGAAACGCATCAGTCTTCTCGTCCCCTTCGAACAGGGCGAATTTCGCACCGACTTCGACCCCCATGTTGGAGACCGTCCAGCGCTGCGCGATGGTCATCTGGCTGGCGACCGGCCCCACATACTCGACCGACTTGTAGAGGCCGAAATCCGTGCCCAGCTCGCTCGCCACCTTCAGGATCACATCTTTGCCGACACACCAGCCCGGCAGGGTCCCGTTGAGCACGACCCGCACCGATTCCGGTACCCGGAACCACAGCTCCCCGAAGGCCAGCACGTGCACCGCGTCCAGATTGGCGTTGGTCACGCAGGCATTGAATACGCCGCCTGCCGTCGAATGGGAATCACACTGCGCAATCAACTCGCCCGGCGCGTACATCCCGTTCTCGGCAAACACCTGATGCAGGATCCCGCCGCGGCCGTATTCGAAAAAGTTCGTGATGTCGTACTTCTTGATCAGACGGCGCAAATTCTTGACCTTGTTGGCGACCGCGATGGTCGGCGGTGGCGCCTGATGGTCATCGACCATGAACACCTTGTCCTTGTCCCAGACCTGGTCGACACCCAGTGCCTCGAGTTCCGGCAGCCGATGACCGCTCGTTGCATCAACCTTGCACCAGATATACTGGCCCGGTTTGACGGAATCCGCGCCGGCATGCGCCGCGAGGATCTTCTCCGCGATGGTCATTCCCATGGCGCGCTCCTATGCGTTCTCGGTGGCGTAGCGTTTTTCCAGCTCGTAGATCTCCGGCAAGCCGAGCAGGCTGGTCGTCGCGTTGAACCGCTCCGTATCACGCGGCTCGCCAATGCCGCCGCCTTCCTTGAGATTGAGTAACGCCTGGCGCACCGCGGCGTAGGACAGTGCGTGCCCGCCCCCGGTGATCATGATCTTGAAACCGCGTGAGGCCAACTCGGGTGCCGGCTGCAGTTGGCCATTATAGAGGCAGGGAATGCCCTGTTCGACGAGCCGCGTCGTATAGGTGTCGAGATCGTCAAGCGTCTTGATCCCGTCGACGAACACCAGATCGGCCCCCGCTTCGCGATAAGCCTCCGCACGGCGGATCGCATCGTCCCAACCGTTCGGCGCCACTGCGTCGGTCCGCGCGATAATGACCATATCCGGATCGGTCCGGGCATCGAGCGCCGCGCGGATCTTCTGGACATGTTCTTCCATCGGCACGCATTCCTTGCCCTCGAAGAAGCCGCAGCGCTTCGGGAATATCTGGTCTTCCAGATGCATCGCCGCCGCGCCCGCCATCTCATATTCACGCACCGTGCGCTGGGCGTTTATGGCGTTGCCGTAGCCGGTATCCGCGTCGGCCACAACCGGCACGTCGACCGCGTTCACGATGTAGCCCAGATTGGCGACCATCTCGGCCATGCTGGTCAGCCCGACATCGGGCAGCCCGATCTGCGCCGAGGTCCCGTGACCGGTCATGTAGACCGCCTGCGCGCCCTGGCTCGCCGCGATCCGCGCCGTGAACCCGTCATAGACGAAGGGCGCCAGAACCATACCATCGGCCATGGCCGCGCGAAGTTTTGCACCGGGATGGGTCATTGTGCCGCCTCCCCTTTCAGATCGTAGCGTTGTTCGAGTTCATAGACTTCGGGCACGCCCAGGATATCGTTGACCGTCTCGCCTTTACTCGGCGGGCCGAACTGCGCGACCGTCTGCCGCGTGGTGCCGCTAGCGTTCAGCTCCTGCATCGCCGCAGTCGCGCTCTTGAACACGGCAGCCAGGGACAGGCCGGCGAGGATCTGGATCTTGAAGCCCATGCGCTGCGCGTCCTCGGCCGTGACCAGCCCGCCATTGTAAAGGCAGGGTATGCCCTTCAGCGCCAGCTCCTTGCTGTAGATATCGAGCTCCTCCAAGGTGCGGATACCGTCGACGAAGATCAGATCGGCGCCTGCCTCGCGATAGGCTCTGGCGCGGGTCAGGGCGTCTTCCCAACCGTTCGGCGCCAGGGCATCGGTCCGCGCGATGATCACGGTGTCGGGATTTGTGCGTGCGTCGAGCGCCGCCTTGACCTTTTGGACATGCTCCTCCATCGGGATGACCGCCTTGCCTTCCATGAAGCCGCACTTCTTGGGGAAGACTTGGTCCTCGATATGGAAGCCCGCGACACCGGCGCGCTCGTACTCACGCACCGTGCGGCGCACATTTATGATGTTGCCGTAGCCGGTATCGGCGTCAGCAACGACCGGCAGATCGGTGGCGCGGCAGACGTGTTTGAGGTTCTGCGCCATCTCGGTCTGGGTGATCAGCCCCACATCCGGATAGCCATACCGCGCCGCCGTCCCGAACCCGGTCACATAGACCGCGTCGAAGCCGGTGGCCTCGACCGCCTTGGCAAACAGCGCGTTGTAAACGCCCGGGGCCAGCACCAGCCCCCGCTCCATCATCTCCCGCAATCGCGCCGCAGGCGCCATGGTCCTTCTCCCTCGCAAAGCCTCCGTTGCGGGAATTATGGCACCGATTGTCCGCAGCGCAAAAATGCGCCTCAAGCTCTAACGGGTGTAGTTGGCGTTGGATGGGAACATGTACCGATTGGACTCTTCGTCCTGTTCCGTCTTGAAGGCATGCCGTTCCGTCAATTCGATGACCCGTTTCGCGGCGGGCCGCACCGTGATCCCGTCGACCAGACGCTTCAAATTGTGCAGATCGTCCCACGCCGCCGCGTCGATCACCCGCGACATCAGCCGCGCCCAGCCCCACACTGCCATATCGATGATCGAGTACTCATCGCCCATCATGTAGGGCCTTGCGGCGAGTCGATCGTCGAGAATGCTGTAGTGCCGCCGCGCCTCGAACCGGTAGCGATTGACCGCATAGGGCAGCGTTTCCGGCGCATAGGCCTGAAAATGCACCGACTGGCCGGAATACGGCCCGACGCCGCTGGCGACGAACATCAGCCAGGACAGCAACTGGCCGCGGTCCTCGGCCAAGAACTGGCCGGTCTTTTCGGCCAGATAGAGCAGGATCGCGTTGCTGTCGAACAGCACCGTCTCGCCATCGATCAGGCTTGGCGCCTTGGCGTTCGGGTTGATGGCCAGGTAGTCGGCCGTGAACTGCTCACCCTTGCGGGTGTCGACCGGGATCGCCTCGTAATCCAGCGCCGCCTCCTCGAGGAACAGCGCGACCTTCATCGGGTTCGGACCAAGATTATAGTAGAACTTCAGCATGCCGGTTCTCCTGCCGGGTTAGGCACGTATTTCGACGGGAAGCGATCGAATGCCCCGGATGAAGTTAGAGTAAACTCGCTCCGGCGTACCGGCGATCTCAACCTCGAGCCGCCGCTTCAGCATCTCCTCCCACAGGATCTGCAATTGCAGTTCGGCCAGCTTGTCGCCGACGCAGCGATGAATGCCGGCTCCGAAGGCGAGGTGCCGGCGTGGTTTTTCGCGATCGATGATGAAGCGCGCGGCGTCGGGAATCGCATCCTCGTCCCAATTGCCGGAGACGTACCACATGATCACCTTGTCACCGGCTGCGATCCGTTTGCCGCCCAGTTCGACACCGGCCGTCGCGGTGCGGCGCATATGGATGATCGGCGACTGATAGCGGATGACCTCCGGTACCAGCGTATCGATGAGAGAGGGGTCAGCCCGCAGCTTGGCGTCCTGATCCGGGTTGCCGGCCAAGGCCATGATGCCGCCGGACATCGAATTGCGCGTCGTATCGTTACCGCCGACGATCAGCAGGATGACGTTGCCGACGAACTCCTTGTCAGGCATTTCGGCAGTCGCCGGGTTATGCGCCAGCATGGAGATCAAATCGAATTTAGGCTCTCCCTTCACGCGGTCAGCCCAAAGCGATTGGAAATACGCCGCCATCTTGTCGAGTTCCGCCATACGCGCCTCTTCCGTCGGCACGATGGGATCGGGCCCGTCGATGTCGGCGGTGGCGACATCCGACCAATAGGTCAGCAGGTGACGGTCCTCCCACGGAAAACCGAATAGAGTCGCCAGCATCATCGTCGTCAGTTCGACCGAGACTTTCTCGACCCAATCGAAGCTCTCGCCGCGCGGCAACTCATCGAGAACGGCCGCGGTCCGCTCGCGTATCATCGCTTCCATGTTTCTCAAATTGGTTCGTGCGACGATCGGCGCTACCGTCTTGCGCTGCGTCGTGTGGCGCGGCGGGTCCATCCTGATAAAACTTGTGGTCTTCTTGCCCAGCGGCCGTTCGGCCAACTGAATTCCGCCGAGCGACGCATCCGAGGAATAGTGATCGTGGTCCAGCTCGACCTTCATGATGTCGTCGTAGCGCGTCACCGACCAATAAGGGCCGTACGGGCTGTCCGCGCAGTAATGCACCGGATCGTCGCGCCGCAGCCGGGCAAACAAATCGTAGAAACAGTCCTGCTTATATAACGCCGGATCGCTGACATCGATCGCATCCAGCGACGTGTTTTCATGGGCCAACGCGCGTGCCGCAGAATCGTCAGGCATTTCCAATCGCTCCTATTTCTCTTCCGAAAAAGTAGATCAATCGGTCGCAAAGCGTGAAGGAAATTGTCTAGCGGACCTTTAAAACCGAGGCCTTGGCATTGCCCATGACACTGAAGGAGATGTTCTTGACGACATAGCGGCGATACCAGGCCTTTCCGGAATCGGCGACGGCAATAACCGAATAATCGTTCCCGGCTCGCACGATCTGCTCTGCCGGGTCCCCTATGCCGACCTTCAATTCGGCAACGCCGATGTCCATCTTTCCCAACATCTCGGTCGCTTTTTCCAGCACCCGTTCGGCCGTTGGAACCTCGTCCTTCTCCCGCGCAACGGCGAACAAGGTGATCGGATCGCCGCTGACTTGCGCCAGGACGGCGTCACGCCGCATGGCATCCAGCGAATTCTTGGTACCGTCGGTGCAGATCAGATGGCCCTTGCCGTTTCCGTTGCCGTTACCGCGCGCCACCATCACCGAACACTGCGCCAGCATCGCAACCTTTTGTGTCACGCCCGCATCGAACAAGGACCGGAACATACCCCGCCAATTCGTCGGCGCGCCCATGATTATCAGATTGTACGGCCCCAGTTCGTACTGATCGAGAATACCGCTTGCCGGATCAGGGGCGGTTTTGAGTTTTAGGACAATGCTCTTCCCGCACTCGTGCCGGAACTCGACTTTGTTGTCGCCGAGAGGGTCGCCCCAGGTGTCGGTGTGGGTGACGCGCTCCGTCCAATGCTCCTCGATACCGTCGGTGCCGACCAGCATGTCGAGCCCGCGCTTCAGATGCGAGATGCCGGGAAGTTCCAACCCCCAATCGAGCATATTCTCGCGCGCAACACGGACCTGCAGCCCGCCGCTGCGCAAACCCTGATCGATGGGCCGGACATAGAGCAGAATGATGTCGCATTCTTCGTGGCCGGCCAGCTTCTTGGCAAAGCGCAAGCCCTCGTAGGATGCGTCCGAGCCGTCGATACAGACGAGCATGCGAAACCGGTTCCGCCGCTCCGCACGGACCGACTCGAGTTCGGCCTGAAATGCCTTGTCCTCGTGAATTTTCTTGAAACCTAACACGATGGACTCGCCTCAAATTCCGATAAGCGGCCAATACAGCGATGCGGCCAGGATCATCATGACCACCGACATCAACACCATCCGCCAGCCGACGATCAGGAAGTCGGTCGTTTTGAGATATCCGGAGGCGTAAACGATCGTGCATGCCGGCGTCCCGACAACCGTCAAATAGGCGAAGGCCGAAGAGATCGCCGTAATGAATCCAAGCACGATCGGGCTTTCATTGGCGACCGTCGCCAACTTGAGAACGATCGGCCCCAGCACCGCCACCGCCGCCCCGTTCGACATCGTGTTGGTGACGAGCGTCGTCAGGGCGGATACCGCCGCCCAGAGACCGATCCCCTCGCTCGCCCCGAACGGAGTCAGCAACGCCAGGAAATTCTCTGCGATCCATCGCGCCGCACCGGTGTCCTTCATTTGGACGCCCAGCGAAATGGCCGCGGCGTAAAGAAGAACGACGCCCCAGTTCACCCCGGAATTGATGTCTTCCCATTTCACCAGCCCTGCGATCAGAAACAGGGCGGCCCCCATCACCGCGATGGTCCCCATACCGAACTCGCCGGACAGGGTGACCCAACCGACGAGGATCATGAGGAAGAAGAGAATGGACAGCCAGTCCGCCGGCTTCATCGGTCCTTCGACAATGATCTGCTGGCGAAGCTTGGCGACCGCCCGGGACAGGTTCGCGTATTCCGGCCGGAAGGTCCGCAGCAGGATGAATGTGACGAACGGCAACTGGATCAGGAAAACCGGGTAGGCGTAGGTGATCCAGGTGACGTAGTCGATCAGGAACTTGCGCGTCTCCGGATTGGTCGGGTCGAAAAAGAACTCCTTCCAATAGCCGATCATGATCGCGTTCCGCGCGCCGCCGGACGGGGTGCCGATCCCGGCGACCGAACAGCCATAGGAGATCGAGAACAACAATACGGCTGCGAGACCGCGGACCTTTTTCGGGTCATCCGAAGTCAAGGTGATCAAGGTGATCCCGACCGGCAGCATCATCGCCGCCACCGTATGCTCGCCGACAAAGGAGGCCAGCAAACCGGATACGACGGAGATGCCGAAACAAATGCGAGAGGTTCGTGTGCCCGTGACGCGCACGATAAGCCACGCGATGCGCTTGTCCAGTTTTTGCTTCACCACGGCAACCGCCAACATCAGCGACCCCATGATGAACAAAACCGAATCCGTCATCAGAGTCTTCGCGACGGTTGTCGAATCCAATCCGAGCAGGATGACCTGCCCCACGATGATCAGAAGCGCGACGGTCGGCAACGGGATCGGTTCGGTCACGAACAAGATGATCGCGATCGCCGACATTGTCAGGACAATCTGCCCTTCCCGCGTCAGCCCTTCCGGCTGCGGCATCGCCATCATCACGAAGCCCAAAGCGACGGCGACGAAGAACCAGCGTTTTTCCCAGAAATAGTAGAAGTTGATCTGCGAGCGGACCAACAGCATCTGCTGATAACCGCGCCGCCGCACCTTGATGGACCAGGGGTCGTGCGGCTCCGGCGCGCGCAGACTATCCGTAACGAGACTTATCGACATCAGCGACCGTCCGTGCCGCCTCGTCGGACGTCACCGCCGACGAAACGCGCGCCCAATTCGACACCCGCCAGACGAGTATATCGGCCGACAAATAGCGACGATGCTTGAACTAACTGGACGTACATTTTCTGTATATTACTCAAAACGTTTTCAATACTAGCAGGTAATTACTAAAATTTGAATAGTTAACGCCTGATTATTGAGCGTATTAACTTGGTTAACAATCAAACCGATTTGAGCGTTCGGATGGGTTTGCGAATGACGAACCGAACCGTACGATGGTAGTCGCACAAGCCTGACCGAGATTTCGAAGATGACACAGACACTGATTCTTGCCGGCGACATGAACTTCACCGGCGTCACAGATCCGACCGTCCCGTTCGCTAGCATCGGCACGGAATTACGGGCGGCGGACGTTGTCTTCGGCAATCTCGAATGCTGTTTTTTCGACAAACCAGATCACGATCCGGCGAAGCGCGAAGGGTTCTATGCGCCGACAATCGCCGCGGAAACGCTTGTTTCGGCCGGCTTCGACGTGGTCGGCTGCGCCAACAATGTCACCTATGGCGAAGAGGCGATCATGGCTTCGCTGGCGCGTCTCGACGCGCTCGGCATCGGCCATACCGGTGCCGGTGCCAACCGCGATGCCGCGTACGCACCCGCTATCGTCGACAAAGACGGAGTCCGTTATGGCTTCCTGCAACGCACCTCCGCCTATTGGCCCAAGAACCAACAGGCGACGGATGAGTCGCCCGGCGTTGCGATCCTAAAGGGTCACACGGCATACCGTCCCTTGCAGGACGATCTCGCGCCAAACCGGCCTGGCCTGCCGCCGGAAGTCGTGACCTGGACCGACGCGCAGCAGCTTACCGCTTATCGTCAGGAGGTGGAGGCGCTTTCGGACGAGGTGGATTTCCTCGTCGCGTCCCATCACTGGGGCTACAAGACCGAAATACTCGACTACCAGATCGAAATCGCCCACGCCGCGATCGATTCCGGTGCCGCTGCGGTACTAGGCCATGGCCCGCATTTCGCGCTCGGTGTGGAGGTCTATAAGGGCAAACCCATCCTCTATGGCGCCTGTAATCTGTCGTTCAATCTCGGGCACAGCGAGGCGCACCTGCACTGGATCGGCTATTTCGCAAAGATACAAACGGACCCCGATGGAATCGCCGAGGTCGCGCTTCATCTCGTCCGCCGCACGGCTGCAAACGAAACTGTTCTCCGGCGTCCCGGTGAGGAAACGGAAAAGGTGCAAAATCTCATCGCACAATCCGAGCAATTCGACACGCCCTTGACGGTCGAAGAGGACAGGATTGTCATGTTCCGGCGCGGATAGGGTTTAGGCTTTGAACTTGGGCTTTAATGGCCGTAACGTGGCCGAGCATCCACGGAGGCCGCCGTTGCCCTCAGACCACGTTCCACAGCCCTCCCCCGCCGGCCATCCCGGCCCGCTCGAACTGGCGATCAAGTTGGGCCTGATCGTTCTGCTGATCCTGCTGTGCTTTCAGATTATGGCGCCGTTCCTGCTTCCGGTGCTATGGGGCGTCATTCTGGCCATCGCACTGTATGGCGGCTTTACCAAGATCTCGAGTTGGTTGAATGGCCATCAGAACTGGGCTGCGGCGCTCATTACAGTCCTGACATTAGTCCTGCTGCTCGGGCCGGTCGGCATTCTGGCAGCCAAACTGGTCGAGAATCTGCAGGACGTCGCAACAGAGCTGCAAACCGGTGCGATCGAAATACCTGCCCCGCCCCCCGCCGTTATCGGCTGGCCGTTCATCGGCGAGCCGCTCTACAGTTTTTGGACGCTCGCGGCGACCGACCTGGAATATGCCATCTCCGAACAGGCCAGCTATCTTGAAGATGCCGGCCGTTGGCTCCTCGATCTTGCAGCTGGGCTGGGCGGCGGCTTCTTGCAGTTCCTGTTCGCCGTATTGATTGCCGGCCTATTGCTGCCCAACGCGGCCAGCGCCCGGCGCGCGATCTTCAACTTCGCGGACAAGGTAACGGAAGAAAACGGTGCCTATCTGGTCAATCTGTCCGGCGCGACGATCCGTAACGTGGCGGTCGGCATCATGGGCATCGCCTTGTTGCAAAGCCTGCTGTCCGGCATGGCGTTTCTGGCGATCGAGGTTCCCGCGGCGGGGCTGCTAGCCTTCCTCGTACTGCTATTCTCCGCGGTGCAAATCGGCCCCTTGATCGTCGTCGTTCCGGTGATTGGTTACGTCTTCTGGACGGCTGAACTGCTTCCGGCGATCCTGTTCACCGCCTGGATTATCCCGGTCAGCTTTCTCGATACCGCGCTTAAACCGATCCTCGTCTCTCGCGGTCTCGATACGCCGATGATCGTCATATTCGTCGGCGTCATCGGCGGCACCCTGTCGTTTGGCATCGTCGGTTTGTTCGTCGGCCCCGTGGCGCTGGGCATCGGCTATAAGCTCCTGACGGAATGGACACGGCGGGACGACGATCAAAGTGTTTTGGAACCGGGAGAATAGCCGATGCCATCGCGGCGGCCGTTCAACAACAAGGCACGGCGACACAAGCGATAGCACGCAACGTGAATGAGGCCGCTCAGGGGGCTCAGAACATTTCCCAAAACGTCAACGACGTCACGCAGGCAACGGAAGAATAGGGCATATCAGCACAGGATAAGCTAGCTTCGGTCGAAGAGCTTAAAGTCCAGCCCGATATCCTGCGGTCGGAAATCGACAGCTTCCTGAAGAAAATTCGCGCCGCCTAGGATCAGCCTCCGCGATTTTTCATGCCCCTGCGCCATGAGAACGCACGTTCAACGGCGATCCATCGCGGGACGCTATTCCCGGGGTAGTTCGTGCTTCAGCACTTTGCCCGTTGCGTTGTGCGGTAGTTCGTCCATCAGGCGGACTTCCTTGGGCACCTTGAAGCCCGCCAGCTGCGCATCGCAGTGTTCAATGATCGCACCCTCGTCCAGGTTGGCGCCCTCCTTCAAGACCACGTAGGCGCGGCCGACTTCGCCCCACTTGTCGTGCGGAATCCCGACGACGGCATTTTCCAAGACGCCATCCAACTCGTAGATCACGTTCTCGATCTCGACCGGATAGACGTTCTCGCCACCGGATATGAACATGTCCTTGTAGCGGTCGACGATGAAGTAGTAACCGTCCACATCCTGCCGCGCGGCGTCGCCGGTGTGGAAAAAACCGTCCTCGGTGAAGATTTCGGTATTGAGCGCCTCCCGATTCCAATAGCCGGGAGTCACGTTTGGTCCGCGGATCAGTAACTCACCGGTCTCACCCTGCCTTACGTCGTTTCCGTCGTCATCGACGATGCGCAACTCCGTATAAAGCGGCGGTAGCCCTGACGATCCGACTTTCTCCAACGCCTTGTCCGCGCTCAGGATCAATCCCAGCGGGCCGGTTTCGGTCATGCCCCAGCCCTGCTGCAGTTTCAACCCCTTCGCACCGAACTGCTCAATCAGCGCCAGCGGCGCCGCCGCCCCGCCGATACCAAGGCAGACGATGTTCGAGAAATCCGCATCCTTGAACCCTTCCGTTTCGGCGAGCATGAGGAAATTCGTCGGCACTCCCAGTGCGTGGGTGATGTGGAGCTCCTTGTCGCTGAGCAAGGCGCAGAACTCGTCCGGGTCGAACACGCGCATCACCACGTTCGTACCCCCGGTATGGAAAGTCGGGTTGGCGTAGACGTTGAGGCCGCCCGTATGAAAGGTCGGCAGAAAGACGATATTCTTCGAACTCTGAATCAGCTCGACAGCGATGGAGCAGTGAACCGCATTGAACACGCACATCGCATAGGTGATCTTCGCACCCTTCGGCCGTCCGGTCGTGCCGGAGGTGTACATGACGGTCCAAATGTCGCTCATGAGGTTGGTTCGTTGCGGCAGATCGCCGGTCGCCGACGCGATCCCAGCCTCGTAAGCGCTCTCGCCACCATTCGCAAGATCAACGCTGTGTTCGATTCCGGCGAGTTGAACCACCTTCAAGGCATCTTCCGCAAACTCGACGCCGTACAGCATGACCTTCGGCGTCGCATCCTTGGATATGTACTCAAGCTCCGCCACGGCAAGGCGCCAATTCAGCGGTAAGAAGATGGCTCCCAACCGGGCGCAGGCGAACTGAATTTCGAAAACATCGGAATCGTTATGGCTCAGCACCGCGACCCTATCGCTCTCACCCACGCCGAGTGACTGCAGATACAGGGCCAGACGGGTCACCCGGATATCGAACTCGGCAAAGGTGAAGCGGCGTCCGGATGCGAGGTCGTGGATTGCCTCCTGCGCTGGGGATATCCGCGCATGATGGGCGATCCAATCCTGGGCGATGATGGACATGAGGCCTCCCTGTTCCGACTGCCGCTTTTACGCGGCACTGTATTGCCCTAACGTCGGGCAGAGAAGATACGAATGGAGGCGGCAATGGAATACGGCATTTGCATGTTCGCGACGGATTATTCGATGCCAGCCGCGGATCTCGCCATCGCTGTCGAAGAACGAGGCTTCGACGCTCTATTCATTCCGGACCACACGCATATCCCGGCCAGTCGGAAATCGCCGTTCCGTGTCGGTGGGGAGCTCCCGCCGGACTATTCCCACAACCTGGATATGTTCGTCGCTTTGACAGCGGCCGCGGCGGTTACGAAACGCATCCGCATCGGCGCCGGCGTCTGCCTGGTCGCGGAGCGAGACCCGATCATCACTGCCAAGGAAGTCGCAAGCTTGGACCAGGTATCGAACGGCCGCTTCGACTTCGGTATCGGCGGCGGCTGGAACGTGGAGGAGTACGAAAATCACGGCCTGCCCTGGAACCGCCGCTGGAAGATCGTTCGTGAGCGGATCGAGGCGATGCAGGCAATCTGGACCCAAGAGGAAGCGAGCTATGACGGCGAGTTCGTCAAGTTCGATGCAATCTGGTCATGGCCGAAGCCCGTGCAGAAGCCCTATCCACCCATTTTCGTCGGCGGCGACGCACCCGGCACCTTCAGGCGAATTCTGCGCTACGGCGACGCCTGGATCCCGATGCTGGCCGAAGCCAACAACCAATTCGACCTAAAAAAAGAGCGCATGGCCGAACTGGCCGAACTGGCCAAGGAATCCGATCACGCCCCCTACCCGATCACCACTTTCGGCACACCGCGCGATCCCGAAGCCATCGCGACGCTGGCCAATACCGGCGTGAACCGGTGCATCTTCGGGCTAAAAGCGGCAGCGGCGGACGATGTCTTGCCGCGGCTAGATCGATTGGCACGGTTTGTCGAAGGTTTGTAGCGTAGCTGAATTTTGCGGTAATACTCCCGTTTACTAGAGGGGCTCTAGTAAAATGAAAGAAGACGTATCATTGATCTCGTTCGAATCATCTTTGCCATTCTTCTCGCGCCTCTGGGCGTATTTCTGCAAGTCGGCATCGGCGGACACTTCTGGCTCAATATATTGCTGACGATATTCGGCTACATTCCGGGAATCGTTCACGCGATATGGATCATCGCAAAACGGTAATCGATACAAACGACGCTGAAATCTGCCGCCTGGAAGCGATTGCGGACTGGCTCGACAGCAAATTCGTCATTCCCGGCACCAAGCTCCGCTTCGGTCTGGATTTCGTTCTCGGCATTCTGCCCGGCGTCGGCGACGGCGTCGCGGCGGTGCCTGCGGCCTATCTTATCCTCGAAGCACAGCGATTGGGTGCGCCGCCGGCATTGCTCATGCGAATGGGGTTCAATGTCCTGCTGGATTTGGCCGTCGGCGCCATTCCGTTGGTCGGCGATTT
>CAJWOT010000052.1 GCA_913044215.1 uncultured Rhodospirillaceae bacterium | reverse complement strand
GCGCCGCACATTAACCAAGTAAAACAGGTAACTACGTGGGAATTTGCCGTTTGAGCAATAAAGTTGCGAATTTCGATGCACGTGATTATTCGCCCAAAAGCCGCTTGATTTGCGGCTTGTTAACCATGTTTTGATCAACGTAAGAAGAGCGCGCAAACGGACTTGCGTGTCGGCGTCGCCCTCTATAATTAAGCGGCGCGCCAGCCGGTTGCGCATTTTCGACCGGCACCGTTTCGGAGATGTCTTAATGGGGCTAATGCTGCCCATCGCGGCGATGGCGATTATCGTTGCGGTATCCAACTACGCGGTTCAGTTTCCGATCAGCGATTGGCTGACCTGGGGAGCGTTGACCTATCCGGTAACTTTCCTGGTAACCGACCTGACCAACCGTAGGTACGGCGCTGCGGCGACGCGGCGCGTGGTCTATGTCGGGTTCGCCTTTGCCGTGGTCCTGTCCATTTGGCTGGCGACACCTCGGATTGCGCTGGCGTCAGGCACCGCGTTCCTCATAGCGCAACTCAGCGATGTGTTCATCTTCGACCGGCTGCGCAACCGCCCCTGGTGGCAGGCGCCGCTGGGATCGTCCGCGATCGCTTCCACCATCGATACGGCCTTGTTTTTTTCGCTCGCCTTTTATGACACGGGGGTGCCGTGGCCGACACTGGCGATGGGTGATCTGGTGGCCAAATTCTCCATGGCGGCCTGCATGCTGATACCGTTTCGGGTACTGCTGTCGAGAGTCCGGCCTGTCGCGGTTTCGCCTGACTGACGGCGCGGCGGATGCGGCTCGACGATTTCGATTTCGCGCTGCCCCGTGACCGGATCGCGCAGCAACCGGCGAGCCCGCGCGATACCGCAAAACTTTTGGTCGTCGAGGATGGCATTTCGGACCGCCAGGTTTTGGACTTGCCGGATGTTTTGCAACCCGGCGATATGCTGGTCGTCAATGAAACCAAGGTCATTCCCGTTCGGCTGTCCGGCCGGCGCGGCGACGTCGCGATCAGTGTGACCCTGCATACGGATCTGGGCGAAGGACGGTGGCTGGCTTTCGCCAAGCCCGGTCGCCGGTTGCGGGAAGGCGATCGCGTCGTCTTCGCCGATGATTTTTCCGCATCGGTGGGCGAGAAGACACCGGACGGTGATGTTGCGCTCGACTTTGAGTGCCCCACCGACGCGCTGTTCGGAGCGCTTGAGGCCCATGGCGCGATGCCGCTGCCGCCCTATATCCGGCGCGACGGGGAGGGGCGGACGTCCGACCGGGACAACTACCAGACCATGTTCGCTGCGCAGCGGGGAGCCATCGCCGCGCCGACTGCCGGGCTGCATTTCACGCCGGGGCTCATGGACAGCCTTGCCGCACGCGGTATCGGGTGCACGCGGATCACGCTGCATGTCGGCATCGGAACGTTTCTGCCGGTCAAGGCCGAACGGTTGGAAGACCACCGAATGCACGCCGAATACGGCTTTGTCAGTTCGGAAGCCGCCGCGGCGATCAATGGGGCGCGCGCCGGCGGCGGCCGTATCGTGGCCGTCGGCACCACATGCGTCAGGCTTTTGGAAAGTGCGGCCGACGAATCCGGTATCGTGCATGCGTTCGCAGACGACACCGACTTGTTCATCACACCGGGGTGGCGGTTCCGCGCGGTGGATCTGATGATGACCAACTTTCATTTGCCGAAATCGACGCTGTTCGCGCTGGTCTGCGCCTTCGCGGGCCATGACCGGATGCTCGACGCGTACCGGCATGCGATCGACTCGGAGTACCGGTTCTATTCCTACGGCGATGCCTGTTTGCTGTCGCCGGAAGCGAGGCAAGCGTGACGTCGTTCGGCTTTGAAACGAGCGCGTCCAGTGGGAATGCGCGCCGAGGCCGGATCGATTGCGCGCATGGCGCGATCGAGACGCCGGCCTTCATGCCCGTCGGTACGGCGGGCACGGTGAAAGCGATGACTGCCGACGCGGTGCGCAGCACCGGTGCACATTGCGTGCTGGGCAACACCTACCATCTGATGCTGCGGCCCGGCGCGGAGCGGATCGCGAAACTGGGTGGACTGCACGAATTCATGGATTGGCGTGGGCCGATCCTGACCGATTCCGGCGGATTCCAGGTGATGTCGCTGGCGCAGTTGCGTGAGCTGGACGAAAACGGCGTGACCTTCGCGTCGCATATCGACGGCTCCCGGCACGAGCTGACGCCGGAGCGGGCGGTGGAAATCCAGCGCCTGTTGGGCTCGGATATTACGATGGTGCTGGACGAATGCACGCAGCACCCCGCGACCCATGACGAAGCGGCCCAGTCCATGGCGCTGTCGACGCGCTGGGCGCAACGCAGCAAGGACGCGTTCGATAAACGTCTGGGCTACGGTTTGTTCGGCATTGTCCAGGGCAGCGTTTACGAGGATTTGCGGGCGGAGTCCGCAGCGGCGCTGATCGATATCGGGTTCGACGGTTATGCGGTCGGCGGGCTGGCCGTGGGAGAGGGGCAGGCCGTCATGTTCGACGTGTTAGACGCCACCGTTCCGCATCTGCCCGAAGACCGCCCGCGCTACCTGATGGGTGTCGGCACTCCGGCCGATATTGTCGGGGCGGTCCAACGCGGCATCGACATGTTCGACTGCGTCCTGCCAACCCGGTCGGGCCGGACGGGCCGGGCCTTCACTGCGCGCGGGACGCTCAACATCCGCAACGCACGTCATGCCGACGATCCGCGGCCACTCGACGAAAATTGCACCTGTCCGACCTGCACAGGGCACAGCCGCGCCTATCTGCATCATCTGCACCGCGCCGGAGAGATGCTCGGCGGCATGCTTCTGACCTGGCACAATCTGCATTACTATCAACAACTCATGGCAGGGCTTCGGGCAGCGATCGAGAATGGAGAGCTTGACGTCTTCGTGTCCGAATTTCACGCTACGCAGGCGCTGGGCGATATCGATCCTCTGTAACGGATGGAATAATGACGGATACCGGATCGTTAACCCAATTGGGTGGTAGCACCGCCTTACCGGAATCGCCGGACCAGGCAGTGCTGGAGAAAGTCGCCAATCCGCAGGCCGGTGAACGGTACATCGTGCGGTTCACCTGTCCGGAATTCACTTCGATCTGTCCGGTGACCGGACAGCCGGACTTCGCCTACCTCGTTATCGACTATTTGCCGGGCGATTTCCTCGTCGAGAGCAAGTCGTTAAAACTTTATCTCGGCGCCTTCCGCAACCATGGCGCCTTCCATGAAGATTGTACGGTCGCCATCGCCAAACGGCTGGAGGCGGAGATTGCGCCGCATTGGCTGCGCATCGGCGGTTACTGGTATCCGCGTGGCGGTATGCCGATCGACGTCTTCTATCAGACTGGTCCGACGCCGGACGATCTCTGGATTCCGGACCAGGGGGTGCCCCCCTATCGTGGACGGGGATAGCGGCAGCCCGACGGGCGTGCGGGACGCGATCCGCGACCAAGCGCTTGCCGCCGGTTTCGATGCGGTCGGCTTCGCTACACCCGATGTGGGTCCCGAAGCGCAGAACCGACTGATCCAATTCCTCTCCGATGGCTGGCATGGCGATATGGGTTGGCTGGAAGCAAAGGCCGACCGCCGTGCCGATCCACTGGTTCTATGGCCGGAAGCGCGGTCCGTCGTGGCGCTGGCGATGAATTACGGCCCGGACCGCTCGCCGCTCGATATACTGGACCGGAAGGACCGCGGCGCGGTGTCGGTCTACGCGCAAAGCCGCGACTACCACGGTGTCGTCAAGAAGCGCTTGAAGCGCGTCGCGCGCTGGATGCATCAGACCTATGCGTGTGAGGTCAAGGTATTCGTCGACACCGCCCCGGTGATGGAAAAGCCGCTGGCGGCGCGGGCCGGCCTGGGCTGGCAGGGGAAACACACAAACCTGGTGTCGCGCGCCCATGGATCCTGGCTGTTTCTGGGCGAGATCTACACGACGCTTGAGTTGCCGGCCGATACGGGTGAAACGGATCATTGCGGCAGCTGCTCGCGCTGCCTGGATGTCTGTCCGACGAAGGCGTTCCCGGAACCCTATCGGCTCGACGCTCGACGCTGCATCTCCTATTTGACGATCGAGCATAAGGGGCATATCCCGAGAGAATTCAGGGTGGCGATGGGGAACCGGATTTATGGCTGTGACGATTGCCTTTCCGTATGTCCCTGGAACAAATACGCCCGTGTTGTGACCGAACCGGCCTTGGAAAAACGGGAGGCGCTGGCCGCGCCGCGTCTAGCCGAATTGGCGGCGCTCGACGACCCCGCCTTTCGCGAGCTGTTCAAAGGGACCGCGGTCAAACGGACCGGACGCGACCGGTTCGTGCGCAATGTCTTGATCGCGATCGGAAATAGCGCTGATCCCGACTTAGCCAGCGTGGCGGAACGGCTGCTCGATGACCCGGCGCCGTTAGTACGCGCCATGGCCGTTTGGGCGATGTATCAACTGGTCTCGCCGCAACGATTTTCGGATTTGCGGGAAACAAGATTGGTCAAGGAAACGGACCCCGAAGTTTGCACAGAATGGACGAATGGTCCGAGGGAGGGTGGGCCCGCTTCCTTGTAATCTCGTAATTGCAAACGGGATGCCAAACCTGACCCGGGGGTGAGATCGTTGATTCTCCGCCAAAATATAGGCGGCGGGATCATGCCTGCGCGGCAACCGGCGGCTAGATTTTGTTCAGTTGCACAAAGCGGTATCAGGCTAGATCGGCATGTCGCCTTGGATCGTCGTGCGATGCATGGTGCGGGCGTAGCTCGTGTCGTAACCCGTGGCGCAATGCATGACGGCGCGGTTGTCCCAGAAAACCAAGTCGCCCACGCGCCAATGATGCGAGTAGACGAAGTCTGGCTGCATGGCGTGGGCGTTGAGCGTGTCGAGCAGGTCGCGGCTTTCGTCCATTGGTAGCCCCTCGATGCTCAAGGTGAAACCTTCATTGACGTACAGCGCCTTGCGGCCGGTCTCCGGGTTGATGCGGACGACCGGGTGGCTCACGTCCGGCACCTCGGCAAGCTGCTCGGCGGATAGTTTGGGCCGTTTTCCGCCTTCACCCATCTTCGTGAAGCGCGCCTCATAGCCATGCACCGCGCGTAGGTCGTCGATGCGCGCCTTCATGTCATCGTCCAGCGCATCGTAAGCCGCATACATGTCGGCAAACATCGTATCGCCACCCTCCGGCGGCACCTCGAGCGAATAGAGCAATGAGCCCATGGGCGGTTTGGCTTTGTACGAAATGTCCGTGTGCCAATAGGCGCCGCCATTGTCGATCGGCGTCGTGCCGTTCTCGCCGCGGTTGGCCAGCGCGATGATCTCGGGATAGTCCGGCAGTAAATATTGTTTCACCGTATGGATTTCGAGATCGCCGAAATTGCGGCTGAAGGCGACATGCTGATCGTTGTCGATGCTTTGCCCGCGGAACACCAGGATCGAGTGCTCGTTGATCTCTTTGCGGAGCGCGGCAACGGTGGCGCCATCGACCGGCTTGGATAGGTCGATGCCCTCGACCTCGACGACGAAACGAGTCGTCGTCATCGGTTTTGTCGAAATCGTCATGACAGCTCCTTTGCGGGGATCAGCGCTGCATGCCCCATTTGTTGATCGTGTTCATCTCGATGTTGCGGAAGAAGACATTTTCGACCAGCAACCCGATGACGATGACCATGAACAGGGCGGCAAACACGTAAGTCGTCTCCAAATTCTCGCCTTTCTCGTAGACCATCCAACCGAGACCGCCGGAACCGGACAGGGCGCCGAAGACCAGCTCAGCGCCGATCAAGGTGCGCCAGGCGAAGGCCCATCCGACCTTGAGGCCGATCAGGATCGAGGCGAACCCCGCTGGCACGAGAATCTTAAAGATATAGGGAATGCCGCGCAGTCCGTAGTTCCGCCCGACCATGCGCAAGGTTTCGCTGACTCCCATAAACCCGACATGGGTGCTGAGCGCAACCGCCCAGAGAACGGAGTGAATGGTGACGAACACCAGGCTCGACGCGCCCAGCCCGAACCACAGCATGGCGAGCGGCAGAAGCGAGATCGCCGGCAACGGCTGGAACATCGCTGTGAGGGTGCCTAGAACGTCGCTGCCAACCCGTGTCATCACCGCCCAAATCAGCAAGATCGCGGCGCAGCCCAGACCGGCCGCATATCCAACCAGCAGGATCTTGATGGTCACCCAAATCTTGGTGGGCATTTCGCCGGTCAGTATGGTTTCCCACAGCGCACCGGCGCTTTCGCTGAAACTGGGGAACAATAGCGGCTCGACGCCGGACACTCTCGTATAGATCTCCCACGCGAATAGCAGGCCGAGCAGGATGCTAAATTTGCGGACGGCATTGATGTTCGCGATCCGCTCGAAGAGCGAAAGCGGCCGTTCGACATCGACGTCTGTCGCCTTGCCGAGGTTCTTGTTTTCGAACTCGGGTCGAACGTGAATCTCTACAGCGTTGTCGCTCATCCTAAATCCTTGCCGACAGGGTCACTTACGCTTTTTGCATGCCCCATTTGCGCACTGTCTTTTCTTCGATGTTCCGGAAGAAGCCGTTTTCGACCGTGATGCCGACGAGTATGACCATGAACAATCCGGCAAACACATAAGGCGTCTGATTTTCCATCTGGCTTTCGAAGATGATCCATCCGAGACCGCCGGAGTTGGACCCTTCAGCACCGAGCTGCCCTGATGTATCGACGACCTGTCCGCCGAAAACGAGCTCGGCCGCGATCAGCGTGCGCCAAGCATAGGCCCAGCCGATCCGCAATCCGGTGAGGATCGACGGGAAGGCCGCGGGAACGAGAATCTTGAAGATGTAGCGCAGGCCCTTCAGCCCATAATTGCCGCCGACCATCCGCAAGGTTTCGCTCACGCTTTGGAAGCCGGAGTGCGTGTTCAAGGCGACCGGCCAGATGATCGAGTGCAGAAGCGTGAAGATGATGGCGCCAGGACCAAGGCCGAACCACAGCATAGCCATCGGCAAGAGGGCAATCGCAGGCAGTGGGTTGAGCATCGCCGTCAAGGTGGTCAGCAGATCGCTGCCAATGCGGCTGCCCACGGCGAGGATCACCAGCACCGCGGCAATCGAAATTCCGATGGCATATCCCGACAACAAAAGCTTCAGCGAGTTCCAGACATTGACCAGCAGACCCGCATTCACAAGCGCGTCGATAAGGGCCGTGCCCGTCGCCGAGAATGTCGGAAACATGAGCTCGTTTATTTCGCCGATACGGGCGTAAAGCTCCCAGATGACGACCATGATGATCAGGATGGTGAACTTGCGCAGGGGATCGATATTCGAGATACGCTCGAACATCGAAAGCCGGCGTTCCACCTCTCCCGTGCCCGCCGCGCCGATCTCGTTCTCGAACTCCGGTCGGACGTAGACGCCGCTGCTGGTCACCGACTGATCAGACATTGGGCAATGTCTCGTCTTCCAGGACCCGGTCGGCAAAGATCATTGCGTGGATTTTTTCCTGCAACTGCGCGAATTCCGCATCGCCAACATCGCTGTGACCCAATTGGTGGGCGTTGAGCTCCGCCTTTACCTGTCCTGGGTGCGGCGACAGGATCAGGATCCGGCTGCCAATAATGACCGCCTCTTCGATCGAGTGCGTCACGAACAGGACGGTAAACTTGGTGTCGTCCCAGAGTTGCAGGAGCTCTTCCTGCATCTGGCGCCGTGTCAGCGCATCGAGCGCCGCAAACGGTTCGTCCATGAGCAGGATGTCTGGCTCCATCGCCATGCCGCGCGCGATTGCGACGCGTTGTTTCATGCCGCCCGACAGCATGTGCGGGTAGGTGTCCTCGAACCGCTCCAGCTTCACCTTGGAGATGTACTCCATCGCGACGTCGTCGGCTTCTTGCCTGGAGGAACATTTTCCGCCGTTCATGAGCGCGAAGGTGATGTTCTGCTTCACCGTCTTCCACGGCAGTAGCTGGTCGAATTCCTGAAAGACCATCACCCGGTCGGGACCCGGTTCGGTGATCTCGCGGCCTTTCAGCTTCATTGCGCCTTCGACCGGCTGCATGTATCCCGCCACGCCCTTCAACAGCGTGGACTTGCCGCAGCCGGAGGGGCCGAGCAGGACGAACCGATCGGACGGGAAAACCTGAAAATCCACCCTGTAGGTGGCTGTAATGAGATGTTCTTTTGTCTTGTATTGAAGCGTGACCCCCGAAACATCGAGAATCGGCTCAACAGTGGGAACGGCGGGAGATACCCCCGCCGTTCCGGTCGCTGCGTCGTTCATTGGGTCAGCTACCGTTGAACTGGTAGTTGTTGTCCCAATAGTAATCCTTCCAGCTCTTCGCTTTCGGAATGTCACCAATCTTGTTCAGGAAATTGGCATATTTCATGGTGTGTTTCGGCACCATCGAGAAGTCCATCTCACCCTTGTCGTGCAACAGGGCTTGCACGGTCTTCTCCGGCAGCTTCGATTTCGTGTAGCGGATATAGGTTTCCGCCGCTTTGTCCGGGTTGGCATTGACCCAGGCAAAGGCCTCGGCGAACGCGTCGATGACAGCCTGGTAGGTTTTCGGGTTTTCTTCCTTGAACTTCTTGCTGGCGCTCATCACCAGAACCGAGTGCTGGCCACCCAGAATTTCATAGGAGTCCGTGACCTTCCACACCTTGCCGCTCTGCAGTTCCTGATAGGAATAGGGCAGGGTCGCGAAGTGGCTTTTCACCGCCTGGCCACCGGAAAGCATCGCGGCAAGGGCCGTCGGATGCTTCATCGAAACGACCAGATGGTCGAGCTTGTTGGGCTCGTTCCAGAGACGCTCGGCTGCCATTTGCAGCGTAACCGCCTGGATCGAAACTTTCGCCGCCGGGGTCGAGATCTTGTGATCCTTGGCATTCAAATAATCTTCGATCTTTTTGACCTTCGGATCGTTGGTCAGCAGTTTCAACGGCATATCCGCCATCGATAGCGCAACCTTGAAGCGGCCCTTGGTCTTACCCCAAAGTTTCAGGGCGGGACCGACGCCGTGCGATCCAAAGTCGATCGTATTCGCCAGCAACGCCTTATTGATGTTCGCGCCACCGCTGATTTTGAAAAGCTGAATCTTCGGATTTCCGAGACCGGCTTTGGCCGTGTGTTTCTCGACAAGCTTTTGGTCGAGGACGACGTGCAAGGGGACGTAGAGCAAGCCGAACTGCTGTGCCAAACGCACCGTGTCGGTTTCTGCAACGGCGGAACCCGTCGCGCCAACCGCCAGGAACGCCGAAGCGGCGACCCCTGATAATAAGGACTTCATTCGCATGATTGCCTCCCGTGTGAAAGATCTCCGCGACGGTCAAAAAGGGGCCGATGCAGTGACCATTGAGTACAATTCTTTATGGTGCCGGAAATAAATTTCCCGACCCAACGCTCCCATTATCGAATTAGCCAACAGTAAATTGCGATGACCGTCAAGTGAGGCAATCTGATGGCGTGTTATGTCAGGTGAAACGAGACGAACGGTATCGAATGAAGGCTGTCATGAGGAGGATCCCTCAGACGCGATGCGCGTCACGAACGATCCAGTCTCGAAACTGCCGCAGATTGCTATCGCCGGCCATGCGTTCCGGCGTAACCAGAAAGTAGTCGATGGAAACCCGGGGAAGGTCTTGGAATGGCGTAATCAACAATCCTCGCGCCAAATCCTGCGGGATCAGTTCGCGGATACCCATCGCGACCCCGAGCCCTTCAATGGCCCCCTGATAGGCGATCGAGGTGCTTTCCAAAGTCATGCCTTTATGCGGGTCGACACCTTCGACCTCAGCGGCGGCGAGCCAACGCGCCCAATCCTGGGGCCGCGTCTGCGCATGCAGCAAATTGTGTTGGCGCAGGTCTCCTGGCGTTTTCAAGGGGGGATGGCCATCGACAAGCGCGGGGCTGCATACGGGTACCAATTCGGCTTCGAACAGAAACTCTGCACCGTAGCCGCGAAAGTCGCGATCTTCCGCCAGAATGACCGCATCGATGTCGTCGTGTTCGAAGTCGAAGGGCCCCATCGTCGTGGAATACCGGACGTCGATATTCGGATGCGCATCCTTGAAGGCGCTCCACCGCGGTATAAGCCAGCGCATTACGAGGCTCGGGAAGGCGCAGATAGTCAGCGTCTCGCGGTTTTCCCGGGCTAGAAGGGCCTGGATGGCAGCATCGATCCTTTCAAACCCGCCTTCCAGGCGTTCCGCGAAGAATGCGCCGGCGGCGGTCAAGGACACTTTGCGGTGCATGCGCTGAAATAGGGTGATACCGAGCTGTTCTTCCAACGTGCGAATGTTTTTGCTGACCGCAGTTGGAGTGATGTTCAGTTCTCTGGAAGCGGCAAGAAACTCTCCATGTTTCGCACAAAGAGTGAATGTTTTAAGAAGGTTGTACGAAACAGCCTTGTTCATTTCGCTTTTTCTGATGAATGAAAACTTCATCATAGAGCAACATTTAGTCGTTTGCCATTTTCACCGGCATATTCAACGATGTTTTAATGGGGCGATGCCCCTTCGTGGCAAACCAAGAGGGTGTGGGCTGTGGCGGCTGCCGGAACGGAAAAATCACTCAAGGTGGATATTTGGCGCGGCGACGATGACGGCTACTACCAGTCGTTCACCGTGCCGCACGAGACTAGCCAGACCATTCTGGACGTGGTCACCTATGTCCAGCGCAAGCTCGACGCGACCCTGTCCTACCGGTTCGCCTGCCGGGTCGGCATGTGCGGTTCCTGCGCGATGACGGTCAACGGCCGTCCGCGCTGGACTTGCCGCACCCACGTGGACAGTGTCGCGGAAGACGGTTACATCAAGATCGATCCGCTGCGCAATTTTCCGCGGGTCAAGGATTTGGCCGTCGATATGACGGTGTTCTTCGACAAGTGGCGTGACGCGAAGGCGCGTTTCGTGCCCAGCGAGGCCGATTTGGACGGTTTCGCCCAGGTCGACCCCGATAGCAGGGAGCGCAAGGAAGCCAGCGCGGCGATCGAATGTATCGGCTGCGGCATCTGCTATGCGGCGTGCGATCTGGTGTCCTGGAATCCCGATTATCTCGGCCCGGCGGCGCTGAACCGGGCCTGGACCCTGGTGAACGATGTGCGGGACGCCGATCCGAACGGCCATTTGAAGGCGGTGGCCGGTGACGCGGGGTGCCATGCCTGTCACAGCCAGCAGGGTTGTACCAGCCACTGTCCCAAGAGCCTCAGTCCGACCGCGTCGATCGCTGGGCTGAAACGCAAGAGCTTCGCCGCTCTGTTGAAAGGCGCGCTATGAGCGGACGGCTCGAACTCTGGCTGTTCGTGTTGCAGCGCCTCTCGGCGATGGTGTTGGCGCCGTTGGTCCTGATTCATCTGGTGACGATGATCTATGCGGTGCAGGGCGGTCTGTCGGCGGCGGAAATCCTGAGCCGGACCCAGGCCAATGCGATCTGGCCCGTGCTGTATGGGCTGTTCATCGTTGCCGTGGCCATCCATGGCGCCATTGGACTGCGTTCTATCCTTCGTGAGATGACGCCATTGCGGGACAAGGGCGCCGGCGCGGTCGCGGTCGCGTTCTGCGCCTTGGTGCTGATATTGGGCTATCGCGCGGTCGGAGCGATCGCATGAGTGTCATTGCCGCCCATCGAAACCATCCGACCTACTGGGCGTTCCTGCTGCACCGGCTGTCCGGACTGGCCCTGGCGATCTTTCTGCCGGTCCATCTTTACGTCTTGTCGATGGCGGTCGGCGATGGCGCGCGCCTCGACGCCTTCCTCGACTGGACCCAGCAACCGCTGGTGAAACTGGCGGAAGTCATCCTCGTCATTCTTCTGGCCCTGCACATGGCCGGGGGATTGCGGTTGCTCGCCGTGGAATTCTTGCCTTGGCGCGACAGCCAGAAGACCTTCGCCGCCTTCGCCGGCGCTTTCGCGGTCGGCGCCGGCATTCTCTATTTCCTTAACGTGGTGTGAACCATGGAAGACATCAAACGACTGAAGACCGATATCCTAATCCTCGGCTCCGGCGGCGCGGGACTGTTCGCCGCGCTGCACGCGCACAAGGCGGCGCCCGATTTGGACATCACCGTTGCCGTAAAAGGGCTGCTCGGCAAGTGCGGCTGCACGCGCATGGTGCAGGGCGGCTACAACGTTGCGATCGCCGAAGGGGATTCGGTGGAGCGCCACTTCCAGGACACGATCGAGGGTGGCAAATGGCTGAACAATCAGGACCTCGCCTGGACCCTGATCAACACGGCGGTCACCCGCATCCATGAGCTGGAAAACGAACTCGGCTGCTTCTTCGATCGCAATCCGGATGGCACGATCCATCAGAAGGCGTTCGCAGGACAGACCTTCGACCGGACGGTCCATAAGGGTGACTTGACCGGGATCGAGATCGTCAGCCGGTTGGCGGAACAGGTCTGGGCCCGCGATATCGGCCGGCTGGAGGAGCACCGCGCCCTGGCGCTGATCAAAGACGAAAGCGGCGAACGCCTGTCCGGTGTGCTGCTGGTCGATATGCGCGACGGCAGTTTTACCTTCGTGCAGGCCAAAGCGGTGCTGATGGCGACCGGCGGAGGGCCGACCATGTACCGCTATCATACCCCGTCGGGCGACAAGAGTTGCGACGGCATGGCGATGGCGCTGATGGCCGGGCTGCCCCTACGCGACATGGAAATGGTGCAATTCCATCCGACCGGGCTGATCGCGGGCAAGGACACGCGGATCACCGGGACGATTATCGAGGAAGGATTGCGCGGCGCCGGTGGGCACCTGCTCGACGGCGAGCAGCAGCGCTTCATGAAGCAGTATGACGACCGCGAAGAGCGGGCGACCCGCGACATCGTCAGCCGCGCCATGTTTGAACAGATGCGCAGCGGCAAGACGACGAAGAATGGCGGCCTCTACGTCACCATGCGACACCTGGAGCCCGACATGGTGCGCCGTCAGTTCAAGGGCATGGTCGAGCGCTGCCACGATGTCGGCTTCGATTTGGTCGGCGGGTTGGTCGAGGTCGTGCCGACCGCGCATTACATGATGGGCGGTGTGGTGTTCGGCATGGATTGCCAGACGGAACTGCCCGGCCTGTTCGCCGCCGGCGAGGATACGGGCGGTGTGCACGGCGCCAACCGGTTGGGCGGCAATGGGGTGGCGAACTCGACAGTGTTCGGCGGTTTGGCGGGCGACGCGATGGCGCCCTTCGTGAAGAACTCCGGCGTGCTATCCGACCCGAACGAAGGTGAGATTGAGGCGGCTATCGCCCGCGCCTTGGCACCCTTCGACAAGCCGGCCGGCGATATGAACGCGATCCGCGACCGGCTGTACGACGTGATGTGGGACGATGCGGGCATCATTCGCAACCGAGAAAGTCTTGAAAAGACGCTCGTGCAACTCGACGAGATGGCGGCGGATTTGGCATCGGTGGGGCTTGCCGAGGAAGACCGCCGCTTCAACCTTAGTTGGCATGACTGGATGAATCTGGAAAACCTCATCCTGGTCAGCCGCTCGATCTGTGTCGCGGCGATCGCACGGGAGAATTCGCGCGGTGCCCATTTCCGCGACGATTTCCCGGAAGCGGGTGATCTGGAAACATCGACCTATACGGTGGCGCGGTTGCAGGATGGCGAGATGACGGTGGAGAATCGGCCGGTCGAGTTCACCCGCATCCGGCCGGGCGAGAGCCTGATCGAAGAGGACGCGGCCTGACCGTACCTGCGAGAAGACGGAGCAAGAGAAAATGGCGATGATCAAAGCCGATGCGATCGAGGAAGCGGCCTACGAACTGACGGCCAAGGCCGCCATCGAGATCCCGCAGGACTATCGCGACGGGCTGCGCGGGATGTTGAAGGGCGAGGAGGCGGAGTTGAGCCGCTTCGTGCTCGAGGCCATGCTGGAAAATTACGAGGCCGCGGAACAGGACCGCCGCGCCATGTGCGCCGATACGGGCGTGCCCCGTTTTTTCGTCAAGGCGGGCAACGAGGCGCAGATCGAAGGCGGCTTCGTGGAGTTGGAGACAAGACTGCGCCGCGCCCTGGCGCGGGCGACGCATGACGTGCCGCTGCGCCCAAACCGGGTGCACCCGCTCAGCCGCAAGGACAACAACAACAATGTCGGCATTGGCGCGCCGGAAATCGACTACACGTTCGAGCCGGGCGGGAACTGGGTCGACATCACCACGGTGCACAAGGGCGGGCTGTTCGGGTCCGACTATCGCATGCTGTTCCCGGGTGACGGGATCGACGGCATCAAACGGTTCTTCCTCGATGTTATGTACGAGTTTGGGCGGCGCGGCCTCGCCTGCCAGCCCGCCATCGTCGGTGTCGGGCTCGGCGGCAGCAAGGACATCGCCATGACCCTCGGCAAGCAGGCGGCCTGCCTGCGTACGGTCGGCGACCGCAATCCGGACCAGCAGGTCGCGGCGCTGGAGGACGAGCTTAAGGAGATGGGCAACTCCATCGGCATGGGTCCGATGGGCTATGTCGGCAGTTCGATGGTCGTCGACTGCCATATCGAAGTCGGCTGCTGTCATACCGGCGGCATGCCGATCAGCATCCACAGTTTCTGCCTGTCCTCGCGGCGGGCGGTGGCGCGGCTGCATGGCGACGGGCGGATCGAATACCGGACCGACCCGAACTGGTTCACACCCTACTCGCGACGGGAGAGCGTGGAATGGACGGAAGCGGAACAGAGTCTGGCGGTGGTCTGAGGCGCAAGCGCCTCAAGGTGCCGGTCGACGACGCGGCGCTGCGCGAGCTTGAACTCGGCGATATCGTCTTTCTCGACGGCGTGATCTACACCGGCCGCGAGGGGCTGTATCAGCGCATCCTCGGCGACGGCATCGAGCCGCCGGTGCCGTTGCGCGAGATCTCGAACGCGAACTTCCACTGCTCGCCCGCGGCGTCGGTCAATGATGACGGCACCTATAATGTTGGCGCGGTGACGGCGACGGCCAGCTTCCGCTTCTCGAAATGGCTCGATGCCTGGTTCGAGACGTCGGGCTGCAAGCTGATCATCGGCAAGGGCGGCATGTCGCCCGAGGACTACAAGACGCAGCTTGCCCCGAACGGTGCGGTCTATCTGACCACGGTCGGGTACGGCACCGGCGCGCTGCTGGGCCGGGCGATTAAGCGGGTCGTCGATGTGCACTGGCTGGAAGAGCTCGGCATCGCCCAGGCGATGTGGGTGCTCGATGTGGAGAATTTCGGCCCTCTGATCGTCGAGAGCGACTTCGAGGGTAACAGCTTGTTCGAGCAGCAGAACAAGTTGGTCAACGAAAAGGTCGAGGCCGCCTATGAGGGCCTGAAGCCGCCGGCGCTTGCCCGCTACGGTGAGACGACGAACCGCGAAGATGAGGTGGTTTAGCGTTTCGTTCGCATAGCCCGTGTCAGGCTTCATTTCGCCTTCTCGTCACTCTCGGGCTTATCCCGAGAGTCCATGTTTCAGCCCGCGCGACGTTTCGGTATGGATTCTCGGCTCAAGCCCGAGAATGACAGAGAGGCATTAAGTTAGGCGGCGACCGATCGGGTCCCGTGCTCTCCATTTGGTTCGTCCAAACCCGAGCTTCGCTCACCCCCGGTCGCGCGACTTCTTGAACCAGGCGTCCTCTTCGGAGAACCGTTCGGCGTTCCAGCTCAGCGCCGCTTTCAGCCCGTCCGCGTTGCGGATCTTGTTGAACTCTTCGATCTCGGGCTGGGTGTCCGCGCTCGCCAGCGCGATGGCTTCGAGTTCCATAGACCGTTCGACCACCTGCCGCACGCCCATCAGTTCGTAGGACATGTTGATGAGTTTCTTGTTGTACTCGACCGTCGCGGCAGGGAGCTTGGCAATCGTCTGGGCCTGACGGTTGACGGCCTCGTCTAGCTCGTCCGCGGGGACGACCTCGTTGACCAGGTTCAGCCGTTTCGCCTCCTCGGCGTCGATGAGGTTGCCGGTATAGAGCATCTCGCGCGCTTTCGTCATACCGATCACCCAGGGCCACACGGCCGGGATGTAGGGGCCACCGGTTCTAATCTCCGGCGCGCCAAACTTCGAATCTTCCGAACAGATGCGCAGGTCGCAGAAGGTCGCGGTGGCAAGCCCGCCGGCGATGCAGAAGCCCTGTATCTGCGCGATGATCGGCTTCGGATTGTTCCAGAAGACGTCCCACCATCCCGAGGCGCTGAAGTTCTTGCCTTTGAGGAACCGCGCGCGTTTCGCCGCCGCGTTGGTCTTGACCGATGTGGTGATGTCGAAGCCGGCGCTGAAGGCGCGCCCTGCCGCTTTCAACACGATGACCCGGATCGCATCGTCCTCCCACCCCGCGTCTTCCAGGGCGGATCGAACCTCAAGCTGCAATTCGTCGGATAGCGCGTTCAGCTTGTCGGGCCGGTTCAGCGTGACGGTGGCGACCGGTCCATTCTTCTCGTAGGTGATCGTTTCGTAGGTCATCGCTGTGCTCCCAATTGATGCGCCGGAGCAGACACGGTCCTACACAGGGACTAAAAGGACAAGGGCGCAATACGGATTTGAACGAGAGTAAGACACATGGATATGCAGCCGAACGCGCGGCAACGAGAGCTGATCGACCGGGCGCGGGAACTCGCCATGGACTGTTTCGCTGCACGGGCAGCCGATCTCGACCGTACGGCGCAGTTTCCGTTCGAGGACTTCGACGATTTGCGCGAGGCCGGGTTTCTTGGGTTGTGTGTGCCGGAAGAATTCGGCGGGCTTGGCGCGGATTTGGAGACCTACTGTTTGGTCTCCGAGCAACTGGCGCAAGGCAACGCATCGACGGCGCTCACCTATAACATGCATTGCTTCACGATGCTGATGATGGGCGAGATGGCCGACGCCCATGACATGGATGCGGAAGTCCGCGCCCGGCACGCGGTACTGCGTGAACGGAACTTTCGCGAAGTGGTCGAGAAAGGCGTCACCTACGGCCAGCCGCACAGCGAACCGATCGAGGAGGGCGAGACGGATACCGCCTTCACCGTCGGCGGCCGGCGCTTTGGCACGGTGGCCGACAAGGTCGATGGCGGGTACCGACTGAACGGGCGGAAGTTCTTCGTCTCGCTGTCGGATTCGGCGGACTACTTCGCCACACCAGCGATCCTCAACCAGGAGGGCGGCTTCGTCGAGCGGACGCTGTATCTGAAGGTGCCGCGGCAGGCTGAGGGCGTTTCCTTTGCCGGTGACTGGGACCCCATCGGCATGCGGCCGACGGTCAGCAGGAACATGGTGCTGACGGACGTGTTCGTGCCGGACGAGGCCGAGATTCTGCCACCCGGCGTCTTTGGTGGGCTCTATCTCAGCAACGCGCATGGGCCGCTCCTGTTCTCGGCCACCTTCCTCGGCCTCATGCAGCGCGCCTATGCCGACGCGCTGGACTATCTGACGGGTGGAATGGATGGCGCGCCGGCGAAGACGACGGTGGGACCGGTACAGGGGAAAGCGATCGCGGACATGCTGTTCAAGGTCGAGGCCGCCCGCGCACTCTATTTTCACGCGGTGTCGGAAGCCGGACTGAAACCCGACCATGCGATCCGCCAGCGTGCCCGGGCGGCACATGTGATAGTCCAGCGCACGGTCGTCGAGGTGGCGCAGGAAGCCGTCCGCGTCTGCGGCGGCCGCGCCTTGTTGAAGGCGTTTCCGCTGGAGCGCCATCTGCGCGATGCGCAGGCCGCCTCCGTGATGCGGCCCTGGACCCTGGAGATCGCGACCGAAGCGAGCTGGAACAGCGCATTGCGCGCGGCGCGCCGGAAGAACGGCACGGCCGACTGACCACGCGCTGGTCGCGTTGTGACGCGGCGCTTTGGCTGTTAGCGTTGCGGGATGTCGAACTGATGAGGAAACCGGAATGATGACGCCCTTCGAAGAGGTGATGCAAGCGCGTGGCAAGGGGAGGCCGGCGGATGGCGAGGTGTCGATCACGGGCGCGGATCCGGTGTTCTCGACCAAGTTCAAGATCGGCGAGACTTGTGCTGCCGTCCTGGCTGGGATCGGCGTGGCGGTTACGGATATCTGGGAGCTCAAGTCCGGCCGCCGGCAGCAGACCGCGATCGATGTGCGCCGCGCGGCGGCGGCGCTGCGTAGCACGACCTATATGCAGCGGCCGGATGCGAGCGGCGCTTGGGAGAACATCGTCAATCGCGGCCACAACGACATGATCAAGATCACGCAGCCCTGGCCGACCAAGGACGGGCGCTGGGTGTTGCCGCATTTCGGCCTGCCGAACCTGCAGGCCCGCATGTGCAAGCTGCTCGACTGCGAACCCAATCCGGACTCGGTCGGCAAGGCAGTGGCGAAGTGGAATGCGTTGGATCTGGAGGCGGCGATCGATGAGCACCGGGTCTGCGGCGGCGTGGTGCGCAGCAATGCGGAGTGGCTCGACAGCGAGCACGGGCAGGTGCTGGCGGGGAAACCGATCGTCGAGATCATCAAGATCGGCGACAGCGACCCGGAGCCCTTCCCCGAAGGCGACCGCCCTCTTAGCGGCATCAAGGCGCTCGACCTGACGCGCATTCTGGCGGGCCCGATCGCCGGCCGAACCCTAGCGGAACATGGCGCGGAAGTGCTGATGGTGACGGCCGAGCGTCTGCCGCAGATCGCCGAGCACGTTATGGATACGAGCCACGGCAAACGGAGCTGCTATCTCGACCTGTCGGTTGCCGATGAGGCCGACCGGCTCAAGGCGCTGGTCAAGGACGCCGACGTGTTTTCGCAGGGCTACCGGCCGGGCATGATCGAACAGCTCGGCTTCGGTCCGGCGCAACTTGCCGAACATCGCCCCGGCATCGTCTATGTCTCGATCAATTGCTACGGCGCGGACGGGCCGTTCAGCCATCGCGGCGGTTGGGAACAGGTGGCGCAGACCATGACGGGCATCTGCAACGAAGGCTCGCCGGAGCGGCCGAAACTGTTGCCGGCGGCGGCGTGCGATTACACGACCGGCTACCTGGCCGCCTATGGCGCGCTGCTCGCCCTGGCGCGGCGGGCGACGGAAGGCGGCAGCTACCATGTCCGCGTGTCGCTGTGCCAGTCGGGCATGTTCATCTACCGGCAGGGCAGTACCGTCTTCGACGCGCCGGACATGGATCTGTCCGATGACGAGCTGGCCGCACTGCGCATCGAGACGCAGCCGAAGGCCGGGCCGCTGCGGCATCTGGGGCCGATTCTGCAGCTGTCGGAGACGCAGCCCCGCTGGATCCGCCCGACGCCGGTGTTGGGCGGCGATGCGCCGGAGTGGCCGCAAACCAGCACGGCGGCCGCGGCGGCGGAGTGAGAGCACTCTCGATCCGCCGTCTGTCCGGCGCGCTGGGGGCTGAGGTCGAGGATATCGATATCGCGCAGGATCTGAGTGACGAGGCGGTTTTCGCGCTGCGCCAGGCGCTGGCCAACCATTGCGTCCTGCTATTTCGCGGCCAGAGCCTGACGCCGGCGCAGCATATCGCCTTCACGAAACGCTTCGGACCGTTGCAGGAATTGACCCTGGCGTCCTATTTGCACCAGGAGCATCCGGAGATCTTCGTCGTGTCCAACAAGCCGGTCGACGGCAAGCCCTCGGATACGCGGCGGACCGGGCGGCGCTGGCACACCGACATGTGCTACACGCCGCAGCCCTGCCGCGGCTCCCTGCTCTACGCGTTGGAAGTGCCGCCCGTCGGCGGCGACACCGTATTCGCCAACATGCAGCGCGCTCATGACAACCTTTCCGACGGCCTGCGCGCGACGATCGACGGGCTGCGCACCGTGCACGACCTCAGCAAGGTGGCGGACTTCAAGAACCGCGACCCGGCGGCGACCGCCAGGATCGTGGCGGACAACCCGCCGGTCGAGCACCCGCTGGTCTGGACGCATCCGGACAGCGGCCGCAAGGCGCTCTTCCTCAGCGACCAGATCGCCTATCGCGTCACCGGCATGACGGAGGACGAGAGCCGACCGATCCTCGACTATCTTCTGGCCCAGGCGACCCGCATCGAGAACACCTACCGCCATCAGTGGCGGGCCGGTGATCTGGTCTTCTGGGACAATCGCAGCGTCATGCATTGCGCGCCGGAGGATTACGACATGTCGGACCCGGCGAATGTCCGGCACATGCACCGCACGACCCTCGCGGGGCCGCCG
>CAJWOT010000051.1 GCA_913044215.1 uncultured Rhodospirillaceae bacterium | reverse complement strand
CTCGACGAGCATCTCGACCGCTTCTACCGCTCGCTGAACTATCTGCAGATCGATCCCGGCGTTTCGCGGGAAACGATCGCCAAGGCGACGGAGGAAGTGGCCGCGCACAATCTGCAGAATGTCGGTGCAGATGAAGATATCTGGCTGACGCAACGGGTTACCCGCGGCATGGACCCGGGCGACAAGGCGCGCTGGCCCGACTATCCGGACCGCACGGTGATCGTCGAGTCGCGCCCCTTGCCCTTCCGCGAGCGCGCCCATTACTACCGCGACGGTATCAGCCTGATGACCTCCTCGGTGCGCAGGCCGCCGCCCGACACGATGAGCCCGCGCGCCAAGACACACAATTATCTGAACCTCATCCTGGCCGAACTCGACGTGAAGGCGCGCGATCCGGAGGCCTGGGCCGTGCTGCTCGACACCAACGGCAATCTCGCCGAAGGCAAGGGCAGCAACCTGTTCCTGGTCAAGGACGGCAAGGTGCTGACCCCGAAGGAACGTTACGTGCTACCCGGCGTCAGCCGCCAAACCGCCATCGATTTGGCGCGCGAGGCCGGCATCACGGTCGAAGAAGCCGATCTGGACGCCTTCGACGCGGTCAATGCGGATGAGGTCTTCGTCACCTCGACCAGCTTCTGCATTTGCCCGGTCAGCAAGGTCAATGGCGCCACAATCGGCGAAGGATCGGTCCCGGGACCGGTGACGAAACAGCTGATCGACGCCTATGTCGATTTCGTCGATTGCGACTGGTACGGACAGTACCTCAAACACTCGAACTGAGGGCGTGGCGATGACCGAACTGACCGTATTGCTGGACGGCATCTATTTCGGCGAGGGCCCGCGCTGGCGCAACGGGCACCTCTATTTGTCCGATTTCTACGCCCATGAGGTGCTAAAGGTCGGTCCCACGGGAAAGCGGGAGAGCATCGCGACAGTCCCGAATCAACCCTCCGGGCTCGGCTGGCTGCCGGACGGGACGATGCTGATCGTCTCCATGAAGGACCGCAAGCTGCTTAAGCTGACCGATGACGGCCTTGCCGAGCATGCTGACCTGTCGTCGGTCGCCGGGTATCACTGCAACGACATGGTAGTCAGCGCCGAGGGCCGCGCTTATGTGGGCAACTTCGGCTACAACCACTATGAGGAGCCGGAGGAGAAGACGGCCAATCTGGCGCGGGTCGACCCGGACGGTACGGTGCATTGCGCGGCGACCGGCTTGCGCTTCCCAAACGGCAGCGTCATTACACCGGACGGCAAGACCTTGGTCGTCGGCGAGACGCGCGGCAACTGCCTGACCGCCTGGGACATCGCGGCCGATGGCTCTCTTTCCAATCAACGGGTCTGGGCCGATCTCGGTGCGAACTTCCCGGACGGCATCTGCCTCGACGCGGACGGCGCGATCTGGGTCGCCGATCCGCGCCTGAAGGAGACCATCCGTGTGCGCGAGGGCGGCGAGGTCACCCATCGCATCTCGACGGGCGATCTTGGCTCCTACGCCTGCATGCTTGGCGGCGACGACCGCAAGACGCTCTACATCTGCACCGCCGCGGGGTCCGGTCCTGGCGCCGCCGAAGCGCGGCGTGGCCGGATCGAATACAGCCGCGTCGATGTGCCGGGAACGGGCCTGCCGTAGACACCTCAACACGCAGCTTGCCCGGGCGATGCGAAGGGCTACAGTGGCGCCGTATCAACGACCCCACCGGAAGGACCCTTGAATGCTGCGTGAAACTCTCGATGTGCTCGACTTTCTCGACGATGCGCGCAATGCCGCCGACCCGTTCGCGGCCCTCCTTCCCGATGGTGACCATTCGATAGAGATCACGCCCTTCGAAAGCGATCTCGGGCGGACCGATTTCATCAAGATCCTGTTCCCGGGCAGTGCCGGCAAAAGCGGCGGCGGCAGCGCGCCGACCACCGGCATCATCGGTTCGAACGGCGGTCTGCGTCTGCCGGGGGACTATCCAGGCCTGGCGTCCGATGCCGATGGCTGCATCGTCGGGCTCGCCTGCGCGCTGCGTCTGGCCCGCATGCGGCAGCGCGATCAGCAGCTTACCGGCGACGTCCTGGTCTCGACGCATATCTGCCAGCAGGCGCACCCGGCACCGCACGACCCCTTTCCCTTCGTGATGTCGCCACTGCCGAGCAGCGAGAAACATCCGCGCCTGGTCGACGCGCGCATGGATGCGATCCTGACGCCGGAGACCTGCAAGGGAAACAAGATGGTCTCGCATCTCGGCTTCGCCATGACGCCGCCGGTGCGCGAGGGCTTCATCCTGCGGGCGCATGAAAGCATGCTGCACATCATGGAGATGATCACCGGCAAGGCACCCGTCATGTTCCCCATCACCATGCAGGACGTCACCCCCTACGAGCTGGGCGTACACCATATCTGTGGGATGGTCTTGCCGAGCATCTTCTCGACCGCACCGGTCGTCGGCGTTCCTTTGGTCACCGAGATCCAGACCCACCCCTCAGCGACCGGCGTACAGCAGCCGATGGTGCTGGAATCGGCAGGGCGCTTCTGCATCGAAGTCGCGACAGCCTTCGGCAACGGTGATTGTCAGTTCTATTACCAGGGCGATTTCGATGGCATGGTCGAGACCTTTGGTGCGATGCGTGGCTGGCAGCGGCTGAAGAAGGACGGCTGACCGCGCATGCGTTTCAGTTTCTCCCTCGTCCCGTCGCCGCCTCTCTCGGCCTTCGGCGACACCATCGCCCGAGCGGAGGCATGGGGCTACGATCTCGCCTGGGTGCCCGACCAGGGTTTCATGCAGGACCCGTTCGTCGCCCTCTCCTATCTGACGACGCGGACGGAGAAGATCGCGCTCGGTGTCGGCGTGACCAATCCTTTCCAGCGTCACCCGATCCAGATCGCCCGCGCCGCGGCGGCCTTGGCCGACCTCCGACCGGGCGGGTTCATTCTCGGGCTTGGCGCGGGCGAGAAGCGGCGCATTCGCGACCGGGTCGGCGCCCCTGTCGCTCCGTTCATCGAAACGATTTCCACAACCATGCAGACCCTGCGCGACCTGTTCGACGGCAAGCGCGTGACCGTCGCAAATGACGTGTTCGCGCTGGACGACGTCGGGCTGGAAATCGCCGACCCACCGACTGTCCCGGTATTCCTCGCCACGACACATCCGGACGCCTTTCGGGCGGCCGGCGCCTACGCCGACGGGGTGATCGTCGGTGACGTCGCCGACCCCGAGGTGATGCGCCGGATCATCGGCTGGATCGGCGAAGGCGCGGAACGGCAAGGGCGGAATCCGAAAGAGGTATCCGTCCTTGCCTGGTGCGCGACCATCGTCGCGGAAGACCGGAACGTGGTGATCGAGCATTTGCGCCGGCCGGTGATCGGCTCGGCGATCAACGGCATGCATCGCGAGACCCGCGGCTTGATGGGCGTCGACCCGGACCATTTTCCAACCATCCGAGCCGCGAAGTTCGATCCGAATGTCGCGCTGCCCGACGGCGCGATCCCAGACGACATGGTCGACCGTTTCGCCATCGCCGGCCCGCCCGATTATTGCGCGGCCCGGGTCCGCGCCTTGCGCGACGCCGGGGTCGACACGATGGGCTTTCGCATGCCCGTCGCCCTGACCGGTCTCTACGATTTCGAGACGAATTTGCGCCGGTTAATGGAAGAGGTCGTGCCGCAGGTCGGGGCCTGACCCGCGATGCCCACTCACCTGGAAGTCAACGGACAAGCTCGGGAGACCGAGAACGATCCCGCAATCCCCTTGGCAGTCTATCTGCGCGAAGAGCTGGAGCTGCGCGGCACGAAGATCGGGTGCGGCAATGGCGAATGTGGTGCTTGCACCGTCGTCATGGACGGGCGCGCCGTATGTTCGTGCCTGGTGCCGCTTGGCCGGACGGAAGGCCGCCGGATCGAGACGATCGAAAGCTTGGGCGACCTGAATAATCTACACCCGATCCAGCGCAAGCTAGTCGAACGCGGTGCCTTCCAGTGCGGTTTCTGCACCCCCGGCATCGTCATGTCTTTGATCGCGCTGCTGCGCCGCAACCCAAGACCGGACGACGCTAAGATACGGACCGCACTGCAAGGTAATCTATGCCGCTGTTCCGGCTATGTGAAACTGTTGGAGGCAATCGGCGAGATCGTGCGGGAGGGGCTGCATGAACGCTGAATTCCGCACAATCGGCAAGCCGCGACCGCAGCTCGAAGGCCCCGCCAAGGTGAGCGGCCGGGCGCAGTACACGCACGATTTGACCCTGCCGAACATGCTGCACGGCGCGATCCTGCGCAGCCCGCATCCGCACGCGCGTATCCGCTCGGTCGATCTGTCGCGCGCGCGGGCCATGCCCGGCGTCGTCGCCGCGGTGTGCGGGACGGACTTTCCCGACCTGAAATACGTCAATGCCGGGCCGGCCTTCGCCGACCGCTTCGCGATGGCGCGGGACAAGGTTCGGTTCACCGGCGAGGAAGTAGCCGCCGTGGCCGCCCAAACACCGGTACAGGCGCAGGTCGCGCTCGCCGCTATCACCGTCGATTACGAAATTCTGCCCGCGGTCTACGACGTGGAAACCGCCTTGACGCCTGACGCACCGGCGATCCACGAAAAGTCTGACCTGCCGCGCAATGTCGCGCAGGAAAGCATCGCGGACTTCGACGGCGTCGAACAGGCTTTTGGCGACGCGGCGCATATATTCGACGCGACCTTCGAGCATGGTATCGTTGCACCGATCTGCCTGGAGACGAACGGCGTCCTGGCGGACTACGATACGGAAACCGGCGACCTGACCCTGTGGGCGCCGTCGCAGGCGCCATTCTTCGTGCGCAAGGAAATCGCACACGTGATGGATCTGCCGCTGGAAAAGGTCCACGCAAAGTCCGTCGTGATCGGCGGCGGGTTCGGTGGCAAATCGCAATCCCCGGAACCCATCGCGATCGCCGCCTTCCTGTCGATAACGACCGGGCGGCCCGTGAAGATCCTGCTGAACCGGCAGGAGGAGTTCCTCAGCGGGAAATCGGACCACGCCAAGAAGATGCGGGTCCGGTCTGCGGTCGCGGCGGACGGCACGATCCTGGGGCGGCACACCGAATTCTGGGTCGATAACGGCGCCTATACCCATATGGGGCCGGCCTACATCTCCGCGGTGCGGCAGCGCACCTGCAATCTCTACCGTGTCGGGGCAGCCGGTTTCGACGGCAAACTCGTCCACACCAACAAGGTGTCCGGCGGCTCCTATCGCGGTATGGGCTCACCGCAGATCATCTGGGCCATAGAGACGCAAATCGACGAGATCGCCGAACGCCTCGGCAAGGACAAGCTGGAATATCGTATCGAGATAGCCAACCGGCCGGGCGACCGCACGCCGCAGGGCTGGGAGATCGGCACCTGCGCGCTGGCGGAATGCCTGGAAGAGGCCGGGCGCCGTATCGGCTGGGCGGAGAAGAAAGACGCGATGCCGCCCAACCGGGGTATCGGTTTCGCCGCGATGATCAACCCCAGCGTCGGCGTGCTGTATGCGGAGGGCAATTTCGCCTGCGTGTCGATCGACCTGCTGGAAGACGGCCGGCTCAAGGTCGGCACCCAGTCGGCGGATTGCGGCACCTCGCAGAACACCGTCATGGGCCAGTTCGTCGCCGAAGAGCTGGGCCTCGACGCCGATGTCATCGACGTCTTGCACATGGACACCGACGAGACGCCGCCCGACCTCGGCAGCGCCGCGTCGCGGGTCACCTTCGTCAGCGGCAACGCGGCGATCAAAACGGCCAAGAGCTTCCGTGCCGAGATCGCGTCCCGTCTCGCCAGCCATTGGGACGTGCCGGCCGACGAAATCGATTTCACGGACGGGATCGCCAGCTACAAAGACGACAATGCACGCCGGCTCACCCTGGCGGAGATCGCGGCACTGGAGGGTCCATTCCGGGTCGAGGACCGGTACGATATCGACATCCCGCGGCCCGACCCGAAGACCGGTTATGGCCACTACGCGGCGACCTATGGCTTCGGTGCGCAAGCGGTCGAACTCGAAGTCGATCCGGCGACAGGACAGGTCACCGTGCATAAGATCGTCGTCGTCCAGGACATCGGCCGGGTCATAAACCCTCTCGCGCTCGAAGGACAGATGCAGGGCGGTATCGTACAGGGCATCGGCATGGCGTTGCGCGAAGAGCTGGTCTTCAACGACGGGGTACCGGTGAACGCGTCGCTCATCACCTACAAGGCGCCACGTATCCAGGACACGCCGGAGATCGACATCGCCTTCATCGAGACCGACGATCCGACCGGGCCCTACGGCGCGAAGGCGGGCGGCGAGCACTCCATCAACCCGACGCCGGCCGCGATCGCGAACGCCCTCGCCCAGGCGACGGGAACACGGTTCCGCAAGCTGCCGATCAAGGCATCCGATATCCTGCAGGCGACTGCCGTCAAACCGTCACCCGATCTAAAACCGTGGAAGCGGCCCTACAATCTGGAGGTGGCCTCGGCGCGCGCGCTGTATCCGGCCATCCTGTATCCGGGCCTGCGCAAACTCGGCGGCAAGTTGGGCCGCAAACCTGCAGCCAAGACAGAGTACGACTATATTCGGCCGAAAAATTTGCAAGAGGCCCTGCGCGCGCTTGCGGCACAGGACCGGAAGGCGAAAGTCATGGCCGGCGGCACCGATCTGCAGGTCGGCTTGCGACAGGGCGTCTACGATGCCGACACGCTGGTAGATATCGCCGACCTCGAAGAACTGCGCGGCATCGCAATTGCGGCGGACAAGGTCATCGTCGGTGCCGCAACGACGATCGCCGAAATCACGGAGCGTGACGATATCCGCGCGATCCACCCCATGCTGACCGAAGGCCTCTCCAGGATCGCCACCGCGCAGATCCGTAACGTCGCGACCATCGCCGGCGATCTGAGCCAGGAGAAGCGCTGCTGGTTCTTCCGCAGCGGCGCCCAGTGCTACAAGGCGGGCGGCATGACCTGTCCGTGCTACGCGGTGCTCGGCGACAACCGGCACCATTCGATCCTGGGCGCCGGCCGCTGCGCCGCGCCCTGTGTCGCCGACGCCGCGCCCATCCTGACCGCGCTGGATGCGGTTGTGGTGGTCGCGGGCGCGGGCGGCGAACGCCGCATCCCGATGCAGGACTTCTACATCTGGTCGGGCAAGACACGGGTTGCGGAAAACGAAATCATCCGCGCCATTGAAATTCCACGCGACCACGTCCCCGTCTCACAACGATTCGAAAAGGTCGCGGGCTGGGACGGCGATTTCGCCGATGCCTCGGTCGCCGTCAACCTAAGCTGGGACGGGCCGAAACTCGCCGCGGCCCGAATATCGCTCGGCGCGGTCGCACCGCTGCCGGTCCGGGCGACCCGGACCGAAGCGGCGCTATTGGCCGACGGCCTGTCGGACACAGCGATTGAGGCCGCGGCCGGATTGACGGTGGAAGGCGCCCTGCCCCTCTCCGACAACGCCTACAAGGCCCGGCTGCTGGTGAACCTGACCGAACGCGCTATCAAGAACAGCCTGCCCGAGTAATCGATACGCTTAGTCCGCGTCTTCGCGCTGGTCAGTGATCTGCGGAACCGGCTCGAACGACTCGTAGACCGGGCGGTAGCTTTTCTCGTCGAGGAACTGTTTCAGACCCTCGTGATAGGAGCTTTGCATGTTGAACCGAGCATCGTGGTAGCGGATCGCCATGTTTTTCTCCATCAGGTAATCGAATGCCTGCGCGTGGTCCATGGTGCGCACCTGGCGCACCGCCTGCTTGGTCGCGCGAAGCACCGCCGGGCTTTTCTTCAGCAGCACGTCGGCGAGCTTTTCGACTTCGGTCTCCAGATCGTCGAGCGGCACCACCTTGTCGACGAGGCCAATACGCTCCGCCTCATGGCCATCGAACGCCTCGCCGGTGCAGGAGTAATAGAGCGCGCGGCGCGGCAGGCATGCGTCCGCGACCATCTTGGCGACCAGCGCGCCCGGCAGGATGCCCCAATTGACCTCGCTCAGCGAGAAGGTGGCGTTGTCCGCAGCTACCGCGAAGTCCGTCGACAATAGCTGCATGAACGCACCGCCGACACAGAAGCCATGGATCATGGCGATGGTCGGCTTGTCGAAGTTCCACAGGCGCTCGAAGCGCCAGCGGTTCGCCGCTTCCTGCGCCTTTTTCGATTCGGCCGGCTTGTCCTCCAGCTCGCGGAAGAACTTTTTCAGATCCTGGCCCGCGCTGAAATTGCCACCCGAGCCCGTCAGGACGACAAGCTTCGTCTCCGGGTCCGCTTCCAGGCGCTGCAGCGCCTCGTCCATTTCGTAATGCAGCTGCGGGCTCATGGCGTTCTTCTTCTCGGGCCGGTGCATGTAGAGCCACGAGATGCCGTCATGCTGCTTCAGTCTTACGCATTCATAATCAAATTCCATTGCCAAGCCTCCTTTGCTGCGTTGCCCATTAGAGTACGGACCAACACCGCAATGGCGAGTCAAAAGCATTAGACGGCACAAATTCGCCAGGCGCGCCGTGCACCGGTACAATGAGCCTTCCAGGGGGCGGGTCACGGACGAAATGTATTACAGCACCGAAAAAAACGACCATGGATTGCCGTACAATCCGTACAAATCGATCGTCGTACCGCGGCCGATCGGCTGGATCACCACGCTCGACCGCCACGGAAACGTCAATCTGGCACCGTTCAGCCAGTTCAACAATCTGGGCTATGACCCGCCCTATGTGATGTTTTCGGCGAGCCACAAGGTCGGCGCCGTGACCCGCAAGGACACGGTCAGCAATATCATCGAAACCGGGGAATTCGTCTGCAACATGGCGACGTACGATCTGCGCGACGCCGTGGCGCGAAGTGCGGAGATTTCCGATCCGGACGTCAATGAGCTGGAAGCCCTCGGCCTGACACCGGCTGAACCGCAATTTGTGAAACCGCCCCGGGTTGCCGAGTCGCCGGTGCATCTGGAATGCAAATTCTACACGACGCTGATTTTGCCCGGCTACGCGGCGACGAACACCACCCATGTGGTCGTCGGCCAGGTGGTCGGCGTCCATATCGATGACGGTGCGTTCACGCCGGACGGCAAAATCGACGTCGCGCGGCTTCGGCCGCTGGCGCGCATGGGCTACCAGGACTATGCCAGCATCGACGAAGTCTTCGAAATCGCGCCGCAGGGTAAGAACGCGGCCGAACTGATCGCCGGCATGGGCGGCGAAGCGAAAGGCAAACGGACAGAGTAGACAGGATGGATTACGAGCTTCCCGAAGAACTGCGCATGCTGCAGCAGACCCTGCGGCGCTTCATGTATGACGAGATCATCCCGCACGAACGCGACGCCTATGAGGGACCGGAACTAAAACCGGAGTACCGCGAGAAATGGGAAGCCCGCGCCCGCGAGCTCGGTATCTGGCAGATCGACGTGCCAGAGGCGTATGGCGGCATGGGGATGGGGCTGCTGGCCCGCGTCATCGTCTGGGAAGAATCCGGCCGCACCATCGCCTTCCCGCGCCGCAAGGCCTGGATCTTCGGGCATGATATTAGCCCGATCCTGCTGCAGTTCCTGCGCGAAGACCAAAAGGAGAAGTATCTCTGGCCAGTCATCCGAGGCGAGAAACTGCCGACCATCGCCCAAACGGAACCCGACGCTGGCGGAGACCCCGCCGCGATCCGAACCACCGCGGTACGCGACGGCGACCACTATGTGATCAACGGGATGAAGCGCTTCATCACAAACGGCGACAAGGCGGATTTCATCCAGTGCATCTGCGTCACCGACAAGGACAAGGGCGCGCGCGGCGGCATCTCCTGCATCCTGGTCGATGCGGATACGCCGGGGGTCGAGGTACTGCGCCGGCAGGAAACCATGATGGACGACCGGCCGTGCGAGATCGCCTTCACCGATGTGCGGGTCCCGGTCGAGAACATCGTCGGCGAAGAGGGTGGCGGCTTCAAGATCGCTCAGACCTGGATTACCTTCGGCCGCATCCGGCACGGCGCACTCGCGCTCGGTGTCATGGAGCGGTGCCTGGAACTCGGCGCGGAATACGCCAAGCAGCGCGTCACCTTCGGCAAGCCGTTGGCGGAACGGCAGGCGATCCAATGGCCACTCGTCGACACTTACGCCGACCTGCAAACGATGCGGCCTCTAATCTACAAGACCGCGGCTCGTTACGACGCCGGCGAAGACATCCGCTACGATTCCTATCTCTGCAAGTTTCTCGGCGACCGCAAGGGATTCGAAGCCGCCGACCGCTGTATGCAGATCTTCGGTGGCATGGGGCTGACCACGGATTTCCCGATCGAAAAACTGTGGCGCGACATGCGCTCGATGATGATCACCGAAGGTCCGGAGGAAGTGCTGCGGATGGCGCTGGCCCGGCATGTCCTGAACGAATACGGGTGAGCGGAGAAAGCGCATGCCAAGCCTGTTGGACGAAATACGCGTTCTCGAATCGACAACCATCATCACGGGCTCGCTCGCCGGCTGCCTGCTGGGCGATCTCGGCGCCTCGATCGTCAAGGTCGAACACCCGAATGGCGGCGACCCGTTCCGTGTCTTCAGGGGCGACGATTACAGCCCGCATTTTCGTGCCTACAACCGCAACAAGGAAAGCCTCGCACTTGACCTTCGTGACGATCAGGGCCGTGACATCTACCTGAAGCTTGTCGCGGAATCCGACGTGCTGATCGAGAACTTTCGACCCGGAGTAATGGAGCGGCTCGGCCTCGGCATCGAGGTACTTCGGGAGACAAACCCACGGCTGATTGCCTGCTCGATCACCGGCTTCGGCGAGGACGGTCCCTACAAGGACCGGCCCGCCTACGACGCTGTGGCGCAAGGGCTCAGCGGCATCACCAGCATGTTTCTGGCCGGTGACGACGCGCAACTCACCGGTCCGACCATCGCCGACAATATGACCGGCTACAACGCCTGCTACGGCGTTCTGGGCGCACTGTTCGAGCGTGAGCGGACCGGCCGGGCGCGCCGGGTCGAGGTCAATATGATGGAATCGGCCATTGCGTTCATTCCCGACCCGTTCCTAAATGCGCAGCTGGCCGGCGTCGAGCCCGGCCCGCTGATGCGGGTTTCCGCCTCGCAATCCTATGCGGTGCGCTGCGCGGACGGAAAAGCGCTGGCCATTCACATGTCGTCACAGGAAAAGTTCTGGCAGGCGATGCAGCGTGCTTTCGGCCGCACCGATCTGGGCACCGACCCGCGCTTCGACGACCGCACCAAAAGGATCGACAACTATCTGGAATTGGCGACGGAGTTCCAGAAAACCGCCGCCACCCGGCCACAAGACTACTGGGCCGAACGGATGGCGGCAGAGAATGTGCCCTTCGGCCCGGTGAACAGCCTGCCGGACGTGTATGACGATCCGCAGGTAAAACATCTCGGCACCTTCGCGGAGATAACCCACCCGGAGCACGGCACCTATACCGCCATCCGCCGGCCCGTGACCTTCGACGGTTCGCGGGACGACCAGCCGCTGAAACCGCCGCCGGACTTCAACGAACAGGGCGAAGCGGTCTTACGCCGGCTGGGGCTGGAGGAAAGCGAAATCGAAGCCTGGGCGGCGCACAACCGCACGCTGGCCACATAGGGAAACCACCATGGCCAAAGACAGACTGTCCCCAACCACCCGGATCGGCACGCCGACCTCCGATACCGAGCGGCTGCGCATTCGCGGTCGCAACGTCCTTGAAGAAATCGTCGGCGAGATGAGCTTCGCGGAAGCCTTCTACTTCATCGTCACCGGCCGTCAGCCAGACGCGATGCAGCACAAGGTGTTCGACGCCTCGATGGTGATTTTGATGGATCACGGGCTGACGCCCACGGCGCTGACAGCCCGGCTGGTCGGCGACTCCCTGCCCGCCAGTCCGCAGGCCGGGATCGCCGCCGGGATCCTGATGGTCGGCGACAAGTTCGTCGGCTCCATCGCCGGCGCCGGGGCGATCCTGGAGGACGGTATGGCGTATGCGGGCGACAAGGCGGTCTGGGCCGCCGATACCGTTGCCAAGGCAAAGGCGGAGAAACGCTTCCTGCCGGGCTTCGGCCATCCCTACTACCACCCGACCGATCCGCGCTCCGAGCGGCTGTTCGAGATCGCCCGCAACGCCGGTGTCACAGGTGACTACATCGCGCTGCTGCACACGCTGGGCCAGGCGCTCGACGACGCCTCCGGCCGCCACTTCACGATCAACGCGACGGCCGCGCTCGGCGCCCTACTGTGCGAGATCGACTTCCCCGTCGAAGCCATGCGCGGCGCCGCCACGGTCAGCCGCGCCGCCGGACTGGCCGCGCATGTCATGGAGGAAGCCGAAGAACCGATCACCCCGGCGCTGATGGATTTCGCTGGCAAGATCGACTACGCCGACCCGGAATAGCGACGCCTAGCTGGCCTCCGGCCGCCGCAGATACATTGAGGTCGTGTCCATCGACTGCACGATCTCGTCGCGCTGGTTCAGGATCTCGCGCCGGACGGTAACTATCCCGCGGTCGCCCTTTCTGGTCAGGCGCTTCTCAGTCGGCGTCACCGCCATATGGATCGTGTCGCCATGCTTCACCGGCAGATGGATGCGCCAATTGTCGAGACCGAGAAACGCCACCACCGTGCCATCGTTCATGCCCGTCTGGCACGCCAAGCCCGAGGCGATGCCGAAGACCAACGGGCCGTGCGCGATAGGCTCGCCATAGGGCTGTGTCTTGCAGAATTCCCAGTCCACATGCGGCGCGTTGAAGTCGCCGGACAGGCAGGCGTAATTGACGATATCGGTCTGCGTAATGGTGCGCCGCGGCGTCAGCAGCCTTTCGCCGATCTCGAAATCCTCATAATACAGGCCGCGCGGTTTCTGCTCGCTCATGCTCACTCTTTCTTTTGCTCGATGATGTCCTGCGCGGCCCGTTCGCGCAGTTCGGTTTTGACGATCTTGCCGTTCGCGTTGCGCGGCAAGGCATCCACGAAAATCACATGCTTCGGTTTCTTGTAGCTGGCGATTCGATCACGGCAATGGTCGATCAAACCTTCCGTTGTCGCCGCCGATTCCGGTTTCAGCGCCACATAGGCAACGACGCATTCGCCGTACTCGTCATCCGGACCGGCGACGACCGCGACCTCGCGCACCGGTGGGGCAGCTTCCAGCGCGTTTTCGACTTCCCGGGAATAGATGTTCAGCCCACCGGACAGGATCATGTCCTTCACCCGGTCGACGAGATAGAGATAGCCGTCTTCGTCGAAGCGGCCGAGATCGCCGGTGCGGAACCAGCCATCCCGATAAGCATCGCGGTTAGCCTTGGGCCGATTGAAATATTCCCGCGACACCATGACCCGGCCCGGCAGCCCGCTGCGCAACCAGACCTCACCGGACTCGCCGGCCGGCACCTCTTGGCCGCTCTCATCGACAAGGCGGACTTCGACCCCGGCGATCGGCAGACCGACGGAACCGGGCTTGCGTTTCTGTTCCTCCGGGCTGATCGCCGCGGGAACGCCGCCCTCGGTCATCCCGTAGAAGACCCAAAGCCCCACATGCGGCAGCGCCTTCGACAGGCGCACCTTCAGCGCCTCCGGAAATGCCTCCCCCGTCGCCGTGATCAGCCGCAAGCTCTCACATTTCGAACCTGCCGCTTCGATCCGCTCCAGCAAAAGCCGCGCCACCGTCGGGACCAGCGAAATGATATTGATCCGGTGCTGCTCGATAAGCTCAATCGCATCCGCCGGATCAAACCGCGGCATGACGACCACCGTTGCCCCCAAGGAAAAACAGGTCACGAGCCGCGACATGCCGACCCGATGGGCGATCGGTGTCATGATCATGTAGCTGTCTTCGCCCCGTGCCCCCGTGACAGCCGATGTCATCAGCTGCGTCGTGATCAGGTTCGAGTGGGTGAGGATCGAGCCTTTCGGGTTGCCGGTCGTGCCCGAGGTGTAACCGATCATCGCATCATCCGGCTCCGGCGGCAGGGCGGGCGGCGGCGTGTCATCACCGGTTTCGGTCAACGTACCGAGATCGACCGCATGACCGGCCGGCTCCGTCATGATGTGCAGGACACCGTCCGGCAGGTTCGCGGTCTGCACCGCGTCCAGTTGCTCTGGTCCATAGAGGACCGCGAAGGGCTTGGCGTCGGAAACCAGGAACGCCAGTTCGGGCCCGACGGTCCAGGTTGTGATCGGGATCGGCAGCGCACCCGCCTTCCACAGTGCCGCGACGGCGACAACCAGCGCCACCGAATTGCCGACATAGAGGATCACCCGGTCGCCCGGTTTCAACCCTTCAGCCAGCAGCGCGTTCGCCATCCGGTTGCTCTGCCGGTCGAGCGCCTCGAACGTCAGAACTTCGTCGCCATAAACGATCGCCGACTTGTCCGGGACCCGGCGCGCATGCTGGCTCAGGAGAAGGCCGATCTTCATGGCATCGCCGTCAGATCACGATCTCCACCGGCACCCCGCGGACGTCCATCTCGTATTCCAGCCCCTCAACGGGCGGGCGGGCGTAGTACCAGGTGAGACCGGCGGGGGATGCGCCGCGGGAGACGATCTCGTCAGCCAGGAACGGGTAGAGGTCGCGGATCGTGTAGACCTGGGTGGCCGTCGCTTGTGCCCAACCGACACCAAGCGCTTTCATGCGCGTCTCCATCGCCCCCAGCACATAAAGAGCCTTTTCCAGCATCGCACTGTCCGAAGTATCGCCCAGCCGGATGATGCGCTTCTCGTAGCCGCCAGGGCCTTCCGGCGCCTCGCCGGATCCGGCAATATGGAAGCTGGGGTCGGCGCGGCCCGGCGCCACGCTGTCCGCAGGGACCGTGTAGCAGAAGGACTCGAATGATGGTTCGGTTGGGCCATCCAGTTCGGGACAGACGTTGGATCGGGCGACCGGGTTTTCCTCATCCTTGAAAATGCCCCAGCGTTCCAAGGTCCCGACATAGACCCGGTTGAAGTCGATGAAGCCCTGCTCGGTGAAGGGCGCTGGCGAGCGCAGCTCGCAGGCGCAGAAGCTGGTGAACGGCCGGCCGCGCGCGGTCAGATGCGCCTCGATCGCCTTGAACCCCTCGACCATGTTCGGCCGCTTGGCGAAGCGGACCCGTTCGATGGCGTAGCCGGGCTGCGCCGCGACGCCACCGGAATATTGGAAGGGTCCGCGCACATAGCGGTAGTTCCCCGCCTCGAAGACCGCCGTTTCAACCATTATGTTTTTCCTTGTCCATTGTTTGCGTTACGCCGCCTCAGCGACATAGGTAAAAAGTGCGTTTTCCAGGGCCGTCCGCTCCAGTCCCCTGGTGATGAATACGATCCGCGTCGTCCGCGCCGCGTCCGGCCATTCGCGCAGCTCGACCGGGGTGTGGAAGACATGCTGTACGCCGTGCACGACGACCGGACCGCTCCGGCCCGATATGTTCAGCAAGCCTTTGACCCGGAGCAGATCGCAGCCGCGCAACGACGCGACGGTTTCGAGCCAGGCCTTTACCGCCGCCCAAGGCAGCGGATCGTCGATCACAATGGCGAACGAATTGATGCCGCTCTCCGCATCGTGGTGATGGTCGTGCGCGTGATCGAACCAGTCGCTGAATTCGCGTTGCGCCGTCGTCCCGGAGAACAGGACTGAAGGGTCGGCTTTGCCATGTTCGATCGCCGCGATCGGGGCATTCGCATTGATCTCACCGAGGCGGTGCTGCAATGCGCTGACACCGCCGTTTGCGAGATCCGACTTGGTGATCAGCAGGCTGTCCGCCACGGCCACCTGCTTCACCGCCTCGCCGAATGTCTCGAGCTGGCCCGGCGCGTTCACCGCATCGACGGTGGAGACGATCCGGTCGAGCGCGTAATCCCGCCGCAACCGGTCTTCGGAGATCAAGGTCTGCAGGATCGGTGCCGGATCTGCCAATCCCGTGGTCTCGACAACGGCCCGCGCAAAGGGCGGCAGCTCGCCCTGCCCTACCTTGCGTTTGAGGTCGGTCAGGGTGTCTACCAGGTCGCCGCGGATCGAGCAGCAAATGCAGCCATTCTCCAGCAGCACGGTGTCCTCGAAGGCCTGCTCGATCAGCAGATGGTCGATCCCGATCTCGCCGAACTCGTTCACGATCACCGCCGTGTCGCCCATCCTCGGCTGGCGGACGAGGTGGTTCAACAAGGTCGTCTTTCCGCTGCCGAGGAAACCTGTAATGATCGAAACGGGAATCATGCATGGAGCCTAGAGCGGGAGCGCGATCATGAGCAAGCACGAAGCCTTCAACATGCGGCTGATTGCGCACGACACCCTGAACGGCTTCGGCAATGGCGGCGAAGGTATCTCGCTGCAGATCGCCGGCGACGGCCGGCGAATCCTGTGGATCGCGCATGAATCCGCGCCGACCAACTTCACCGGCGTCGATGTCAGCGATCCGCGGCAGCCCAAGCTGATTTGCCAGACCCAGCTGCCGCACAACCGGGTGCGCTCCAACTCGCTGGAGGTCACGGGCGACATCCTGGCCGTCGCCTACCAGACCGCCGTGCATGGCGAGCAACCCGCCGGGGTCGAACTGTTCGACATTGCCGATCCGGAGAACCCACGATCAATTTCCTTCTTCGACCGAAGCGGCCCGCATTCGCGCGGCGTGCACGCGCTGTGGTTCGTCGACGGTGAATACATCCACTGCACCAGCGGGGCGGCGGACTTCACCCCGCACAACCCCAAGGACGACCAGATCTACACGATCATCGATGTACGCGATCCGGCGAAACCGCAGGAAGTCGGCCGCTGGTGGTATCCCGGCACGATGGAGGGCGAGGACACGCCGCTGCCCCCACGCCATCCGCAATTCGATTCCGGCTTCCGCATGCACAACACCAATGTCTTTCCGGACCGGCCGGACCGCGCCTATCTCGGCTGCCTGGATGGCGGTACGGCGATCCTCGACATATCGGACATGGCCAAGCCGAGGCTGATTGCGAACTGGAACCCGCACCCGCCCTATCCCGGCTTCTGTCACACGGCACTGCCGCTGCTGTCCCGCGATCTGCTGATCGTCGCCGACGAATGCGTGCGCGAAAACGGCGCGGATTGGCCCAAGCTGACCTGGGTCGTCGATATCCGTGACGAAACCAACCCGGTCCCGATCAGCACCTTCCCCATGCCGCCGGTTGAAGATCACGGCCGGCGCGGCGGCCGCTATGGCTCGCACAATGTACATGAGAACCGGCCCGGTCCCGCCTTCCGGTCGGACACAGTCATCTTCGCCACGTTCTTCAATGGCGGCGTCCGCGCCTATGACACGTCGAACCCGTTCCAGCCGCAGGAGATCGCCTCCTTCGTCCCCGCCGCGCCGAACGGCGCGCCGACCGGCGCCATCCAGATCAACGACGTCTATGTGGACGAGAATGCGATCGTCTACGCCATCGACCGGCATGTCGGCGGGCTCTACGTAATGGAAGCGGACATTTAACGCTATTCGCGCACGATATCGTCCAACGACGTGCCCTTGAATGGACTGGACGGCAGGGTCTCGCCTTCCCAGAAGGACTGAAAGAGCGTGGGCAAAGATCGGCACAAAACATCGACACCGTCCCGCGCCAGCTCGGCAGTTTGGATCACAACAACCTCGATGCGGGAAAGCGCGCGCAGCCGCACTCGATCAGCTTGTGTCGTTGTTTCCGCCCCTTGCAGGATCACCGCCAGAACGCGATCTCCAAGCCAAAAGGCGAAATCAACCGGCCAATAGGTCTCTCCGGCCATGATCTGCGCGCGCGGCAAGGGGCGCGGCGCGGACAGCGCCCAGTCGGGCACCGCGAACAGTGATCCGTAGGGAGCGAGTTTCGCCGCCAATGTCGCGTTGTTGGCCGTCACCTGCGCCGAGATGAAGGCAAAGTATTGTTCCAGAAGCAGCTTCGGAGGCCGTGCCCAGAGGTCACAATGATGACGGAGATGATCGTGCAGAAAGTCCAACTGCGCGTGTGCGTCCGTCATCGCCCGCAAATCCGGCGCTTCGGGGAAATCGTATTGGTCGCCGTTCAGCCGCAGGATGTCCCGCTTTCCCGGGTCGATAGATATGTAAGGCGCCGGACACCGGACCGCTCCGTCCTGGACACTCACCTGCGCCGGGGTGAGGGACGCAACGCCATAGGGGATCAGCAAAGGGTCCAATGTCACCGACCGTAAAATTCGTGCTGCGCAAACTATAGGCCATCAGGCTATGATCCGCGCAGCAGTTCATCCGGACATAAAATTTGAGTGCGGTGCGGTCCGCCGGGAGAAAAAATGACGAAATTCGGTGTCGGCCAAGGCGTGCCACGGTGGGAGGATCCGCGATTGCTGCGCGGCGGCGGCCGATATTCGGACGATCAGAACCGTCCCGGCCAGGCCTATGGCTATGTCGTCCGGTCACCGCACGCGCATGCCAGGATCCTGTCCATCGATACGGCGGACGCGCTGGCTGCGCCCGGCGTATTGCGCGTCTATACCGGTGATGACATGGCCGAGTATGGCAGCGTGCCGTGCCTCGTCGCGCGTGAAAAAGCGGACGGCTCGCCGATGTTTACCCCGCCCAACCGGCCGCTGCGTCAGGACCGGGTGCGCTATGTCGGCGACTATGTCGCCTTCGTCGTCGCCGAGAGCCACGCCCAGGCGCGCGACGCGGCCGAACTGATCGCGGTCGACTACGAGCCCCTGCCCTCTGTCACGGCCACCGAAGACACGGTCCGCGACGGCGCGCCCGCCGTTTGGGACGAGGTGCCGGACAATGTCTGTTTCGTGTTCGAACAGGGAGACAGCGCCGCCGTCGAGAACGCGATCCAGAGCGCGGATCACGTCACCACGCTCGACATCGATATCAGCCGAGTCGCGGTCGCGCCGATGGAACCGCGCACTTGCATCGGCGAGTACGACAAGTTCAACGAAAGCTTCACGCTCTACACCGGCACGCAGGGTCCGCATCTGGTGCGCCAAGCCATCGCCGAACCCATGCTGCATGTGCCGCAGAACCGGCTGCGCGTCGTCAGCGAGGATATGGGCGGTGCCTTCGGCATGCGCAGCGGCCCGTATTGCGAAAATCTGCTCAGCATGCATGCGGCAAAGGATCTCGACCGTCCGGTAAAGTGGACCGGCGACCGGACCGAACATTTCCTTGTCGACGACCAGGCGCGCGACAACCGCTCCAAGGTCGAACTGGCGCTGGACGCGGACGGCGCATTCTTGGCCTTCCGGGTGACGACGACCGCCAATCTCGGCGCCTATCTCACCATGTTCGGCCCGCACTCCTCGACCAACAATCTCGGCACGCTGGCCGGCACCTACACGACACCGGCGATCTACACTCATGTCACCGGCGTGTTCAGCAACACCCCCTCTACCGGTCCCTATCGCGGCGCCGGTCGGCCGGAAGCGGCCTATGTACTGGAACGGGCAATCGACACGGCGGCGGCGGAGCTAAACATCGATCCGGCGGAACTGCGGCGGCGGAACTACATTCCGGAATCCGCGATCCCGTTCCAGACCGGCCTCGTCTTCAACTACGATTCCGGCCAGTTCGAGAAGAACATGGATACCGCGCTCGATATGATCGGCTATGACGGGTTCGCCGCCCGACAGGATGCGTCGAAGGCCGCCGGCAAGCTACGCGGCATCGGCATCTCCAACGTCATCGAGCAGGCGGCGGGCGGGTTCCCGGAATGGGCGGAGATCCGCTTCGATCCCTCCGGCACGGTCACCGTGGTCATGGGCACGCACAATCACGGTCAGGGGCACGAGACCGTGTTCCGGCAGATGCTGGCGGACAAGCTGGGACTCGAGTTCGAGCAAATCCGCTATCAGCAGGGCGATACCACCGGCGGCATGGCGGGCACGGGCACCTTCGGGTCGCGTTCGACCAGCGTTGGCGGCTCCTCGCTGCTGCTGGCCGCAGACAAGGTAGTCGACAAGGCGCGCCGCATGGCGTCGCATCAGTTGGAGGCGGCGGAGGATGACCTCGAGTTCGCCGGCGGCACCTTTACCGTTGTCGGTACGGATCGGACCATCACCCTGACCGAGTGCGCAAAGCTGCTGTCGAACTTCATGACCGCGCCACCGGGTATGGATGTCGGCTTGAACGAATGGGCGTCCTGGCGCCCGCCGGCGCCGAACTTCCCGAATGGCTGCCATGTTGCCGAGGTCGAGATCGATCCGGAAACCGGGACCCTCGACATCGCGCGTTACGTTGCGGTCGATGATGTTGG
>CAJWOT010000050.1 GCA_913044215.1 uncultured Rhodospirillaceae bacterium | reverse complement strand
CTACGCCTTCGCTTATAATTTATGAAAAAGCCGGCTTCATAGCGGCTTTGGTTTTCCGTTTTCATCGAGAGCCACAAAAGTAAAAATTCCGCTTGTAACCTTCAATTTCTCTCCAATTCTATCCCTTAATGCCCACGCTTCTAATGAAATACTAATAGAGGTTTTACCTGTTTGTTTAACAAATGAATAAATACATAGAACATCCCCAACATACACTGGCTTGAGGAATGACATTGCTTCAATTCCAACTGTAGCAACTCTACATTTAGCTTCATTCGCGGCGCATATACCCGCAGCGATATCCATTTGTGATAACACCCAACCACCAAATATATCCCCTGCTGGGTTCGCGTCCGCTGGCATTGCCAAAGTACGCAAAGTTAATTCTCCTGTTGGGTTTAATGGTTTCGTATTTTTAGACATTCAATTCCTCTTTTAACTATATATAAATAGAATTTTTTATTTAACCCACTGAACTTGCAGTAGGTAATACTGAAACGTCCTGCAAAATTGATGTGCGTTGGCATCTTTTCATCATTTTAGTACTGAGTTTACTCTGGCGGTGGTTCCGGTGGATGGACAAACGCCCAGACATGCACCTCTTCTGCGATAGCGTCGAAGGTCTCTCGCTGTCGTTCTAGCCGTCTCTGTCCCTTCCCCCTTCCCATTACTAATACCTTTTTCATGCAGTTACTTGGGCACCTCTATTGCCGTAGCTGCTAGGGGTTATGCAGCTTGTGTTTTATGTTTAGAACCGATTTCCGCAGTTCTGACGTAGAACTTTGATGGCATCTTTTTTATCGCTTTGGTACTGCGCTTACTCTGGTGTGGTTCCAACAGATATCCAACCGCCCAGATGCGCACATCTTTAGAGATAGTAACGAATGTCTTTTACTGCTGGTTTGCTCGGTTACCCAACATTAATTTCGGGGTGTCGGCTATCTTCTGTCTTCTATGACGTAACCATTCTCAACTAGGTCGAATTCTTCAAGGGGGGCTTCGTCTGAAGCCCTCGACATGGCGTCACCGTTTGCAGCCCAAACAAACTTTTCGAGCGCCATTTCCTTTTCATCATCTGTCCCGTAAAGCAGCCAATCTAGGGTGTTTTCATCTGCCCATCTCTCATCGACTTCAGTTCTATTATCAGCCGCTAAATCTACAGTCCCACGAAGGATGCCATCCGCTCCTTCCGCATACATGCAACGTGATAAAAAGTCTGCAACATCCTGAGCTATCGTCCGTCGCCGCTTGATACTTTGGCCTTGCGCGTAGTGTTCGACATGGACGTCGGACACTTTGTGTCCTGTAAATTGTTGTCTCAGCACATAATCGTCATGGACCTCCGGAAGGAAGTTCGCGACCGTTCGGCGTAAGTCATTGATGCTGACACGTGGTATGTCGGCACGTTCGCAGATACCACTAATCGTTTTCTCTGGCGATTTTATATGGGTCCTTCCGTACCGGTCTGGGAAGACATAAGTAAGTGGGCTCGGACCGTTCAAAATTTTGCTCAGCATTTCCCGGTTGCGATAGCGAGACTGCATCATCCGCTGGACGATCCGTGCCATGGGTATAATATCAGTGGTTAGATCGCCTTTTCTCTTCTTATTAAATTCCGGTTCTATTACCAACCACCGGTTCTGAAAGTCTACGGACTCCCATTTAAGGCTGGCGAGTGCTGTTTTCCTCACGCCGGTCAAAAGCCAGAGCAACGTGACGTCGCGCGATGTTTGGTAGGATTTTTTCGTTTGTTTGGGTGCCCCCATGGCAAGCTCGACGACAAACTTACCCAAACTGGCAGTCTCGTGGACTAGTTTCGACGTCCTCTTCCTTTTCTTGTAGCGTTCGTCAGCGCCCAACATGCAGGGATTTTGCTCTATCAAATCGAGGCGTATTGCGTGTTTCATAACGCGGTGAAGCACGCGGTATGCGTTGTCGGTTCTGGTGGGTCGGCTCTGGTTGCGTTTGCTGTAGTACCATTGCCGGATGTCGTATTTGGTAATTTTGTTTACCGGTCGGTCGTGGAATTCATGCAGCATTTTGCCGATGAGCTCCTCGTTTTTTTCTCGAGTGCTATTCTTCCAGTTCACTACGCCAACGGTATCCCGGAGTTCTTGAAAAACACCGAGCAATGTGATGTTCTGGGCGTTGTCGCGAGATACGAACCCGGGGAGGATCCTCTCTCCGTTGCGGTATTCAAGTGCCTTCTTCTCAGCATCGGACTTACTTGTGGTGTCAACGCGTCCAAGTTTCACCGCTCGTCGTTTTCCGTTTTTTCGCCAGCGCAGCGTGTAGGAGCCGTTTTGCACGTAGATGCCGCGGACAGAAAACTTGATTTTAGCTGTGTCTGACATGACAATTAGCTTTTTAATAGAGCCAGCAGAAACTGTCCATCATTTTGGCCATTGCCTCTACTGAAGTACTGTCATTAAGATAAATAATCTTTTTATTTTAATAGTTTGCGGGTGTAGCTCAACGGTAGAGCAGGAGCTTCCCAAGCTCAAGACGGGGGTTCAACTCCCCTCACCCGCTCCACTTTCTGCTCATCTCTGGCTTACAACAGGGGCCCGGTCGATGAAGCAATCAGCACTCCTCACGGCCGCCGCGCTGACGCTCGCCCTTAGCGTCTCGTTCCCCGCAACCGCCGGGCGCGACGCGGGCATTGCCGCCTACAAGAAGAACGAGTTCGCCACGGCGCTGCGCGAGCTGACGCCGGACGCGGAGGCCGGCGATGCGAAGGCGCAATACTATATGGGTCTGTTGCATGGGCACGGCTACGGCGTGCCGAAGAATCCAGCCGCCGCGGCCGATTGGTTCCGCAAGGCGGCCGAGCAAGGCATGGCGGAAGCGCAATTCGATCTCGGCCACCTGTAACGCCGCGGCGAGGGCGTCCCACAAGAGGATCTGAAGGCCATGGATTGGTGGCAAAAGGCGGCGGATCAGGGTGATACCTTCGCGCAATCGAGTCTCGCTGGCATGTATCTCGACGGCAACGGGGTCGAGAAGAGTTTGATCCAGGCCTACAAATGGACGGTGCTGGCCGAACCGCGCCAACCGGGGCAACCCGTCCGCTGGAACTGGTTTTCGGTCCGGCGGATCGCCAAGATGATGAAGCCAGCCGAATTGGCCAAGGCATAGAAGCTGGTTAAGGAATGGCTGCGCGCACAGCGGAAATAGGCGCGCTTAACCCGATTCCCGCAATATCTCCTCCGCCATCGTGCGCAGCTTGCCGCGCTGAATCTTGATGCCGTTGGCGCTTTCGGTGACCGGGAAGGCGTCGACCGGGATCACGCGCGCCGGCACCTTGAACCGCGCGAGCTGCTGCGCGCAGTGCGCCAGGATCGCCGCCTCGTCGATGGCGCTGCCTTCGGCTGGAATGACGAAGGCCACCGCCTTGTTTCCCGCTGCGCTGCCGGCGCCGATGACCTGCACGCTTTCGACACTCTGATGGGATTGGACTTCCGCCTCGATTTCCGCCGGCGCCACCAGAAATCCGCCGAGCCGCAGGACATCGCCCATGCGCGACAGGAATTCGAACCCGCCATCCGGCTCCAGCATGCCGAGATCGCCGGTCCGGATGAACCCGTCCTCGGTCACCGCTTCGGCCGTCGCTTCCGGGTTCAGGTAATATTCCAGCATCTGGCTGGGCCCGGCGATCTCGAGCTCGCCGGCCTCGCCGACACCTAACAGTTTGCCACTCTCGGGATCCCGTACCTGCACCTGGCCGCGCGGCGAAATCAGTTTGCCGCCCGGGACCTTGCGCGCGGAGACGTCATCCAGCGGATCGCGGCGCGCCGCCAGCGCCTGCAGTTCGCTCATGCCCCACAAGCCGGTCAGCTTGAGGCCTTCCGCGTCGGCCCGCTCCGCGATATCGGCAAGCTCGGAGTTGAAGTTTGCGAAGCCCGCCGACTGCACCTTGCGGAACGGTTTCCGGTCCCCTTTCACCGTGATCATGCGGTCGATCATCTCGTCGCTTCCATTGAAATAGGTGACCCCGTGCCGCTCCATGAGGCGCACCGCGGTCTCGGCGTCGAAGGCGCTCTCCAGCAGGGTGGTGCTGCCGGCGGCCAGAGCCGCCATCGCCTGGCAGAATCCGAACACGCCGCAGAAGGGCAAACCAAGATAGGACACCGTGTCCGGCTCACGCAGACCGAACTGCGTCGCCACCTCCAACGCATGCTGGGTGATGCTGGCATGACTGTGCAGCACAAATTTGGGCGCCTTCGTCGTGCCCGACGTGGTGAAAATGTTGCACCCGGCTTCCGGGGTGCTGAAATCGCGATCGAAGCGCGCATGGCGGGCAACACGCTCCCAGGCGACCGTCCGCGCGCCCGGGATCGAAACCTTCGGCGCCTCGTCGCTTTCGGAATAGACGATCACCGTTTTGACCCGCTTCAACGCTTCCGGATCGACATCCGCCAGGATGCTGGGAAAATCGATACCCCGGAAGTCGGGCCACAGGACCAGGATTTTCGCGCCGGACCGGCCGACGATATCGCCGACTTCGCTGGCGCGGAACCGCGTGTTGACAGCCGTCGCGATCGCCCCCAAGCGGGCACAGGCGAAATACAGCGTCACGTAGGCAGGCGTATTGGGCAGCCAAAACGCCACGCGATCGCCCGGTTTCACCCCAAGCGATGCCAATCCGCCCGCCGCCCGCCTCGCCTGCGCCGCCAGACCGGCAAAGGTCAGCGTCGCCCCGTCATAGATCAACGCCGTCGACTCGGGCGCAACAGCAGCTGCCGTGTCGAGCAGGCCTGTGACGGTTTCCGGATGCTGGTCCAATTTCGATACCATGACCGAAATTTAGCAAAACTGACCCCTGCCCGTCATCGGGTCGTTACAGACGAATACGATCATCCGCACACATCGACCCTGACGCCACATTCGGCCTCGCACCGGCCCCACCACCGCGGGGCCTTTTTTTGCCTGGTGACTGCGTCAGACGCGCGCCGGGGGCCGGCCGTGCCAGGCATTGTCAAGCAGGGCGCGGATCGCCGCGCGGTCAAGGGGGCGAGGATTGGGGTAAGGCTTCTGCATTGCCTCGTCAGCCGCCTGATCCAGTCCGTCTTCGGGCATGCCGATATCCTTGAGTGCCGTCGGCGTTCCGACCGCCTGCTCCAGGGAATGCAACCCTTCCGGCGCTTCCTTGGCACCCAACGCATCCGCGATCGCCTGCATGGCTTCCGGCTCGTGATTCATGTTGTAGGCGGTCGAGTGCGGCAGCAGAATCGTGTGCGTTTCCGCATGCGGCATATCGAACGACCCGCCGACCACGTGGGCCAGCTTGTGATGGATCGAGCGCGAGCCGCCGCCCGCGGCCATCCCACACAGCCAGGCGCCGTACAATGCTTCGCCCCGGGCCGCGAGATCGCCCGGATCGGCGGCGATGCGCGGCAAGGCACCCGCCATGGCGCGCATGCCTTCTAGCGAGGTCAGGCGCAGCATTGGCGTGGTCGACTGGCTGTACAGCGAACCGACCGCATGCGCGATGGCGTTGAAGCCGCTCGGGCCGGCGGTCGAAACCGGAAGCCCGACGGTAAGCTCGGCATCATAGATGACCGCTTTCGGCCGGATACGCGGCGAGGCGTAGTGAATCTTGCGGCCGCCTTCGACCATGCCGCAGGCCGCCGTCATCTCGGAACCCGAATAAGTCGTCACGACGCAGATCAGCGGGATATCGCATTCCAACGCGATCGCCTTGCCGAGGCCGATGGCGGAGCCGCCGCCGATCGACACGACCGAGTCCGCCTGGTGCGCCCGCGCCGCCTCGCGGCCGATCTCCGCGTTCTCCAAGGGTACATGCATGCGCGCTTCGGCGCAGACGGCCACCCGCTTGTCGCCGAGCGACGCGCTCAATTCTTCCGCCATCGCGGTGCGGCCCGGCGTACAGACCACCAGGGTGCGCGAACAGCCGAGGCGCTCGACCTCATCGCCGAGCGCGGCGACCTTACCAGCGCCGAAAACGATCCGTGCGGGATTGGTGTCGTGAACGAAAGGATCCATCCGCCTATTCCCCCGCCACCGTCATGCCGTCGACCCGTACCGTCGGCGCGTTCGTGCCATAGCGGAAGGTCAGGTCATTCGCCGGCGTGAGGTTCAGGAACATATCCTTCAAATTGCCGGCCACGGTCATCTCGCTCACCGGATAGGCGATCTCGCCCTTCTCGATCCAATAGCCGGCGGCACCTCGGCTGTAGTCGCCGGTCACCATGTCGATGCCGAAGCCCATCAGCTCCGTCACATAAAAACCGCTGTCGATATCCGACATCAGCGCCGCCGGCGTGTCCGTCCCCGCGACCAAATACAAGTTTGTCACGGACGGCGAGGGCGGCCCCGAAACGCCCCGCGACGCCCGCGCTGTGCTGGTCAAGCCGAGCTGGCGCGCCGAACGCAGATCGAGAATCCAGCTTTTCAATACGCCGTCTTCGATGAGGCTCATCGACTGATTGGCCAGGCCCTCCGCATCGAAGGGTTTCGACCGCAGGCCGCGCTTGCGGTGCGGATCGTCGGTGATCGTGATGCCGTCGGCGAACACTTTCGTGTCCATCGCGTCCTTCAGGAAACTGGTCCCGCGCGCAATCGAGGACCCGTTGATGGCGCTGGCGAGATGCCCGATCAGCCCATGGCTGACACGCGGGTCGTAGACCACCGGGGCCTTCAGCGTCGGACCCTTGCGTGGACTGAGGCGTTTGACCGCCCGCTCGCCCGCCGCCTTGCCGACCGCGGTCGAGTCGTCGAGGTCGCTTTCATGCACGGTGCTGGAAAACTCGTAATCGCGTTCCATCCCGGTGCCCTCACCGGCGATAACGGACACGCCGACACCGTGGCGCGAAATCTCGTAGCCGCCGGAGAAACCGTTCGACGCCGCAAGCGTGACGTCGTTGAGGCTCCAGGACGATTCCGCGCCTTCCGAATTGGTGACCCCCTTTACCGCGCGCGCCGCTTCCTCGGCGGCCTTCGCCCGCTCGATCAGCGCTTCGGGCGCCGGCTCCGTGCTGTCGAAAATATCCAATTCGGGCAGATCACCGGTGAAAAGCTGATCGACATCGGCCAGACCGCAATAGGGGTCTTCCGGCACGACCTTCGCCATCGCCACGGCCCGGTCTACCAGGTCATCGAGCGTCTCCGCCTGCCAATCGTTCGACGAGACCACCGCCTGCTGCTTGCCAAAGAAAACCCGGAGCCCCAAATCACGTGCCTCGGACCGTTCGAGCCGCTCCGTCTGGCCGAGCCGCTCGGCATGCGAGATCGAGGTGCTGTTCACCAACAGCGCGTCGGCGGCATCCGCCCCGCGTTTCTTGGCTTTCGTGATGAGATCGTCGAGCAGGGATCGCGCGTCGTCGCCATTCATGAAGCTTTTCTCCGTCACCGCAGTTGCCGCGCCTTCTTACCGGACGGCGGGGGGGCGTTCCAGGTAGAAGTACAAATTCCAAATTTCGATCGCCAAAAACCCGACGACAACGACGACGATCAGGATCAAGAAGTTACGGCGCGCGCGCTGGAAATTGGCGTAGGTCTCGCTCACATCGCCATCCTCGCGCGAGCTGGGGCTGATTTTCGTGAAAGGGAACACGCTGTCGCCGGCGGCGGAGGCATTTTCCGCCCTCGCTGCCGAAGGTCAGAATTAAGAACTCAAATCTGGGGGAGAAGTCCGGGCCCGGTGGACAATAGCGGAAAAACCGGGCCCCGGACTCTTGCCTAGGCCGCGCTTGTATCGCTGCCCTCTGTTCGAACGCCGCGGCCCATCCGGATCGCCCGGTTGACCGCGCTGGTCACCGCCCGGAGTGAAGCGGTGACGATGTTGACATGTTCGCCGACACCGAACAGGGCGCCCTCCGGCGTCTCGATCTCCACATAGGCGACCGCCTGCGCATCCGCACCGGTGCCGATTGCCCGCTCGCGGTAATCGATCACCTTGAAGTCCACATTGCACTGGCTCTTCAGCGCATCGACATAGGAATCGATCGGCCCGTTGCCCTTGCCGGAGATCACCTTCTCCGCCCCGTCGACCCGCACGACCGCGGTCATGTTGCGCCGTTCGGATGCGTGCGTGTCCGGCACGGTGCGATGCTCGACGAAATCGAACGGCGTGGTAGCGTTGAGATACTCCTTGTTGAAGGATTCCCAGATGTCCTCCGACATGATCTCGTCGCCGGTGTCGTCGGTGATGCGCTGGATGACCTGGCTGAACTCGATCTGCAGCCGACGCGGCAGCGCGAAGCCGTAATCCTGCTCGAGGATATAGGCGACGCCGCCCTTGCCGGACTGGCTGTTGATGCGGATGACCGCCTCGTAGGTGCTGCCGACATCCTGCGGATCGATCGGCAGGTACGGAACCTCCCAGATGCCGCTGTTGCTGTCGCCGATCGCGGCCATACCCTTCTTGATCGCGTCCTGATGCGATCCGGAAAAGGCGGTGAAGACGAGCTCGCCGGCCCAGGGATGGCGCGGATGCACCGGCAGTTGGTTGCAATGTTCCGCGACCCGGACCAACGAGTTCATGTCCGACATGTCGAGCTCCGGATCGACACCCTGGCTGAACATGTTCATGCCGAGCGAGATGACGTCGACATTGCCCGTCCGCTCGCCATTGCCGAACAAGGTGCCCTCGACCCGGTCCGCGCCGGCCATGACGCCAAGCTCCGCCGCCGCGACACCGGTGCCCCGGTCATTGTGCGGGTGCAGGCTGAGAATAACGCTGTCGCGGTTCTTGATATTGCGCAGAAACCATTCGATCTGGTCGGCATAGATGTTCGGCGTCGCCATCTCGACCGTCGCTGGCAGGTTGAGAATGATCTTGTTCTCCGGCGTCGGCTCGTAGACGTCCATCACCGCCTCGCAGACCTCGACCGCATAGTCGAGCTCGGTCCCGGTAAAGCTTTCCGGCGAGTACTCGTAGATGATCTTGGTGTCGGTCTTCCCCGCCAATTCGCGGACCAGCTTCGCGCCGTCGGTGGCGATTTTCGTGATGCCGTCCTTGTCGAGCCCGAACACGACCCGGCGCTGCAAGGTCGAGGTCGAATTGTAGAGATGGACGATCGCCTGCTTCGCGCCCTCCAGCGACTCATAGGTGCGGCGGATCAATTCCTCGCGCGCCTGGGTCAACACCTGGATGATCACGTCGTCCGGGATCAGATCCTCTTCGATGAGCATGCGCACGAAGTCGAAATCGGTCTGCGAGGCCGCCGGGAACCCAACCTCGATTTCCTTGAAGCCCATATCGACCAGGGTCAGGAACATGCGCTTCTTGCGCTCGCTGTCCATCGGCGAGATGAGCGCCTGGTTACCGTCGCGCAAATCGACGCTGCACCAGATCGGCGCCTTGGTGATGACCGCATCGGGCCAGGTTCGGTCGGTCAAGCGTATCGGCTCGAAGGGCTGATACTTCTCAAACGGCATTTTCTTCGGCATTTGTCTTCTCCACTCTGCCCGGCGCCGTTATAGGGCGCGGAGCGTCCAAATTCTACTGATGTCTCAAAGGGTTCGCGGCGCAGATACGGCCGCCGGCAGCCGCTTAGGCCCGGCGACCGCCGTTAAGTCGCAGGCCAAGCGCGTACAACGCAGACGAGACGAAACGCGGGATTCGGAATTCGGGTGAGGTGGCAGTCATGGTTCGCTCTTGAAGGGGGAAACGGAAACGCGGATACGCGAAGACCCGGCGCGCGCTAGGCGGCCGGGCGAATAAGTCGCAGAAGCGTCATTTTCCCGTGCGGTACCATGCCGCGGAACGTAAGGGGTTCGGGGATTGGGGTCAAGTCACCGCTGAAGAAAGGGTGGCAGAGACCGTTTACCTCAGCCCGAAAGATGCGGTGCGACCAGCGCCTGTACGTCCTGGCTCGCGCTGACCGGCACAATCTCGAAGGTGACGCCGGCATCGCGCCAATACAGCACCCAGTCCTGGATCAGTGCGATGTCGTCGCATTCCATGACCTGAAAGCAGCGGCTAAAATCCGCCGCAATCCAGCTGCCGTGATAGGTCAGTCCTTCGGGCAGGACGCGGCCTCCGTCTTTGATCTTCTGGTAGGCCGGGATCATATCGTTGTTCGCGAAGGTTTCGATGACCATGAACAGCATGCTTTATCTCCAGATGCTTTTGCCGCTGCCGGGCAATCCCAGGTCAGCCCACATTTCGTCGACCTTCGCGACCACGTCGTCCGCCATGCGCAGCTTCTCGCCCCATTCGCGCTTCGTCTCGGGCGGCCATTTATTGGTCGCGTCGAGGCCGATCTTTGAGCCGAGGCCGCTGTCCGGGCTGGCGAAGTCGAGATAGTCGATTGGCGTGTTCTCGATCACGGTGATGTCGCGCGCCGGGTCCATGCGGGTCGAGACCGCCCACATCACGTCCTTCCAGTCGCGCGCGTCGATATCGTCATCGACGACGATGACCCATTTCGTGTAGCTGAACTGCCGCAGATAGGACCACACGCCCATCATCACCCGCTTGGCGTGACCGGGATAGGCTTTCTTCATCGAGACAATGGCGATGCGGTAGGAGCAGCCCTCCGGCGGCAGCCAGAAATCGACGATCTCCGGGAATTGCTGCTGCAGCAGCGGCACGAAGACCTCATTCAGCGCCTCGCCCAGCACCGAGGGTTCGTCCGGCGGCCGGCCGGTGAAGGTCGAGAGGTAGATCGGGTCGCGCCGCATGGTGACCGCCTTGATCTTGAAGACGGGAAAGCGCTCGACCGCATTGTAATAGCCGGTGTGGTCGCCATAGGGGCCTTCGTCCCCGTACTCCTCAAGCGAGACCTCACCTTCGAGCACAATCTCCGCTTCCGCCGGGACCTTGAGCGGCACGGTCTTGCAATCCACCAGATCGAGCTTCTGGCCGCGCAGCAGACCGGCGAACTGATATTCCGACAAAGTATCCGGCACCGGCGTCACCGCTGCCAAGAGCGTGCCCGGATCGGCGCCGATCACCACGGCGGCGGGCAAGGGGTCGCTCTTTTCCGCCTTCCAGCGCGCATGGTGCTGCGCCCCGCCGCGGTGCCGCAGCCAGCGCATCAGAGTCGTGTCGCGGCCGGTCACCTGCATGCGGTAGATACCGAGATTGAAATTGTCGGACCGGCTGCCTTTCGGGTCGGGACCCTGGGTCACCACCAGCGGCCAGGTGATGAGCGGCGCCGGTTCACCTGGCCAGCAGGTCTGAATCGGCAGGCGCGAAAGATCGATTTCGTCGCCCTGCAACACCACCTGCTGGCACGGCGCCGTTCCGACGCTGCGCGGCTTCATCGCCATCACGGTCTTCAGGAGCGGCAGCATGCCCATCGCCTCGCGCCAGCCGCCCGGTGGTTCGGGCTGGCGAAGGTAAGCCAAGGTCTCGCCAACTTCGCGCAACTGGTCCGGCGTACGGTCCATGCCCCAGGCGACCCGTTCCACCGTCCCGAACAAATTGACCAGCACCGGCATGTCGTAGCCGCCGCCGTCTTCGCGCACGACATTCTCGAACAGCACCGCGGGCCCGCCTTCGGCCAGCAGCCGGGTTTGGATCTCCGTCATCTCCAACACCGGCGAGACCGGCGCGGCGACCCGCACCAGCCGGTCTGCCGCTTCAAGGCGGGCGATGAAGTCGCGTAGGGATCCGTATGGCATAGCGCCGCTACACTAATCAAAGCGCGATGAATGACAAGGACGGGATTGTCGGCTATTCAAGGGCTTATGTCCGCCTACGCCCCCGACACCAGTGACCGTGAAGCCGCCCTCGCCCGCGCCCGCGGCTACCCCTACGCCATCCCCGGCCGGTCCTATCACTGGCATGGCGGGCAGGTATCCGATTTCGATCCCGCGAAAACCGCCGGGCGCACACCCGTCCTGGCGGTCGGGTCCAACCAGTCGCCGGAGCAGCTGACCCGCAAGTTTGGCCATATCGCAACTTGGGAGATACCGGTACAGCGCTGCGCCCTGGCCGGCTTCGACGTGGTCTATTCCGCCCATATCGCACGCTATGGCTCCGTTCCGGCGATGTTGCAGGCGGCCCTTGGCACGACGGTGACCCTGTTCGTCAACTGGCTGGATGAACAGCAGCTCGACGCGATGCACGAGACGGAACTGAGCCACGGCAATTACTATTACGGCCGCCTCGACGATGTCGCTGTCCGGCTTGAAGACGGCGGCACGCTCGACATCGTGCATGGCTATTTCAGCCGCCGCGGCCACGTAACCCAGGACGGTGACGGCGTCGCGCTCGCCACCGTGCCGGCGGAAAACCGCACCCGTCCGGCCCGCGACTGCGGCCAGATGCTGGCGCAGGTGCAACAGCGCATCGATCCCGATCACGATTTGGATGCATTCATCATTCGGCTGATCGAGGATGAGGGTTTTCGCCAGACCGTGATCGCGGCGCTGATGCACGACGCGGTGCCGTTCGGCGCCCCTTACGCCATTGTTGAAGGATAGGAGTAGCGCATGCCTTCACAAGAACCGCATCGCGACACGGTCGTCCTGACGGCAATCGAACCGGACGGCGCGGGGGGTCGCGGTTCGTCGAAGAGACCATCGCTTATGACGCGACGTCGGGGCTGCTCCAAGTTACGCACCGACGGCCCGCGACCGCGGTCAGCTTCCGCTGGGCGCCTGGGGATTACGACTTCGACTACCATCCCGCCCCACGCAAGCGGCTGGTGGTCGTCACCGAAGGCACGCTGGAGGCCATCGCCAGCGACGGCGAGGCGCGGCGCTTCCGCTGCGGCGATCTGCTGGAAGTCCGCGAAACGGAGGGGCGCGGCCATCGCAGCCGACGGCGCCTCCGTTCGGTCCGCCTTAATCGCGCTGGATGCGGACCTGCGGCACGACCGGCTGACGGCGCTAGAGGGCGACGCGCTCGAAGCGGCCAGCGCCGGCATCGACTATCTGCACAATCGCGAGGACACGGGCGGCCGCTCCTTCTGCACATCAGCGCATCTACCCTATCTCTATGGCGGTCCGTCGGGCGTAGTCACACCGGAACTCCCATTGGTCGGGATTAGCTACGCCTACGCCGCGGCTGACCTAGACTATGAATGGCACCGCGCCCCGCGCCGCCAGCTCGTCCTGGTGCTGAGCGGCGGTATCGCCATGACCTATGGCAGCGGGCAACAGTCTCAGGTCACCGCAGGCAACTTTCTCGTCGGTGAGGACACGGACGGCCAGGACCACATCTCCCGCGCCGTCGACGGCGGCCCGCGTTTCTCGATCTTCGCGCATCTGGGGTGAGTGGCTACCCCGCCACGAACCCTGCCAGCAGGATGAAGCCGAAATAGCGGTTCGAGTGGAACTTGGCGAGGCAGTCGGCGGGGTCATCGAGGTCGAGGTCGATCACCTGCCAGGCGAGTTGTACGGCGCCAAGAGCGAGCAGCACATAGAAAGGCCAGGCGAGCCCCGCCGTCGCGCCGGCCGCCGCCGTCAGCACGAGTGTCACAGCATAGAAACTCCACAGCCACGGTTTCGTGTTGGCGCCAAACTTCAAGGCGGTCGATTTCACGCCGATCAGCGCGTCGTCCTCCTTGTCCTGGTGGGCGTAGACCGTGTCGTAGCCAAGCGTCCAGGCGATGCCCGCCGCGTAGAGCAGCGCCGCGGGCAGACCCAACCCGCCGGTCACCGCGGCCCAGGCGACCAGGATGCCCCAATTGAAGGCCAGGCCGAGGAAGAATTGCGGCCAGTACGTCACCCGCTTCATCAACGGGTAGATGACGACAAGCACCAGCGAGGCGATAGCGACCATCGCGGCCGCCTGCCCCATCGGGATCAATACCGCGAGGCCGATCAGCATCAGCAGCGCCATGAACAACAAGGCCTGCCGCACGGTCAGGTCGCCATTGGCGATCGGGCGCTGCGTCGTGCGCGCGACCTTGGCGTCGAAGTCGCGGTCCATGATGTCGTTCCAGCAACAGCCCGCCCCGCGCATGACCAGCGCGCCGACAGCGAACAGGATGTAGAGCATCAAATCCGACCAACGGAACGCTGACAGGCTGGAGGCCGCGAAGGCGGTGCCCCACCAACAGGGGATCAGCAGCAGCCAGGTACCGATTGGCCGGTCGATCCGCGCCAGGCGCAGATAGGGACGCGCGCCCGGCGGCGCCAGCCGCTCGACCCAATGGTCGGACCTTATGTCGCTGGCGCTATCGGTTTCGGCACTGGGACCCATGGGCTAATCTTGCGGGGATTGGGGGCGACACACAAGCATGCGGCTCTACATCGAAGATAACCTTGCGGCGGACCGCCCGGTAACACTGACCGCGGCGCACGCGCATTACCTCCGTAACGTGATGCGTGCGGGACCCGGCGACAAGGTCCTTCTGTTCAACGGGCGCGACGGCGAGTGGGACGCCGCGATCGACTCCTTGCGTAAAAATTCGGGATCCGCACTGCCCCGGGCGCAGCGCCGCCCGCAACGGGATGAGCCAGGGCCGTGGCTTTTGTTTGCGCCCCTGAAACGGAGTTCGCAGGATTTCCTGATCCAGAAGGCGGTGGAGCTGGGCGTTGCGGCCCTGCAACCCGTCCGCACCGAATACACCAATACCGGACGGATCAACCGGGACCGCATGGTAGCGCATGCGATCGAAGCCGCCGAACAGTGCGAACGCCTGACCGTCCCCGAGGTGCGCGAAATTGAAAAGCACACTTTTTTACTGGAAAATTGGCCGCAAGATCGTTATCTGCTGGTATGCGCCGAACGCGGAGCCGCACAACCGATAGACGAAGTGCTGCGCGCCGCCCCGGAAACCGGCGCTTGGGGAATTCTCACCGGGCCTGAGGGAGGCTTCGCATCGTCCGAACTGGAACAGCTCCGCACCCTGCCGTTCGTCCGCATGGTCAGCCTCGGCCCCCGCATCCTGCGGGCGGAAACCGCGGCGATCGCGGCGCTGACCTGCTGGCAGAGCGTGTTGGGAGACTGGGACGATCATCGCCCCTGACGCCCTGAAACATTGACTCGATTGACCTAACCGGAACCGTAACGCCCATGTCCGCACCAAAAAAACCGGCCAGCCCGCCCATCACCGACAAGGCGCAGCTTGTCGAAGATCTCGAAAGCGCCTGTACGCCCAAGGCCGACTGGCGCATAGGCACCGAACACGAGAAATTCGCCTACGACCTGCGCGACTTCCGCCCGCTGCCCTATGAGGGCGTGCCGGGCATCCGGGGGTTACTGGAAGGCATGCAGCGCTTCGGTTGGGATCCGGTGCTGGAAGGCGAAAACGTCATCGCGCTGAAGGACAATGAGGGCGCCTCGGTGACGTTGGAGCCGGGCGGCCAGTTCGAACTGTCGGGTGCGGCGGTGGAAACCTTGCACCAGACCTGCGCCGAGGTGAACACGCATCTCGACCAGGTCAAGGAAGTCTGCGGGGAGATCGGCGCCGGGGTCATCGGGCTCGGCTTCAACCCGAAATGGCGGCGCGAGGATATCCACTGGATGCCGAAGGGCCGCTACAAGATTATGCGCGCCTACATGCCGACAAAGGGCAATCTCGGCCACGACATGATGCTGCGGACCTGCACAGTGCAGGTTAATCTCGACTTCGACAGCGAAGCCGACATGGTCAAGAAGATGCGGGTCGGCGTCGCCCTGCAGCCGATCGCCACCGCCCTGTTCGCCGCCTCGCCCTTCAGCGAGGGCAAACCGAACGGCTATCTCAGCTATCGCAGCCACATCTGGACCGATACCGATCCGGACCGCTGCGGCATGCTGCCCTTCATCTTCGAGGACGGGTTCGGCTTCGAGCGCTGGATCGACTACATCCTCGACGTGCCAATGTATTTCATCTATCGCGGCGGCGAGTATCTCGACGTCAGCGGCAAGTCCTTCAAGGACTACATGAAAGGCGAACTGGCCGGCTTCGAGGGCCAGCTGCCGACCATGGCCGACTGGACCGACCATTTGACAACCGCCTTCCCGGAGGTGCGTCTGAAGCATTATATCGAGATGCGCGGCACCGACGGCGGCCCCTGGGGCCGGCTTTGCGCGCTGCCGGCGCTGTGGGTCGGGCTGCTCTACGACCAGACCGCGCTCGACGCCGCCTGGGACCTATGCCGCGACTGGACCGATGAAGAGCGCGAGTATCTGCGCACCGAGGTCCCACGCCTCGGCCTGAAGACGCCGTTCCGCGGCGGCACCCTGCAGACCGTCACGCAGGAAGTCCTCAAGATTGCCCGCACCGGCCTCGCCGCGCGTGGCCGCCTGGACCGCCGCGACCGGGACGAAACCCTGTTCCTCGACATCCTCGACGAGATCGCCGCCAGCGGCATCACCCCGGCGGAAGAACTGCTCGACGCCTTCGAGGGGCACTGGCAGGGCGATATCGACAAGATCTACGAAGAATACTCTTACTGAACGGAGCGCGGGTCATTCGCTAGCCTCTCGCCCGGGACGACCAACAAAATTTAATCCGCGTCGACGAGGCCTTCCGCCGCAGAAAGCTGGTCGACCGCGTCCTTGAAGCTCTCCTTCATCGCGGCGGCATCTTGCACGGCGGCGCCAAGATCGGCACCGACCGATGCCAGGCCGGGAAAGATGTCCTCGAAGAATTGCTTGCGCGTCTGGCCCCGGACCGCCAAGGGCACGCGGCATAGCGTCTCCGCCAACCGGGTCATGGTAGGGTCCTCGCAGACCGTCTCCCAGGCCTCCCGCTCGGGCCCGAAATGATACAGCCCGCCGTTGCCGCGCGCGGTGTTGGCCTGGCGCAGTCTGGCAGTCGCCTCCGCATCGATCGCGTCGTCCTGAATCACCACGCCGTAGTCGTTTTCGGCGGATGCCGTGCTGATGAGGCCGCGCTGGTGATCGTCCAATACCGCGGCCAGGTCGCGCTCGAACGGGTCGCCATAGCCGCCGCCGCCCGGGGTCAGCACCGTGACCCGGTCGCCCGCATTCAAGTTGAGCATGTCGATCCGGCCGAGCTCCCGTTCCTGCGCGGTGCCGCGATTGAGGATGGTCCGCGCGGGCAGGCCAGCCTTGCCGCCGCACAGGCCCCAGGGACGGAACCGTAGCCGTTCCATCCCGCGGCCAAGCACCTGTGCGCCGTCCTTGGTGATTTCGAAGGTAAGTTCGAGCCCGACGCCGCCGCGCCATTTGCCGGCACCGCCGGAATCCCGCCGCAGGGCGTAATCGCGGATAATGGCGCCCGACGATGATTCGACCGTCTCGATCGGGTTGTTGGCGAGGTTCGAGATGCTGCTGTCGCGGCCGTCGACGCCATCCTGCTGATGGGACGCACCGGTGCCGCCCAGCATCGGTTCGACGACGATGATATCCTGATGGCCGGTATCCGGGTCGCGCTCCGCCAGGACGACGGGAATGACGATACCGCCGGTACTGGCCGGTATTTGCTCCGGCACCGCCTGGGCCAGCGCGCCCTGAATGACATCGTAGATGCGGATCGACGTCGCGTGCCGCACCCCGACCGCGGCGGGGTATTCCGGATTGACGATGCTGCCCTGTGGGGCGTCTGCCGTCACGCTGTGGAACACGCCATGATTGAGCGGTACCGTCGGGTCGTTGGTATAGACGAATTTGAGCAGCGCCAAGGTCAGCCAGGCATGACGGTGCCCGCCGGTGGGCACGTTGAACGCGGCCATGACCTGCGGGTCGGTGCCGCCGAAGTCGAGATCGACCTTGCCGTCCTCGACCGTCATTTTCAGACGGATCCGCACCGGGACCGGCGAGACCATATCGTCATCGAGATAGTCCCAGAACTCGTAAACCCCGTCGGGAATTTGACGCAACACGGCGCGCGCCTTGCTGGCGGCATAGTCGATCACATCGTCCTGCGCGTCCAGGAAGGTCGCGAGCCCATGCTGATCGATCACTTCGCTGATCCGGTCCTGCCCGACCTTGTGCGCGGCGAACATGGCCTGCAGATCGCCGATATTCTCTTCCGGCGTCCGGCAATTGGCGCGGAAAATCCGCAGGAAGGTCTCGTCCCATTCCCCGGCCCGGCGGCACTTCACCGGCGGGATCGCGAGACCCTCCTGGAACAGCTCGTAGCTGGACGGAGAAATGCTGCAAGGCACCTTGCCGCCGACATCGGCGGAATGCAGAAACGACCAGCCGTAGCAGACGATCTCACCGTCATGAAAATAGGGTGCGATGATGTGCAGATCGGGCGTATGCGAGCACAGGCCGTGCGACTCGTAGGGATGGTTCGTAAAAATCACATCGCCCGGTTCCAGATCGCCGACGGCGCGAATGGACGGGCCGCAATCCAGATCGACAAACCCCGTGACTCCGATCGCATCGGGGTAGGCAAAGAACTTGCCGCCGCGGGTCACGAGCGCCGTCGAAAAATCCGCCGTTTCCTTGACATAGAGCGTCCGCCCCGCGCGCATCAGGGTATAGCTCATCTCGTTGGCGACGGACTGCAACTTGTTGTTCAAGATTTCCAGCGTTACCGGGTCCAACCGCATCGCTCAGCCCTTCTCAATCCGTATGTTGCCGATAGTGTCCACCGTCCCGCGCCAGCCGGGGACGATCCACGTCGTCGTGTCTTCCTGTTCGACCAGCGCCGGCCCATCGAGCCGGTCGCCGGGCAGCAGGGCGTCACGCGCATAGACGGCCGTTTCCAGCCATTCGCCCCTGTAATAGACGCGCCGCCGGTCATGATCCGGCGGTGTGCCGCCGGCGGCCGGCGTGATCTCGATCGGCGGCACCGCGCCGACGATGCGGGCGCGCAACGATGTCAGCTCGACCCGCGCCTCCGTGTCCCGGAAGCCGTAGACACTCTCATGAACCTGGTGAAAGCGCTCGATGAGCACGGCCTCGTCCATCGCGCCGCGCAGTTCGGCGGGAATGTCGACGCTCAGCTCATAGGCTTGCCCGGCATAGCGCATATCGGCGCTCCAGCTCAGGGTGACCTCGCCTTGCAAGGTGCCTTCGCCGGCAATCCATTCGCGCGCTTCGGTTTCCATGCCGTCCAGCGCTGCGGCGATGACCGGCAGGATCGGCTGATCGCTGCCGATCTGCCGGCGCACGACGCGCACATAGTCGCGCTTGATATCCGTCATCACCGCGCCGAGCGCACACAGCGTACCCGGCGACGGCACGATCAGCACGGTTCGCAAGCCGACTTCCTCCGCCAGCATCGTCCCCTGGGTCGGCCCCGCGCCGCCATAGGCGATCAGGGTGAATTCGCGCGGATCGAGACCTTTTTGCGCGAAGGCTTTGTACAGTTCGGTCGCCATTTTTGCCGTTGAGACCCGCAGCACGGCCTCCGCCGCCTGTGCCGCCTTGTCGTCGCCCGGCAACCCGATGCGGTCGGCGATTCCCGCCAACGCTTGGTTGGCGGCATCCTTGTCGAGCGTCATGCGGCCGCCGAGGAAACGGTCGGTGCGCAAATACCCGGCGGCCAGATAGCAATCCGTCATCGTCGGTTCCGTGCCGCCGCGCCCGTAGCAGACCGGGCCCGGCGCGGCGCCCGCGCTTTGCGGCCCCACCTTCAGCACGCCCTGATTGTCGACCCAGACGATCGACCCGCCGCCGGCGCCGATGGCGGAGACGTTGACGACGGGCAGGATCAGGGGGAAGTCGCCGATGGTCGTGCGCGTCGTGTATTCCGGCTCGCCGTCGAGCGACACCGCCATATCGCAACTCGTCCCGCCCATATCGACGGTCAGGATCTTGCGCTGTTCGCCCAGCGCGGCGAGCCGCGCGGCGGCGACGACGCCGGTCGCCGGGCCGGACAGAATCGTGTCGATGGGCCGGTTGCGGGCGCTTTCGACGCCGAGCGTGCCGCCGTTCGACGCGGTGATATAGAGCGGCGCCTTGACGTCGATGGCGTCCATCCGTTCGCGCAGCCGGGCCAGGTAGTCGTCCACCTGGGGATGGATATAGGCGTTCAACGTGGCCACCAGCGCCCGCTCGAACTCGCGGATTTCCGGCCACAGCGCCGCGGATTCCGTGACCAGCACGCCGGGCAGCGCGTCCCGCAATGCGGCCGCCACCTCGCGCTCCAGCGTACCGTCGACATAGGCGTTCAACAGCATGACCGCGACCGCATCCACCTTCCGGTCGACCAAGGTCTGCGCCAAGGCTTCGATCTCTGCCTGCGCGGGACGCGTCTCGATCGTCCCATCGGCGGTCATGCGCGCATCGATCTCGAACACCATGTCGCGCGGGACTAGCGGCTCTTCCTTCTGCGACCGGAAGTCGTACGAGTCGGGCATACGGGACCGGCCAATCTCTAGCACATCCCGGTTGCCGCGGGAGACCACCAGCGCCAGGGTCGCGCCCTTGCGCTGAATGATCGTGTTCAACCCGAGC
>CAJWOT010000049.1 GCA_913044215.1 uncultured Rhodospirillaceae bacterium | reverse complement strand
AATCGCGGAAGCACTTCTTGTCACTCGCGAAGTCGGTCGGCGCGCCGGAGGGCGCGGCTGCGGAGGGCGCAGCTGACTAGCTCTAGTCTGTTGCAGTGATTTTTCGGAACGCCTCCAATCTCGATTGGGGGCATTCTTCATTTCCGGCTGCGCTACGGTTTCTTGACCTTCAACGTGGTCATCGTGAACGCCGGGTAGCGTTCACCATCTTCTTCGATCGTTGTGCCCACGACTTTGAAACGCTTTCCCTGCGCTTCCAGCGTTTCCGGACCGGCATAGACGAGGCTGTCCGGCAGGTGACGCATTTTCGCCGTGACGAAGCAACGCCGTTCCTTGAAGACCCGTTCCATGCGTGACCAGTATGCCTCGTATTCCGCGCTGCTGGACTTCGCACCGCTTTCGTAGAACGCGTTGGCGTGGGTCGCGATATCGACAAGCGCGTCGCCTTCCGTACCGCCGCAAACCAGCGCTTTTCCGGGTTCGGTGCGCCATTGTCCGATTGCAATGATATCGTCGGCAGCCAGGGCCGCGACCGGCCAAGCAAGCAGCAAGCCAATCAGCATAGATGCGGATTTTAATCTCATCGCCTCGCCCCACTATTCATCGTTGAAGGGGTATATGGAATCTGGCAGCGGAATATGCAGCCCTTGGCGAAAAACTCAATCGGCGGCATCGGTTTCAAGCGCCAGTGGTGTAATTCGGCAGCGGCGGCCCCGCGAATCCGATGACCCAGTCACCGGGTCCCAGGGACCGCCATAGGACATCGCGCCGTTAATATTGATGTCGCGTGCGCCGAATTCCGGGTCATCGCTCAACGGGTCCCACCAGCCCATGCCAGTCGCAACGACACCGAGCGGTGCGCCCTCTGTCACCTGGGCCCTCGCGCGGCATGTTGTATCCGTATCGGCGGTGTGCACCGTAATCCACTGGGAATCGCAAATTCCGTACTCGGCTGCGGTATCCGGATGGATTTGGATCAACGGATCTGGCGACACTTTGCGGGCCCACGCCTGATCGCGGAACCGGGAATGGTGATAGGTCTTCTCCCGCAGACCGGTTAGCAGCACGAGCGGATATGCCGCCTGCGCCGCCGCGTCGGACGCGTCCGCGGTTGGCGGCGTGTAATTGGGCAGGGGATCGAGTCCCAAAGCGTCGAGCCGTTCGGAGTAGAGCTCGACCTTGCCTGTGGAAGTGGCGAAACCGTTTTGCTCGAACGCGCCGAGTTCGTAGGGGAAGGTCGCATAGCCCTGTTCCCGCAGCGCGCCGATCGTGATACCGCTGTCACCGAGCAGAAACTCGTTGAATGCGCGCTGATCCGCCCAAGGCAGAAAATCCTGCGTCAACGCTTGGCGCGCCGCGAGCCGGTCGCGCAGCACGAGCGCGATGTCCAAATCGCAGCGGGCTTCGCCGCGCGGTGCGACAACCGGGTTGGTGTAGCCGATGCAAGGGCCGCCCCAGATCAGCTGCACTTCCTCCTCCTCCAATGTGGTGGTTTTGGGCAGTACGATGTCGGCATATGCGGAGGTTGGATTCAAATTCTGCGTCGCCACGGCGATGAAATCCAGAGATTTCAGCGCCTCGATCGTCCGGGCTGCATCCGGGTATGTCACGACAATGTTGACGCCGCTGATATACATCGCCCGCACCGGATAGGGTTTGTCCGTCAGGACGGCCTCGATCACCGAGGGGTTGTGGCATGCGGTTTGCCATCCCTCCGGACCTGCCCAAAGCGGAAACTGTTCGGCTCCGATCGTCTGCGTTTCGATCTCACGTGGCAGGCGGAATTGCGGATCGTGGATCACGTCCAGATAGGTACGGAACCCATTCGGCTTTTTGGTTAGACGATTGCCGCCGCGGCGGTCGAGATTCCCGCTGATCGCAACGAGGCAGTCGAAGGCTCGGAAGGTCTGGACACCGGCGCTGAAAGCGTCGATCCCGTGGCCGGGAACGAAGACCGATGGACCCTCGGCATAGGCCTCTGCCGCCGCGACGATATCGTCCGCCGGAACGCCTGTAAGTTCGGCCGCAACAGCGGGTGGATAGGCGTCGATCCGCGCCTTGTACGGCTCGAATCCGTGGCACCAGCGGTCGACGAACTCTTTGTCGTGTTTCCCTTCGGCCACAAGGATATGGGCGATCGAGAGCGCCAGCGCGGCGTCGGTACCCGGTCTCGGCCGCAGCCATATATCCGCCAGGTCGCTGGCAGGGCCCTGAACCGGGTCAATAACGACGATCCGGCCGCCACGCTTCTTTAGGGCCTTGAGTGCGAGCCATTGCGTCGGGTCCGCGGCATAGGGATTGCGGCCGACGAGCAGGGCGCAGCGCGCATTGTCGATGTCTTCACCATTCTTCATCGGCGTCCCGGTGAGTTTCTCGCCGAGTGCCTGGCAGCCGCCGCACAGATCTTGATTGATCATCCAATTGGGCGACCCGATCGAACGCATCAACAGCGCCATTACCGCACCGCGGCTGAATGCGCCGCCGCTGACCGCGCCGGCGATGGATAGGGGGCCGTATTCGGAGCGGACGGCAGCCAAGCGCTCTGCCATCTCTTCGAGCGCGTCGTCCCAGGAGATGCGCTCCCATTGACCGCTGCCGCGCGGCCCAACGCGGCGCATCGGGTGAAGCAGCCGGTTCTCGTTGTCCGTCCACTCACGCACGGCGCGGATGCCTTTCACGCAAAAGGCGCCCTTCGAACCGGGATGGTCCGGATTGGGTCCGATCTTGGCGACCTTGCCGTCACGCATCGTGATCAGCGAACCGCAATAGGTGTTGCATTCCCAGCATTGGCTGGGATGAACCGTCTCGGTCATGGCCTATCCTCTCATTCCAGGCGCAAAATTTTAGCACAGACCAGTGTCCTGTGCTTCCGACTTGAACGCGTTGGTCCGAGGCCGTTTACTGGACCCAACTTACCGAGAATTGCGCAGCAGGGAGGAAATCCACCATGAAGCTCTACACCACAAAGGTCGCCCCGAATCCGAAGCGTGTGCACATTTTCCTGGCTGAGAAAGGCATCGACATAGAATGCGTCGAAATCGATCTCGGAAAATCGGAAAATCTCGAAGCGGATTTCGTCGCGAAAAATCCGTTGGGACGAGTCCCGGTTCTCGAGCTCGATGATGGCTCGTATATCGCGGAATCGGTCGCAATTTGCCGGTATTTCGAAGAACAGCAGCCGGAGCCGCCATTATTTGGTGCCGATGCGAAGGACAAGGCGGTGGTGGAGATGTGGAACCGCCGCATGGAGTCGGAAATCCTGGCCAATGCCTCGATGTGCTTCCGCCACACTCACGCTTATTGGGAAGGCCGTATCCCGCAGGTGCCCGAGTTCGGCGAGCTCTGCCGCACGAATATCATGGAACGGATGGCCTGGCTGGATGGCGAACTGGCGGACCGTGAGTTCATCGCCGGTGATCGTTTCACGGTCGCCGATATCACGGCATTTACCGGATTTCAGATCGGCCGGGTGCCGAAAATCCGGATCGGTGAGGATATGACGAACCTGCAGCGCTGGTTCGATGGTGTTGGCGCGAGGCCGAGCGCTCAGGGCTAGTTCTAGGAGCGGCGACGGGTTGTTAGTGCTGTTCGTCGCCGCGAATGCCCAACCACCACATCCAGCCCATCACCGCGCCTTTTATCCGCGGCAGCGAAACCATGGTGGCGAGGATCGCAAGCGGCAGCCAGATCGCCAGATGCACCCAGGACGGCGGTGCGTACATCTTTTCAAGCAGGAGTAGCGGCGGCACGACGACATGGCCGACGACCATGATCGTAAAATAGGGCGCGATATCGTCGGTGCGGATTTGGCCGGTTGTGACACCGCAAACGCTGCATGAGGCAGCGGGTTTCAGATAGCGCTCGAAGATACGGCCGCGGCCGCATTTCGGGCACCGGCACGATAGGCCGCGCTTGACGGCGCTGAGGAGGGCGACGGGCTGCTGCATCCTGAAACCTCATCTATTAGGCGATCTGATTACCGAACCATCTAGGCCGAGTTGACATCGGACGCCAGGACCACTCAATGGATTCCGGCGCGGCAAATTGACATAGCCCCGGGAAGGTTAACGCTTTCCTGCGTTGCACCGGGGCCGTCCCTCACTTACGCTTTCCCTGAAAACAGCTAATGCGAGGGGAGAGCCGCGATGCCGGACGATCAAACGGGTACACCTCAGGAAGAGCCCTGGCAGTGGGCGGAGGAGAAATGGCGCGGCATCGTCAACAAGGTTCGCGCGGGCCGGTCCCTGAAACCGGCGCAATGGAAGGGCGGCGCCAAGGCTTGCGTCGCGCTGTCCTTCGATTCCGATCACGAATCCAGCACATTGCGATTTGGTCAGAATTCACCCGGCAAACTATCGCAAGGCGAATACGCCGCCCGTGTGGGCGTGCCCCGTATTCTGAAGCTGTTGGAGCGGCATGACATCAAGGCGAGTTTCTTCGTGCCTGCCGTTGTCGCCATGATTCACCCGGACGAGCAGCGCGCGGTTGTCGAGCAGGGTCACGAAGTCGGCATTCATGGCTGGATACATGAGTTTAACAGCACTCTGCCGCCCGCCGACGAACGCGATCTGCAGATGCGCTCGGCGGATGTGCTGGAGAAGATCACCGGTGTGCGGCCGGTCGGAATCCGCACGCCGTCCTGGGATTTTAGCCCGGAAACGCTGTCGATTAGTCGCGAGATGGGACTCATCTACGATTCCTCGCTGATGGCTGACGATGATCCCTACGAAATCCTCGAGGATGGCGAACCGACCGGCATGGTTGAGCTGCCGGTTGAATGGATCAAGGACGACGCGGTCTATTTCAACATGGACCGCATGTCCTCTCTGCGGCCCTACACGCCGCCTTCCGCGGTTCTGGAGATATTCCGGTCGGAGTTCGACGAAGCCTACAAGGATGACGGCTTGTTCCTGTTGACCATGCATCCGCACTTCACGGGCCACCGCTCGCGCTTGGCAATGCTGGACGAGCTGATCGGCCATATGAAGGGTCATCCCGATGTCTGGTTCGCGACTCACGCGGAGGTCGCGCAATACTGTCTCGAGAACGCCGAATGAAGATCGCCGGGCTGCTCTGTGCGGCCGGGCGCAGCGGCTACTTCAACAAGGATCTGGCGGCCATTCGCGCCGGGGCGCGTCAGGAGGGCTTCACCTATATCGATCCGCCGGTCACGCCGGGGTTTGACGAGGTCATTCAGGCCGGGCAAAGCCTGTCCGTGATACTGCAGTTGGAGGACGGGCAGGTCGCCCACGGCGACTGTATCGACGTGATTTTCACCGGCGCGGCCGGACGGGACCCGCTGTTCAAGGCGGAAGCGCAGCGCGGTGTCGTCGAGGGTACCGTGCGCGACCTGCTGGTAGGGCGAGACTGTTCGCAGTTCCGGCCGCTTGCCGATGAGGTTGAAGCTTTCGAACCGGATGGCGCGCCGCTGCACACGGCGTTGCGCTACGGCATTTCGCAGGCGCTGTTGCACGCCGCCGCGTTGGCGCAGAAGCGTACGCCGGCGGAAATTGTCGCGGCCGAATATGACTGCGACATCGCGACTGGTCCCATTCCCATCCTCGGCATGTGCCCGACGCCGCAGACCTTCATGGTCGAGAAGATGATCATGAAGGGGGTCGATATCCTGCCACACGGTTCCTTTGCCAATGTCGAGACGGACCTCGGCCCGGACGGGCACAAACTGATCGACTATGCCGCCTTCGTGTCGCAGTTGATCGGCAAGCTGGGCGCTGAGGGTTACAAGCCGGCAATCCATCTCGATGTTTACGGCACGATTGGCGAACTGTTCGATTTCGATATGACGCGCATGGCCGACTATGTCGGCCGGGTTGCCGAGGCGGCCGCGCCTTATGACCTCTATCTGGAAACTCCAATGATCGCCGACAGCCGGCAGGGGCAGATCGACGCGTTTCGCGACCTGCGCGCCGCTCTCGGGGATCGCAGCAGTACGGTCAAGCTGGTCGCTGACGAATGGTGCAATACTTTGGACGATATCCGCGCCTTCGCCGATGTGCGCGCGGCGGACTATCTCCAGGTCAAGGCGCCTGACCTGGGCGGAATCGGCAACTCGATCGAAGCGCTGCTCTACTGCCGCAAAGCGGGCGCCGGCGTTTATATGGGTGGCTCGGCGAATGAGACCGATCAGTCCGCACGGTTGTCCGCCCACGTCGCGCTGGCCTGCCGGGCGGATTTTTTGATGAACAAGCCGGGACAGGGCGTCGATGAAGGGCTTGTCGTCCTGACCAATGAGATGGCGCGGACCTTGGCGCTAATCGGCGCGCGTGGTTAGGGCGTGCCATCCTCCATATGAAGGTACTTTTCGGGGGCTTCCGAACTGATCAGGATAAATGCGAGACGGCAGGGTTCGTCGCCGCGGTTTTCCCAACCGTGCCAAGTACCTCGCTGAACCATCACGTCACCCGCGTTCATCGCGACTTCCTCGTCGCCATCCAGCTTCATTACGCAGGCGCCTTGCAGGACAATGGCGTAGTCGATGGTGTTGGTGCGGTGCATGAAGGCGGATTTGCCGGGCGCCAATTGCAATATGCGGAAGACATGCCCGCCGGCCGGCGGCGCGATACCCGGTAGCTTCCGATAAGCCCGGTCTTCGTCCTGGTCGACGGGGCCGTTGACATGCGCATCGTCGGGGTCGGCCACCCACATCAGGGCGCCCGAATGCCCGGACGGCATTACGATCACATTGTCCATCATCTTGTCGTCGACGATGACGGCCTTGCCGTCTGCGTCATGGCCGGTCACCACGCGCCGGATTTCCAGCGGCTTTGCTTCTGCCAAGATCTCTCTCCCCGATTCCTGATTTACATCGTGTAGTTCATGCCGATGCGGCCGCCATCGACATAGATCGTTTCACCGGTGATATAGCTCGCCTTCTCGCTGGCCAGGAAGGCGACCACATCGCCGATCTCGCGTGGCGAGCCGATGCGTTTCAGCGGCGTGCGCGACATCACCATTTGCATCGCCGCCGGGTCGGCGTTTACGGCGGCCATCATGTCGGTATCGATCGAGCCGGGCCCGACCGCGTTCACGCGGATGTTGTGCGGCGCCAGCGCAAGGGCGGCAGCCTTGGTCAGCTGCATGATGCCGCCTTTGGAGGCGCAATAGGCCGCGATCGAGGGAATCGCGACCTGCGCATTGACCGACGACATGTTGACGATCGCGCCTTCGATGCCGCTTGCGACCATCGATTTCGCGGCACGCTGCAGGGCGAGAAAACTGCCGGTGAGATTGACATTGATGACCTGCTGGAACTGCTCCAGGCTGGTCTCGAGAAAATCTCCCAGTAGCGCGATGCCGGCATTGTTGACCAGGATCGACACCGTCCCGACATCCTTCTCGATTTTATCGAAAAGCCTGGTGATTTGAGCGGGATCGCCCATATCGCAAACCATACTGACGGCATCGTCCCCCAACTTCTCGGCTGCCGCAGCGATTCCGTCGGCGTTTCTGTCGGCGACGACGATGCGGGCGCCGTCTTCCGCGATGGCTTCGGCACAGGCATAACCAATGCCCTGCGCGCCGCCGGTGATTAAGGCGATGGGTTTGTCAGTCATGTGAGGTTTCTCTTTGATGTGAGGGGTTAGAGACTTTTGATAACTTGATTGGCGGTGAAGGCGAGGTCATAGGCGCGCTTCATGATCGGTGCTGCTGCACTGGTTTTCAGATTGGTTATCGGCATCGGTAGGTCGGCTTCATCGCCGCCGGCGACGAGCGCTGCCATCGCCTTACCGAACATCGTGCCCGGCCCGATCCCGCGGCCGTTATAACCCACAGGTGTGTAAAGACCGTCGGCAAGGCGATGGATACGGGGCAGGTGATCGTTCGTCATCGCGATTTGGCCGTGCCAGGCGGTCTCGATTTCGACCGGTCCGAGGTCCGGAAAAACCTTGTCGAGCATTCGGAGCGCCCATCGGTGCGACAGTCCCTTGCCGGCATCGCCGATGACACGGCCCATCGATCCGACGATGAGCCGCCCGAAGGCGTCGCGACGGACCGAGAACATGATCGGTGCCGTGTCCCAGAGGCCCTGACCTTCGCGCAAGACACCAGCGACACGATCGCCCAGCGGTTTCGTTGCCAGTTGGAAATAATGGATGATTGTGAAAGTTTGTTTGAGCCCGGGCCACAGCGTGTCGGAATAGGCGTTGGTGCCGATCACGACGGTTTTCGCCGTCAGGGTGCCCTGTTCCGTTTCAACGACCCAGCTGTCCCCTTCGCGGCACAGCTTCTGCGCGGTGATGCCGGTCGAAACCGTGGCGCCGGCGCCCAGCGCGGCGCGGGCCAAACCGCGCACATAACCCATCGGATTGATCGTGCCGGCGCGATGGTCAAGCAATCCACCATGGAAGGCCTTGCTGCCGATCTTGTCCGCTGCTTCTTCCCGCGACAGCAGGTCGACCGGTTCGCCGAGTCGTTGCCACTCATTGACGCGCCGGGCTAGATCGGCGAAACCTTTCGCTGAATGGGCGGCATGGATCGTGCCTTCCCTGGTCGCCTCGCAACGGATCTGATGTTTCTCGATGAGCGAAAATACGGCCTCTGGCGCGGCGCTCAACGTGTCGACAAGATGCGATCCCGCGCTATCGCCAAGCTGTGCGCGGACATCCTGTGGCGGCAACCACAGACCCGCGTTGACCAGCCCGGCATTCCGGCCCGAACCGCCATAGCCGACATGCTGCGCTTCCAGTACATGGCAATCGACTCCTTGTTCGGCGGCATGCAGGGCGGTCGATAGTCCGGTAAATCCACCGCCGATGATGGCGACGTCGCATGTCGTATCGCCGGCGAACGGGTTTTGGTAGGTCGGCTCTTCCGCCGAATGATCCCAAAGCGAGATCGGGTTGCTTTCAGACACGGATCTGCATTCCTTACTGCATCGGGTTGACGTCGGGGACACCCAGGAGCATTTGTCCGAGGTTTTCGTAAGCGATGTCACTGACCATGAGGTGCTGCGCGGCGGCGTTCATGTCGCGCAAGCATTGCTGTAGGATGTTGCGTTCGTAAATCGCGCCGCCGCCGGCATACCTGAAAGCCTTGCTGACCACGTCGAGCGCCACGTCCGTACAATGTGTCGCAACGGCCCGTAATTCGCCCTGCAACTGTGTCGGGACCTTATCTCCGGCGCAGACTTTCGCCCACGCTTCTTCGTTTAGTTCGATCGCTAAGGATCGCGCGGCCCGAAGTCGCAAATGCCCTTGGCCGATCAGGCGCTGGACGGCCGGGCGCGCTGCTAGGCTGGCGCGCTTGTCGGTGTAACCGCGCTGTTTGTCGGATTCCCGCGCCGAGACGGCATCCAGGGCGCGGCGCCCAACTCCGATGGCAAATCCCGCATGTTCGTTGGCGACAAAGCCGGGATGCTCGATTCGGTAAAGCGGTCCGCCACGCTTCGGGGGATCGACACGCTGCTCCCAGCTGAACGCCTCTGGCACGAACAAATCATCGACAGAAAAATCGCAGCTGCCGGTTCCCTTCAATCCAGCGACTTGCCAGTTGTCATGGATTTCCGCGGACGCGGTGGGGAACACCATCATCCGTCGCTCGGTTCTTCCGCCTCGTTCAACCGTGGCGCCAGCGGCGAGCCACTCCGAATGGCGGATACCGCTGGCGAAAGGCCAACGGCCCGAAAGGCGATAGCCACCATCGACGACCTTCGTATTTCCCATCGGCATCGCGACGACAGCGCCGCGCGGTACGCGGCCGCTCGGGAAGATTTCGGCGACCGCTTCGTCTTCGAGGAAGGCACCGGGCAAGGCGACGGCGGTCGCGCCAACCATGGTGCACCAGCTCGCCGCCGTGTTGGCAAAGGCCAACTCCTCGAGCACGAGAATTTGCGTAGCCGGATCGGCTTCAGCGCCTCCGAGGGCTTCGGGAAGCTTCAACCGGAACATGCCGGCGTCTTCCAACGTACCAACGGTTTCCCCCGAAAGCGTGCTGCCGCTTTCGTCCTTCGCCGCCTGTTCGGTCAGTGTCGGGGCAATCGATTTCGCGGCGCTGAGCAATCGGTCACGGGAATGAGAGGTATGGACGTGGTTCATGGGTCTGCTTACGCCGCGCGGCGGCGCGCACGCCATATCAAGAGAAGAATTTCGTAGGTCATCGCTGCGGCAAGGAAGGCGGTCATACCGTTGATGTCGTGTGGTGGGCTGACCGTGTTGACGTCGGCGGCGGCGATATTGAGACCGGCGAGATCGCGCACGATCTCCAGCCCTTCGCGCGCCAGGAACCCGCCCCAGGCTGGCGTGCACACGCCCGGCGCGCAGGATGGGTCGAACACGTCCATGTCCCAGGACAGATAGACCGGGCGGCCGGCGAGAGTTTCCCGCAGTTCATCGAGCACGTCGGCGTGGCCGCGATCCATGAAGTCCCGCATCGTGATGATCGAATAGCCGAGCTCTTTGGTCCGCGCGTAGACTCCCTGCCGCGTTGTCGAACCCCGCAGGCCTATATGATACGAGCCGGTAACCCGAACGCGCTGTTCCAGCGCCGCGTGCGCGAATTGGGTCGCCGCGTCGTAGCGGTGCACCGGGTCGACTTCATAGGAATCCGTGTGGCTGTCGAAATGCAGCAGGGTCAGATCGGTATGGACCCGTGAGGCGGCGCGCACGAGCGGCAGCGATACGCTGCCGTCGCCGCCGAAGCCGACCGGCACCGTTCCGGCGGAGACCAGTCGGTAGGCCGCTTCTTCGATGGCGTCGAACGATTCTTCCGCGCGCGACGGCACCAACCTGACATCGCCGGCATCGATGGCGCCGAGCTCGGTTAGCGCGTCCGTATCGGCGATTTCCGACTGATAGCGGCGGATCAAACCCGACTGCTCGCGGATAGCCTGCGGTCCCTGCCGTGCGCCCACGCGAAACGGATGCGTGCCGCAATCGAACGGGCAGCCCAGAATTGCCGCGCCGGCACCCGCCGCATCGGTGCTATAGGGCAAGCCCATGAAGGTCATTGGCAGCTGGAAGAGCGCGCTATCGGGTTGGTCGGCGGGTGAGGCCATCTGATGCTCCGGCAAAATTCAATGCGGCATCAGAATACCTGAATAAGTGCTAGCTTCGTATTGAATTTGCGGCACTTTGAGTGGGCGTCGAGTCCGGTCTACTCTCGACGAACATCGTCTGAAGGGAGGATCTACACATGCAGGAAAAATTCATGGCGCGTGCCATCGAGATCGCCCGGGAGAGCGTTGATACGCCGGGGACCCTGCCGTATGGCGCTGTCGTCGTGAAGGATGGCGAGATTATCGGAGAGGGGTTGAACCGCAGTTACGCCAACTCCGACCCGACGTCGCATGGTGAGGTCGAAGCAATCCGCGATGCCTGCAAGCGCCTGTCGGCGACGTCGCTGAAGGGCGCTGATCTGTACACCTCGGGCGAACCTTGTTCGATGTGCGTGGCTGCCATGTATCAGGTCGGTATCGCACGGTTGTTTTACGCGGGCGAAACGGCGGATAGCGCGGCCTTTTTCCAGCGCCTTGCTGCGCATGATCCGAAATGGGCGCGCAGCCTCAATAACCAACAGCTGCGCCAACAGGTCGGCCTGCCGGTTGGCGAGCGCGACATGGTTTCGCAACAGATGATGCGGGAGGATATCCTCGCCGTTTACGACGCCTTCGCCGACCGGCACACTTCGTGACGACCGGTGACTGTTTGAATTCGCTACCCCTATTGGAGGCCAAATGACGACCAGTATTGCGATAATCGGTAACTCGCAGCGCAATGTGGGTGCGGCGATGGCGGGCGATCTGGCCCTCGGTGGGCATGATGTGCGTCTCGCGCTGGAAGGTGACGAAACGGAAATCCTGGATGCCGTTCGGGAGGCCGGTGGCGTCGCATTGAACGTCGCGCCGGATGTGACCCTGTCGAAGCGAAACGGTGTCGGCGTCCCGAACATCCTCACCGACGATCCGGTTGAAGCCGCTGTCGGCGCCGATCTGGTGGTATTGGATGTCGAAGCGGCCGATGTCGAATCACGGGCAGCAAAAATAATTCCGCATATTGAAAACGGTCAGGTTCTTTACGTCAATACGCACGGGTGCTGGCCGGCCTTACGGTTGGCCCCGGCGTTGCGGTAAGCGGGCAAGGAAGGTGTGACCATTATCGAAGGCATGGCACCCAATCTCTCCGCGAAGCGCGCCGGGGCGAAGGTCTCGACCTACTTTTTGCGCCGCGACGTTCCCATCGCCGTGTTCCCGGCCGAGCGTGCGGAGGCAGTCTCAAAGTTCTTTCCGCTCATCATGGGGTCGTGGGAGCTGTGCCGCTGCGTCATCGAAACCAATCTTGAAAACATCAACCTGCTGGTGCATCCGGCGATGGCGCTGCTCAACATGGGCTACTACGACCAGGCCGAAGCGGCCGGGGATACGGTGAGTTTCTATGGCACCGGCAACACAATTCACGCAGGACGGCTTACTGAAGCGCTCGACGCGAAAAGGCCACCAGTGTGTGACGCGTTCGGTGTGCGGTTTCGGTCGCCGGTGGAGCACATTCACCGGCTATATGGCGGTGCCGGCGACACGGTACACGAAGCCGTGAAACAATCGCCGGTCTATAAGAATTCGGGAGCCCTGCCGCCAAGGATAAGGCAGTCGTGGATGGCGGATGACATTCCGCTCGCCCATGTACCCTTTGTGCTGCTGGCGGAGGCCGCCGGCGTGCCGGTCCCGCTGCATCGCGGATTCGTCGATATCGTCGACGCTTTGCTCGGCAGCAATTCCTGGCAGGACGGGCTGACCTTGGAGCGGCTTGGGTTGGCAGGCATGTCTCCCGAGAAAATCCGCACCTTTGTTGAAACTGGACGGTGACTTCCATGACCGAGACGCTACGCAATCTGCGTGTTTCCGAAATGCCGCCGCAGCACGCAGCCGATCCCAAGACGCCGGCGCAGCAGCGGGCGCGGTTCTTCAATTCTGGCAACGCCTTCAATGTCCAATTGCCGCCGGTGCCGGACATGGCATTCGCCGAAGAACCGGCGCGGGCGCTTGATCCGGCGACCCCGACCGGCATGATCCTGTGCGATATCTCCGATCAGCTCGAATGCCCGTTCCCTGCGACGTCTCCCTTGGTGCTGGCAGGCTATGCGCGGATCCGGGCGGGCGAGAGCCTCAACACCGATCCGCGGGCGAGCGGCGTGATCGCCTATGTCATTCAGGGCGACGGGACCACCCGGTGCGGCGATGAGGAGATCGCCTGGGCGCCAGGCGACATCATGCTGTTCCCCGGCGGCGCGGCGCAGCATCACGAAACCGGTGACTCTGATGCGGTGCTCTGGGTCGTCAGCAATGAACCGCAGGTCGCCTTCGAAGGGTTGCAGCCGCCTGCGGTCGGAATGGCGCCAACCGGGGTCGTGCACTACAAGGCTGCCGATATCGCGGCGCAGTCCGACTATCTGGTCGCGAATGCGGAGGTGGGCGAGCTGCCCGGATATGCGATTGTGCTGTCTTCGGAGCAGAACGAAGCGAGCCGCAACGTGCTGCCGACCCTGACCCTGGCGATGAACACGTTGCCGGGCGGTACATCGCAGCCGCCGCATCGTCACAACTCCGTCGCGGTCAGTCTCGTGGTCAGTGGCGAAGATTGCTACTCGATGATCGACGGCAAGCGGAAGGATTGGTCGCCCTGGGCGACCACGATCACCCCGCCGGTTTCGGTTCACTCACACCACAATGGCGGCGACAGCCGGGCGATGTTCCTGATCGTGCAGGATGGCGGGCTCTATTATCACACCCGCGCCATGGGCTTCGAGTTCGCGGAGGAGTAACGCAGGATGATGGCGCCATATGAACGCGAAGGTCTGGCGATCGAGCCATTGCACGATGCCTTGGGTGCACGGGTTCGCGGTCTCGATTTGGCGCAAGCGCTGACGCCCGCCGTCTTCAACGCGGTCCATCAAGCGTGGATGGATCATCTGGTTCTAGTGTTCCCGGAGCAGCGGGTCAGCGATGCGCAGCACATCGCCTTCGCCCGTATGTTTGGTGACTTGGAGCGGCACCATCAGGACATCATCAAATCGTCGCGCGAACCGGAAATCTTCCGCGTGTCGAATGTGGATGATGACGGAAAGCTCATGGCGCCCGACCACCCGACTGTCTCGCAGGTCAGACTGGCGCAGCGCTGGCACACGGACAGCAGCTATCGCACTGTTCCGTCGATGGGGTCGATTCTGCATGGTCTCGAAATAACCGAAGAGGGCGGCGAGACCTGCTTCACCAACATGTACGCGGTCTATGACGCCTTGCCGGACCGGTTGCGCGACAAGGTTGGCGACCGCAAACTACGGCACGATTTCGAGTATTTGACCACCCTGGCGCCGATCAAACCGCTAACCGACGAAGAGCGCGCCGCGATGCCGCCGGTCTGGCAGCCGATGCGGCGGCGGCATCCGGTGACTGGCCGTGCCTCACTCTATATCAGCCCGATCTACAACGATGCGATCGAAGGTCTTGAGGACGATGAGGCAGTGGCCTTTGTCGGGGAGCTGACCGAGTTCGCCGCGCGACCGGAATTCGTCTACCGTCACCGCTGGGAGGCGGACGATATCGTCATGTGGGACAATCGCTGCACGATGCATCGGGTGACGCCCTACGATCTCGACAAGCGCCGCGTCATGCACCGCACCACCATCGTCGGTGACGGGCCGGTGATCGCGGCCTAGTACCCCCTATCGGGATTATATGCATCATGAGATCGACTTTTTCGACCGCGTCCAGCAGGAGCTGCACGCAGCGCGATGCGGGGACATCGGGCAAGCGTGGCGAAGCCCCGGCGCGGCGCGAAAATCGACCCTGCGGGCGGCCTGTGGCATTCCGTGGACATCGTCGCACTCGCTTGCCGATGTCCCTGCATCGCCCGCGCCGGCGCTCCTCGCCACGGAATGCCACGGGCCGTCTCATGACGCATCTAATCTAATCCTGATAGGGGGTACTAGCCCATGGCGGACAGTTTCGACTACGTCATCGTCGGTGCGGGGGCGGCCGGCTGCGTGTTGACCAACCGGCTGACCGAAGGCGATACCAACACCGTCTGCGTGCTGGAAGCCGGCGGGATGGACCGGCATCCCTTCATCCACATCCCGGGCGGCTTCACGAAGACGCTTTATGGCGACCGGTTCCTCTGGCCCTTCGTCACGGAGCCTTCGGAGTCGCTGAACGGCCGCACGGTCGCCGTGCCGCAGGGCCGTGTCGTCGGCGGTTCTAGTTCGGTCAACGGCATGGTCTACAACCGAGGCCAGGCCGCCGACTTCGACACCTGGGCGCAGATGGGAAACCGCGGTTGGGGCTTCGAGGATTTGCTGCCCTATTTCAAACGCTCCGAGACGCGCATCGGAGACGGCGACGATCGGGTACGTGGCCGCGACGGCGAATTGCCGATCACCGACATCGACTGGATCAACCCGCTCGCCGAAGCCTTCATCGAGGCTGCGGTCGCGATGGGGATTCCGCGGATCCCGGACTACAACTCCGGCACCCAGTTCGGCACCGGCTATTTCCAACGCTACATCCATCGCGGCAAAAGGGTCAGCGCGGCGAAGGCGTTCCTGCGTCCGGCCTTGCGCCGGCGCTCGACGGACCTGCGCACGCGGGTGCAGGTCGTCGCGGTCATGCTGGAAGAGGGCAGGGCGGTGGGCGTGCGATTTCGCGATGGTGACGGGCGGGAAAAGACCGTGTTGGCGAAAAAGGAGGTCATCCTCAGCGCCGGGGCGGTGAACTCGCCGAAGCTGCTGCAGCTCTCCGGAATTGGGCCGCCCGAACTTCTGCGAGATATTGGCATTACATCAAAAAATCCCATTGAAGGTGTCGGCGAGAATTTGCGCGACCACTATTCGGTCCGCATGACCGCGCGGGCGAAGAACGTCGCTACCATCAACGAGGCGGCGCGTTGGCCGCGCCTGCCGCTCGAGGTGATGAAATGGCTCGCCGGCCGGCCGAGTGTGCTCGCGCTCTGCCCGACGATTGGATTCGTGCACGGCAAGTCGCACCCGGATCTGGACGATGCCGACATGCGCATCCTGTTCACGCCCGGCAGCTACGAGGAGGGCAAGGTCTACGTGCTGGACAGTCATCCCGGCATGACCTGTGGCGCCGCCCAACCGCGTCCGGAGAGCGTTGGCTATGTCCGAGCCGTCTCCGCCGACCCGGCCGATCCGCCGATCGTGCAGCCGAACTATCTCGCCGCGGAGACCGATCAGCGGATCACCCTCGCGGGATTGAAACTCGTGCGCGCCCTGTTCAACAGTCCGCAGCTCGCCCCTTATTTCGATCACGAGACCCTGCCCGGCGCCGACGTGCAGACGGATGACGAGCTGCTCGACTTCTCGCGCCGCCGCGGCAACACCGGTTACCATCTGGTCGGTACCTGCCGCATGGGCCCGGAAAGCGACGCCCGCGCCGTCGTCGACGACGAATTACGGGTCCGCGGCGTCGATAGCCTGCGCGTTATCGACGCCTCGATCATGCCCATGCTGCCCTCGGCCAACACATTCGCCTCCACCATCGCCATCGCCGAGAAGGGGGCGGACATGGTTCTGGGCCGGCGGCCGCTTAAATAGGTCAGGGCGCGCGTGTGTATAATCGCGCCGTAGAAAATTCGGGAGCGGGGACCGCCATGCAAATCGTCGACGCACAAATCCATCTCTGGGGCTCCGGCTTGCCGAGCAACCCGTCGCACTGGCCGGTGACATCCTTCACGCCGGCGGAAGCGATCGCGTTGATGGACGAGGCCGGCGTGCACGCCGCCGTCATCCACCCGCCGAGCTGGGATCCGGGCTCGGTGAATATGGCACGCCAGGCGGTAAAGGATTATCCGGGCCGTTTCGCCATCATGGGCGCGGTCGATCTCGAGGCACCGGACGCGGCGACGCAGGTCGCAGCCTGGCGCGACGTGCCGGGCAATCTTGGTTTGCGCTACACCTGCCTCACCGACCCGATGCGCACCTGGGTGGCGGACGGCACGCTGGACTGGCTGTGGTCGGCGGCGGCGGACGCAGGGGTGCCGGTGTCGATGCTGGCGACGGACTCGCTGGTGGATTTCGGACGCATCGCCGAACGGTATCCGGGTCTGCGGGTGACCATCGACCATCTCGGCGGCCGCGGCGGCACCTCGCCCTTGCGCGATCACGAGGCGATGGCACACATGTCTGACCTGCTGGCCCTGGCGAAACACCCTAACGTCGCGGTCAAGGCGACCGGCGCGCCGGGCTACTCGACCGAGGCCTACCCGTACCCGATCATGCAGGATTACCTAAAACAGATCTTCGACGCCTTCGGCTCGGCCCGTATGTTCTGGGGTACCGACATTTCGAAGATGCCGTGCAGCTGGACCGACTGCGTGACCCAATTCACCGAGTCCTTGGACTGGCTTAGCGGCGACGATCTGACCCTGGTGATGGGGCAGGCGATCTGCGACTGGTGGGGCTGGGAGCGCTAAGGAGAGGGAGACATGACCGGACAGAACACAACCAACAAACCCGTCGCTGTCATCATCGGTGCGACGTCGAAATGGCAGTCGGACGGGCGCAACACGAAGCTGGCGCACGGCAGCGCGATCGACGATAGCGACATCCCGCTCGGCATCCGCTGGGGTGTCGGCGGCGCGATCTCGCAGAAATTCGCGCAGGAAGGTTTCTTCACCGTCCTGACGACGCGCAGCGCCGGAAACGCCGCGGCGCTGTCGGCGGCGATCGAGGAACAGGGCAACCACTGCATGGTGGTCGAGCTCGACCTTTCCGATCAGGATTCCATCGCCAGTGCCTTTGCGACGATCCGCGAGCAGGCCGGCGATCCGGAAGTGCTGATCTACAATGCCGGCTATCTGGAAGGCCGCGACTTGCCACCGGAGAAGGAGCTGCTTGAGCATATCGAGGTGTCGATGTTCGACACCGCGCAGCACATTTCCAGCCGCGGGCCGTTCCTGGTCGCCAAGGAGGTCCTGCCAGCGATGCGGGCGAATGGCGCGGGCTCGTTTTTTTTCTCCAACAATTCGAAGTCGCTACGCGGCCGCAAACGGAACACCGGCGAGTCGCTCTACTATCCGCGGGTGATGATGCGCACCCTGTCGCAGGTCCTGACCGAGGAGTATTCCGAACACGGCATCCACGTCGCCAATGTGGTCATCGACGGGTTGATCGACTCGCCGGGCACAAGGTCACTGCCGAAGGCGCAAGAAAATCCGGATATCGTCATGAATCCGATCAAGATCGCCGAGGCGTTCTATTATCTGCACACCCAGGACCGGTCCTGCTGGTCGCACGAGCTGCAGCTGACCCCGTACCCGACCGTCCCCAGCGTCTGACAGGAGCCATCCCATGCCCATTGCCGTCACCGCCCGCGAAGCGCTGGCCAACCGCACCGAGAACACCTTCCGGCAGGCGCTCGCCAAGCCGTTCTTCCGCCGGCTCTATATGGGCTCGGCCCCGACACGGGGCGGCCAGGTCGACGAGAGCAAGCTGGACCAGCCGCAGGCCTATCTGGTCGAGCAGCCGGAAAACAGCACCGTGTCGGCGCATTTCCACGACACCAACCAGTTCCAGATCTTCGTGCATGGCGGCGGGCATTTCGGCAAGAAGCCGGTCGACGGCATGGTCGTACACTATGCCGGCGCGCACACGCCCTACGGCCCGATCGAAGCCGGGGCCGAGGGCGCGCACTACATGACCCTGCGCAACAAGTGGGATTCCGGTGCCAAGATCATGCCGGAGAACCGCGACAAGCTGCGCCGGATCAAGCGGACGCATCGCATTGCGGAAAGCGTGACGATTCCCGATGCGGCGGCGCGCCACTTGATGGAAACCAAGGTCATCGAACTGGTGCCGCTTGAGGCAGATGGGCTCGGCGTGCGGCAGTTCGATATCGGTCCCGGCCGGGATTGTGCGATCGCCTTCGAGACGTCCGGGGCGGGCGCCTACGCCTTCGTGGCGGACGGGTCGGTCAGGCATGACGGTGCGGCACTGGAGGCCCATTCGCTGCTGTACCGTGCGGCGGATGAAGCGCCGCTAAGGCTCACCGCCGGCGACTACGGCGCCAGTGTGATCTTGCTGCAATTTCCGCCGGAGCCGGCGTAAGCCATGGACTACGTGCCGATCGCCGAGGCCCGGAACCAGCCGGGGCTGCGCCTGGTGATGAACAAGGGTGTGCCGGGGCCGTGGAGCCAGTCGGCCAAATACGTCTTCGAGACGAAGTCGATTCCCTACGTGCCCGTGGCGCAACTCGGCGGGACGCCGAATGACGAACTCTACGACTGGACCGGTCACCGCAACGCGCCGATCGCCATCTATGACGACGAACCGCCGCGGATCGGCTGGCACGAGATCGTCATGCTGGCGGAACGCCTGGCGCCGGACCCGTCGCTGCTGCCCACGGACTCCGCCGCGCGCGCCGAGGTCTTCGGGATCATCACCGAGATCGCCTCGGAAAACGGCTTCGCTTGGCAGCGCCGCCTGCAGCTGATCGAAGGGCTGAACGCCAGTCCGGACAAGCGGGTGCAAAGCGGCGGTGCAACATTGGCGTCGCGCTACGGCTTTTCCGAAGCGGCGCTGGCGGCGGCGGCGGACCGGGCTTCCGAAATCCTCGTGATGCTGTCGGCGCGGCTGCACGCGCAACAGGAGACGGGCAGCGATTATTTCGTCGGCGACACCTTCACCGCGGCCGATCTGTACTGGGCCTGCTTCTCGCAACTCGTCGCGCCGTTGGACGCGAGCGTCAACCGCATGCCAGGCCTGATCCGCGACCTGTACGACATTGAGGGCACGGCGATGGCGGCGGCTGTCGATCCGATCCTGCTCGCGCACCGCGACCGGTTGTACGAGAAGCATTTGAGCCTGCCGCTGGACTTTTAGGCCGGATCGCACGTCACGCCGGTCATCCCCTAATTCTGAAAATCTCGCACCCGCGTGGCTTTGCGCCCTAATCTGATTTGCCGTGAATACGGCTGGAGATACAGGCAAAAAAGGCTCAAGCGTCTTCGGTGTGCAGCGGCAGCTCAAAATAGAATGTCGAACCGATACCTTCTTTCGACGCAACACCGATCGTCCCTTCATGGCGGTCGATGATCGCCCTGCAGATCGCTAAGCCAAGCCCGGTGCTGAGAACGGTTTCTGAGCCGCTGGAACCGGCGACCGAAAACTTATCGAACACTTTGTCCAGAAAATCCTCCGGGATGCCGCTGCCCCAATCCTGAACCGAGATTTTGGCGGAACCGCCGATACGCCGTGCGGAAACGGCGACACGACCGCCTCGGTGACCAACTCAGCGATCGACATCGGCGCCATGCTGTAGTCGTACTTCCCGGCCTCGATTTTCTCCATATCCAGGAGATTGT
>CAJWOT010000048.1 GCA_913044215.1 uncultured Rhodospirillaceae bacterium | reverse complement strand
TCCGGGAAATTCATCACCGCCTCTACGGCTTCGCAACGGAGGAGGCGTGGGAGCTTTACGCGCTGCGCTGCACGGTTTCCCTACCCCGAGAGGTCGCCGTCGACACGCGCGCCCCCCACCGCGATCCAGCCCAACCGTCAACATCGGCACCATGCTGGTTCGGCGGTCGGGACCCCGTCGATACGCCGCGCTATGACCGAACGGCCGTCGCGCCCGAACAACGCATCGCCGGCCCGGCCATCATCGAAGATTCATGGTCCACCACCGTCGTGCCGCCGGGCGCTGCCGCTACGGTCGACCCGCAAGGGCACCTCCTGATCGACGTGGGAGAAGCCTCATGACCGCCCGTATCGATCCGTTCGCCTTGGAAGTCATTCGCAATGCCCTGACCTCGATCGCGGAAGAGATGTCGCTCGTCGTCATGCGTTCCGCCCGATCGCCGCTGCTGCGCGAGGCGGGCGACCTGTCGTCCGCCTTGACCGACGCCGACGGCAACATGATCGCGCAGGGCCGCGATATTCCCATGCATCTCGGCGTCATGTGTTTCACCGTGAAGGAATTCCTGAAACGGGTGCCGCCGGACCGGCTCGCGCCGGGCGATGTGTGGTTCCTGAACCTGCCGGAGGTCGGCGGCAACCATCTGCCGGACGTCAAGGCGATCCGTCCGATATTCATCGACAGCGAGCTGCGGGGGTTCGCGGTGAGCCTGGCGCACTGGGCGGATATCGGCGGCGCGGTGCCGGGCAGCTATGTCGCGTCCGCCACCGATGCCTGGCAGGAAGGGTTGCGGATCCCGCCGGTCCGCCTGTTTACCGCAGCAGGGCCGGACCGCGAGAAGCTGGATTTTGTCCTCGCCAATGTTCGCGGCGCCGACGAGCGCGAAGGCGATATCCTGGCGCAGATGGCGGCGACCCGCGCGGCCGATCAGAAACTGCAGCAATTGTACGCCGAACACGGCCAGGCGACGATCGAGGCGGCCGTCACGGCGCTGCATGACCGGGCCGAGGCGCAAATGCGCGCCGCGATCGCCGATCTGCCGGCCGGTGAATATCACGGCGAGGACTGGCTCGATGATGACGGTGTCGAGGACCGGCGCATTGCCGTTCGCGTGCGGATCGAGTTGAAGGGCGACGAAGCCGTCTTCGACTTTTCCGGCTCAGACGATGCGGCGCGCGGACCGATCAATTCGACACCCTTTATCGCCTCTGCCGCCGCGTTCTACGCCATGAAGGCTTTGGCCGGCCCCGACATTCAGCCCAACGGTGGCTGCTACCGGCCGATGACCGTTATCACCCGTCCCGGCTCGATCCTGGAGCCGGATATCACGCTGCCCGTCGTCGGCGGCAATCACGAAACCTCGCAGCGGGTCGCCGACGCGATCTTCCGCGCCCTGGAACCCGTCGTGCCGGAGCGGCTGACGGCTGGCGGGGCCACCACCTCCGGCCTGCTGCTGTTCGGCGGCAAACGCGCCGATGGCGCCTGGACGACCCTCTACGAAACCCACGGCGGTGGCGAAGGCGCGCGGATCGACAGGGACGGCGCACCGGTCATCCGCGTTCATCTGTCGAATGTCATGAACACGCCGGCGGAGATTATCGAGGCGGAATATCCGATCCAAATCCGCTGCCAGAAACTGAGGCGCGGATCTGGCGGTGCCGGTGCGCATCGCGGCGGCGACGGGCTGCATCGCGAATATCACGTGCTGGCGGACGAGATGTCATTAACGACGATGTTCGAGCGGCGGATCATTCCCCCCTATGGGTTGCAGGGCGGCGAGAACGGCGCACCGTTCCACGTCGAGCTGGTCGCATCGGACGGGACGCGCCGCGAACTGCCAGGCAAAGTGAACGTTCGTCTGGGGAAAGGCGACACGGTCGTCATCGAAAGCAGCGGCGGCGGCGGCTACGGTCCGCCGTACAACGGCACATAAAAACAGGGAGAACAGCGCATGAGACTCGAGAATCGGATCGCCATCATCACCGGCGCCGCCAAGGGCATGGGGGCCGCGATCACACGAACCCTGGGCCGCGAAGGCGCGGACATGATGCTGGCCGCGCGCGAAGTCGCTCCGCTTGACGAAGTCGCCGAAGAGGTCCGCGCGATGGGCCGGCGGGTCGAGACCATTTCCGCCGACGTGACCGACCCGAAGCAGGTCGAGGCGATGGTCGAGGCCACCAAGGCGGCCTTCGGTGGCCGCATCGATATCCTGGTCAACGTCGCCGGTACGACGGGGCCGATCGAAACCCCGGTTCAGGACATCGACCCCGACGACTTCCTGGAAGTCCTGGACATCAACGTCAAGGGCACCTTCCTGCCGATCAAATACACATTGCCGACAATGATCGCGCAGAAATACGGCAAGATCGTCAATATCGGCGGCTCGTCCGGCCTGCGCGGCTATAAGTACCGGACCGCCTACAGCTCATCGAAATGGGCGCTGCGCGGCCTGACCCGGACCATCGCGTTGGAGGCGGGTCCACACAATGTGAACGTCAACATCGTCATGCCCGGCATCGTGCACACACCGCGGATGGACAAGCTGTGCGAAGAGAAGGCCCGGGTGCGCGGCTGGACCTTCGAGCAGGTCTATCAGGAATATGTCGAGGAGATGTGCCTCGGCCGCGTTACCGAGCCTGAAGACGTTGCCGATGCCGTGCTCTACTGCGCCAGCGACGAGAGCAAGAATATGACGGGGCAGAAGATCTCCGTCGATGGCGGCTGGGACGTTTAAAGACCAGAGGGAGTATCCGCCATGCTGCGCGACTTCGAACTCGACATGCCGGCCGATCTGCAGGAGACACTGGCCTGCCTGCCTGGCGGCACGCCGCTGGCCGGCGGTACCAACCTGCTGGTCGATTTGCGGGCGCGCCGCGAATCGGCGGAACGGCTGGTCTGGCTGGGCAATATCGACGCGTTCCGCGACATCAAGATCGAAGACGGCCAAGCCGCGATCGGCGGCGGCACCACCGTCGGCGACATTCTGCGCCATCCCGGCATGGAAAGGGCGGCGCCCGCCCTAGTCGACTGCGCACGCGTCTTCGGCGGTCAGATGGTGCGCAACCAGGCGACCCTCGCGGGCAATGTTTGCTCCGGGTCACCGGCCGCCGACAGCGTGCCGCCGCTCCTCAGTCTCGATGCGGAGCTGTGCCTCGCCAGCGCAACCCAAGTCCGCACGATCGCACTCGACGACTTCTACACGGGTTTCAAGAAGAACCGACGGTCGCCGGATGAGCTCGTCACCGGCATCTCCTGGCCCGTGCCAGGCCCCAATACCGCGAACCGTTTCTACAAGCTGGCCCGCCGCAAGGGCGATGCCATTACCGTCGTCGGTGTCGCGGTGACCGTCACGCGCGATGGCAACACCTGCACCGACGCCCGCATCGCGCTCGGTGCCGTTGCGCCCACCGTATTCCGCGCCAAGGAGGCGGAAGCCCTGATTATCGGCGAAACGCTGACCGAGGAACGTGTCGATGAAGCCGCGCAAAAGGCGAAGGAGCTGTCAGACCCGATCGACGATTTGCGCGCTTCCGCTGACTATCGCCGCGACATGGTCCAGGTTCTGACCCGGCGGCTGTTGAACCAGGCCTGGCAGTCGCTGGGCGAAAAGGAGGCCGGCCGATGAGTTCCGAGAAAGCGATTGCGGTCCAGATCAACGGTATCGGCCGCGAACTTTCAGCGCCAGCGAACGAAACCCTGCTCGATTGCCTGCGCCGGCATGGTTTTTTCGAGGTCAAGAGCGGCTGCGAAAAGGGCGATTGTGGCGCCTGCGCCGTCCAAATCGACGGCGAGCCGGTCGATTCCTGTCTCACCCTCGCCTGGACCGTCGAAGGCCGTTCGGTCACGACGCTGGAGGGGCTCAACGATACCGACAATCCGCACCCGCTGATCGCCGCATTTTTGGAACATGGCGCGGTGCAGTGCGGCTATTGCACCCCCGGCATCATGATCGCGGCAGAAGCGTTACTGCGCGAAACACCGGAACCGAGCGACGATGATATTGCGATCGCGCTTAGCGGCAATCTGTGCCGTTGCACCGGTTACACGAAAATATTCGCGGCCATAAAGCAGGCGGGCGAGGTTTTGCGGGCGGGAGGGAATGATGACTGACCAGGAAACGTCTTACCGCCAGGCCGAAGCCAATGTGGTCCTGCGTCAGGTCGGCAAGCCGCTCGAGCGGACCGACGCGGTCGGCAAGGCCACCGGACGGACCCGCTATGCCGGCGACTACACCATGCCCGGCATGTTGCATGCGAAAGTGCTGCGCAGCGACATCGCCAGCGGCCGGCTGAAGCGGCTCGATGTATCGAAAGCACGCGCGCTGCCCGGGGTCGCTTGCGTCCTGACGGCGGAAGATTTGCCGGACCGGCTGGCGGCGACCGACATGCCGGGACAAACCGGTCAGAAACGCGCGGCGACGGACCGGCAGATACTGGTGCGCGAAATCATCCGCCATCACGGAGAGCCGTTGGCGTTGATCGCCGCCGAAACGCCCGCGCTCGCCGACAAGGCGCTCGACCTGATCGAGTATGAGATCGAACCGCTGCCGGGCGTCTACGACACGGCGTCAGCGCTTGAACCCGATGCCCCGATCGTGACCGAGCCCGACAATGTCGTCGGCAAGTACAAGATCCGCAAAGGCGACACTGAGAAGGGATTCGCCGCCGCGGACCGCATTATTGAAAACACCTTCTATACCCAGTTCATCGAACATGCGTTCCTGGAACCGGAAGTCGGTCTCGCCTGGGTGGACGAGAATGGCGTCGTCAATATCCGCATGTCGACCCAGGTCATCGAGCATTTCCGCTTCATCGCCGACGCGCTGGGCGTGCCACACAACAAGGTGCGCATCCTGGGCGCCATGGTCGGCGGCGGTTTCGGCGGCAAGGAAGACATCACGGTCGAGCTTTACCTGGCGCTCCTGGCCCAAACCACACGGCGGCCGGTGCGCCTCGCCTACACCCGCGAGGATTCCTTCGTCGGGCACGGCAAGCGGCATCCCTTCTCCGTCTCGCACAAGACCGGTGTCACCGAAGACGGCAAGATCACCGCGCTCGAAGTAACGATCAGCGCGGATTCCGGTGCCTATGTCTTCCTCAGCCCGTACGTATTGCTGTATTGCGCCGTCGCGGCCCCCGGTCCGTACCGGATCGACAACGTCAAGATCGATGCCGCGGCGGTCGCGACCAACAATATGTACACAAGCGCCTTCCGCGGCTTTGGCGCAGCGCAGGCCTGCGTCGCCTATGAAGCGCAGATGGACGAGATCGCCAAGGCGCTCGACCTCGATCGTTTCGAATTCCGGCGGCGCAATTTCATGCGCACGGGCGACAAGACCGCGACCGGCCAGACCGTCGAAAGCGCGATCTGGGCCGACGAATGCATGACCAAGGCGTTGGACGCGCTGGGGGACAAACCGGCCGACACGGGCACGGTCAAGATCGGCCGGGGCGTCGCGACCTACCAGCAAAGCTACGGCCGCATCACCTGGTTCCACGATACCTCGGAGGCCTGGGTCGGGATCGAAGTCGACGGGACGGTCATCGTGCGCTCCGGCGTCACCGATATCGGCGCGGGCCAGGCGTCGGCCCTGGGCCAGATCGCCGCCGAACTGCTGGGTGTCGGGCTCGACGATGTTGTAATTTATAACAGCGACTCCGCGGTCACGCCGCTAGCCGGCACAACGACGGCGACGCGCGCGCTCTACATGACCGGGCGGGCGGTGCACACCGCGAGCACCAATCTGCGCGAACGCCTCGTCGCCTTCGCGGCACAGGAGCTCGACGCGCGGCCGGATGAGATCGACCTTGCGAATGGCCAAGCCTTCGTTCCGGACGACCCGTCGAAATCGATGAGCCTTAAGGATTTGGCGTCACGCGGCGCGTCGGAAGGGTTGGAGCGGTCGGAGTTGGCCATGTTCCGCGCACCCTTTACCGATCCGATCGACCAGGAAACCGGGCAAGGCCCGGTCTTCCCCGACTTCACCTATGGCTGCCACGCAGTCGATGTCGCCGTGGATACGGAGACCGGCGAGGTTACCGTGCTGAAAAGCGTCGGCGCACATGATATCGGCCAGGCGATCAACCCGCAGGCGGTCGAAGGGCAGATCGAAGGCGGCGCCCTGATGGGGCAGGGCTACGCGCTCAGCGAGGAACTGATCTATGAGGAAGGCAAGCTGGTCAGTCCGAGCTTCAGCGAATACCTGATCCCGACCTCGATGGATATGCCGGACATCCAATGCATCATCCTGGAATCGCGCAGCGGCCTCGGGCCGTTCGGCGCCAAGGGCATCGGCGAACCGAGCCTGACGCCCGTCGCCCCGGCAATCGCCAACGCCGTCGCCGACGCCATCGGTACCCGCGTCTTCGACCTGCCGATCACACCGGAGAAAGTGGTGCAGGCGATACGGGAGGCACAGCGATAGTGGTCTGAAATAGTTACAAAGATCGTTCAATCAGGGTTCAAAGAAAGCGCTTGCAAAGCGGAAACAAAAGAAGAACAATTGAGCGATGAAACAGGAGCTGACCCCGGAACAATCAGACGCGATTGACCGCCTTATCGAGGCAGGTATTTTCGGTTCCAAAGATGAAGCAATTGCGCAAAGCCTCGAGTGGTTGAAAGACGAAGCCGACAAACTCGACGCGATCCGTAAACGTATCGAAACCAGTTTGCGCCAGTCAGCACGGGGCGAATCCACCCCGCTAGACGCCGACGAAATCTGGCTGCGAGTTCGCGAACGTTTGGAGAAAGAGGCTGATCAGCCACCCGTGAGATGAGCCGGGCGCTCATAACGCCGGAGGCTGCTGCCGATCTAACGAACATTGCCTACTTCATCGCACAGGACAATCCCCACCGTGCAAGAACATTGACCCGGGAGATTGTCGCGCATTGTCATCGGATCGCAAACACGCCGCGCGCGACCGGAACTAGGTCCTGAAATTCGCAGCATCCCGCACGGACAACATGCGACCTTCTATCGGCTGATAGAAGGCGGCACCGAAATTCTGCATATCCTGCACGGAGCCAGAAACCTAAACCGTAATTTTTGACGTATCGATCACATACCCAAATCGAAACGTCTGTCGCCTACATCACGGTCTAGCCGCCATACTTACCAATCAACGCCTGCGCCCGCAGCTCAGCGTCTTCCGGGATCGTGTGCCGGGGTGGGAAGTCGCCGGCGGCGGGTTTCGTCGCGTCGATGATCATTTTGGCTGTCAGCCCGTCATGGTTCGACGGGTCGAGGATCGCACCCATGCAGTTCTTCAAGATGTCCACATCCACGTCCGCCTGCATGCGGGTGCACAATGCCCACATCACGTCCTGATCGCTGGACACATCGACATCGTCATCGACGACCACGGCGAGTTTCAGGCTGAGATCTTCGCCCAGCGCCATGGCCGCCGCGTTCTTCGCCTGGCCGGGCGCGGGATCCTTCATGGCGACATAGACATGCATGCGGCAGGTGCCGGATTTCGGCATCGCAACCCGGGTCACGTTGGGATAGTTCTGACGCAGCACCCTTAACAATCGCGCTTCCATCGGCACCGCTAACAGCCCTGTATGCTCATCGGAGATGCCGGAGACGATGTCCTGGTAGATCGCATCGCGTCGGTGCAGGATCGCCGACACCTCGATCACGTGCTGGGTGGAGCGCGCCGAGGCGTAGCCGGTGAACTCGGCGAACGGGCCCTCCGGCGCCTGCTCGCCCGGTACGATATGCCCTTCCAGGACGAATTCCGCATAGGCCGGCGCCTCGACCGGCACCGTAACGCCTTCAACCAGATCGAGCGGCCGACCCATGAACCCGCCAGCGACAGCGTATTCGTCGACATCAATCGGCCCCTTCCACAGGCCGCTGCCGAAGGCGAAGAGCGGGTGGTGGCCGATGACAATGGAGACCGGGATCGGCTCGTCACGCGCGGCCGCGCGTTGGGCGTAGTTCCAGAGATGGCGGCGGCTGTGCAGGCTGGTGCCGAACCGCGTCTTTCCCATCACCTGCAGCCGGTGATAGCTGGCGTTGCGCACCCCCGTATCCGGATCCTTCGCGACGACGATGCCGTTGGTGACGTAGCGCCCGCCATCCTCGGCGAAATGGTTGAGAATTGGCAGGCTCGCGAGATCGACGTCGGCCCCGGTCGTCACCACATCGAGGACCGGTCCCGTCTCCTGGACGACCGGCTCGATCGTCTTCTCGCCCAGACCGGCCCAGGTCTCGATCAGCTCTTCTTCGGCAACGCCCAGCGCCCGCGCGTACCGCCCGCGGTCCCCGAACAGATTCGTGACGACGGGAAAGGGTGAAGCGCCGACCTTGTCGAAGCGGATGACTGGCGCGCGGCCCTGCTTTTCCAGTTCCATCGCCACCGCGGTCACGTCGAAATCGAGCCCGACCTGTTCCGGGATATGCAGCACGCTGCCAGGATCGTCCGCTTCCAACACGTCGAGAAATACTCTCAAATCGAGATGTCTTTCGTTGGAACGCATATCGGCCTCCGTCGCTACAGCTCGCCCGCCTCCTCGGTCTCGTTCTTGTGCAGGCGCCGGTTGACGATCATCCGCAGGAACGGGTCCGGCGGCAACAGGGCAGCTTTCGGCAGACGGTTCAGATCCTGCAGCAGTGCGCTGTCGTGGCCGCAAATCTGTTCCGCCAAGAGCTTGGCCGCCGCCGCACCCCGGGTCAGCGGGGCGGCATCCGTGGTCATGACCGCGTGCAGGCCCAGCGCCATCTCACCGCAGACGATGCCGCCATTGCGGGTAAAGCCCAATATGCCGCCCCAGGTGCCGTCAAGTTCGATATCGGCGAGGTCCGGCCAGCGCCGCCGAATGCCCTCACGGTGATTCGCTAGCGCTTCGGTCATTTCCGGCGCGCCGAAGCGCTTCGACCGGCCGTAGGTCATCGTGTTGCGCATCAGGATGCGGCCGTCCTGGGTCAGGCGCACCGTGCTACCGTTCGGGCTGGAGGGCAGCAGGCCGAACTCCGCCCCGCCGCCGACCAGCGGCAGCTCTTCCGGTGTCAGCGGCCGGGTCAGGCTGGCGTACAACGTGATCGGCACGACCCGGAACCGGGCGATGCCGAGCTCTTCGGCAAAGACGTGATTGGCCAGGATAACCTGTTTGGCCTGCACCTCGCCCGCCGCACAGACGAGCCGCACGCCGTCGCCGCGATGAATCTCGGAGACCGGGCTCTCCTCATAGAGCGTCACGTTCGCCGGCATCGTCGCGCCGAGGCCGCGCATCAAGGCGGCGGGCTGCATCAGCGCGCCGTCGTCCGCCCGGATGCCGCGAGAATAAAAGCGCGTGCCCGTGATCGCCTCCATCTCTTCCTGATCCACCGTGCTGTATTCGGTGCCGATCCCTTCGAGCCCGTGCGCCAGATGGTCGAGATGGGTCTCGCCCGGCGCGCCGGATGCGACATAGATCCGCCCCCAGTCGCTCCACTGGCATTGGATCTGGTGGTGCATGACGGTTTCGCGGATGTATTCGAGTCCGGCCTCGCAGAGCCGGTCGTTGCTCTTGCCGAGTTCGAGGTCCTTTTCGCCGCCATGGCTGTGGCCCTTGAGCAGGAAGCCCGCATTGCGGCCGGAGGTCCCAAACCCAACCCGGGTCGCTTCGATCAACGCGACGGAATCGTCGGGTCGCAGCTCACCCAGCCGGCGTGCCGCCGTCAGCCCGCAAATCCCAGCACCGACCACCGCGAAATCGACCGAAACCGACCCCTCGACCCGGCGCGCGGGTAGCGGATCGGGCAGGGCCGCATACCAGCCATTCTGTTCCGCGTCGGCCGGAAGCTTGCGCGCCTTGTACGCCCGTCCCGCCATCACTCGCCCGCCGGCAGCGGCAGCTCCCGGACATTGTCGAGCGTATCGACTTCCGCGTCGATCGCGTCCCGTCTGTCGGTATCGCGCACTTCGAATTCCGGCATGGGTTTGGGCAGCCCTTTGGTCGGCGCTTCCACACCCAGGTCGACAAGGTTTCGCACCGGCGGCAGCAGTCTGGAATTGATCGAGCGTGACAGCTTTTCATAGCTGTCGACCGCAGTCTTCAATCCGCTACCGACCCGTCCCGCATGGCCCAAGACGACGACAAGCCGTTCGATCAAAGTGTGGACTGTCTCAACGATTTTCTCGTGGTTCTCGGCCTGCTTGTTGATGTTGATTTTCGAACCGGCAACTCCGACAGCCGTCCACAGGCCGGTCGGGCCGACGACGAAGATGCCGTTTTCGGACGCCTTACGCTGGAATTCCGGATCGGCGCGCAGAACCTTCTCCACCGCCGCGTCGTTCGGCAGCCACATGATGCTGATCAACTGTTTCACTTCCTCGCCCTTGCCAGCAGCGCGAAAATCCGCCTGGACCGCGCTGCGGTAATTCTTGCTCGCCAAGCTTTTCAGGTGCTGACTCATCGTGTCTGCGAGCTGTTTGTTGACGGCCGCCTCCGCCGCATCATCCTCCGCCTGGGCGAGTTCGATCAGGAATTTCGACGCCTTGCTGTCAATCACCAGCACCGAGTCGGCCGGCAGGAATACGATGGCGTCGGGCCGCAAACGACCGCCATCCTCTGCGCCGAACGTCCGCTGCAGGACAAAATCAGTCCCTGCCGTGAGGCCGAAGCTCTTCAACGTGTTCTCCAGCACCGTCTCGGCCGCGAAACCGGCGCTGGCCGGGTTCGACAGGGCCCGTTCAATGACATCAACCGCGTCCTTGTTAGTCGTGACCTGATCGTTCAGCGACGCCACGGTCTTGGACAGGGTCTCGAACTGGGTCAGCAGCTTGCCGCTGGCCTCCTGCACCCGTTTCTCGCCCTCTTCCTTGGCGGCTTTCGCTTCGCGCTTATGATCTTCCAGAAGCTTGTTCGACAGGTCCGTCGCGGTCGAAAACATCGCGTCGCGAGCTGCCTTCATCGCTTCATCCTTGGTCTTGTCCCAATTTTCCATACTTGCGCGCATGGTTTCGATTTCCTGGCGCGCCAACGCCGTGTCCTTCTCTGCGGTGCGGCGGGCTTCCTTCGCGTCTTCCAGTTCGGCCGCCAGCCTTTCCCGCGCTTCCTTGGTCTCCGCAAGCTGCGCCCCGATTTCACCGATCCGGGCACCCGATTCATGCGCGCTGGCTTCCGCCACATTCGCCCGTTCGCGTTCACCGGCGAGCTCAGCCTGCAATTCAACCAGCTGCGCGGTGAGGCCGCGCGTGCGCGACATCGCGAAATAGCCCGCGAAACCTAACGCCGCCGCGACGACCAGACCGGAAACAAGAAATTCCATCGATAATTCTCCACATTCTGACGGTTCACATTACACCGATTCGTCCGCCCGCCTTGACGCCGCAACGCTTGGACAATAGGTAAGTGCGGCAGAACGTTTGAAAAACACATGGCCGTACTTCCCATCATCATCGCGCCCGACCCGCGCCTCAAAAAGAAATGCACGCCCATCGACCGCGTCGATGACGACATCGCAACGCTCATGGCGGACATGCTGGAGACGATGTATCTGGCGCCCGGGATCGGCCTCGCCGCGCCGCAAATCGGCGTAACAAAGCGGGTGATCGTCGTGGACGCTTCCGGCAAGGATGAAGACCCCGCGCCGATCAAAATGGCCAATCCGGAAATCCTTTCCGCATCCGATGAGCTTTGGGCCTATGAAGAAGGCTGCCTGTCGCTGCCGGACCATTACGCAGAGGTCGAGCGGCCCGCGAAAATCACGGTGGGCTATCTCGACGAGAGCAATGCGCGCCAGGAGCTGGAAGCCGAGGAGCTGCTGGCGACCTGCATCCAGCACGAGATGGACCATCTGAACGGCATGCTGTTCGTCGATCACATCTCCGCGCTGAAGCGCAACATGATCCTGCGCAAGCTGACCAAGGCCAAAAAGCTGAAGGCGCATGACGCCGCCGCCGACTAGCCGGGTCGACAACGGACAGCGAACGCCCCTGCGGCTCGTTTTCATGGGTACGCCCGATTTCGCGGTGCCGGCGCTGGCGGCGCTGATCGACGCGGGGCACGAGATACTCTGCGCCTACAGCCAACCACCGCGCCGTGCTGGCCGCGGGCAAAAGGAGCGCCCCTCGCCGGTGCACACCTACGCCGCCGAAAACGGGATCATGGTGCGGATACCGAAAACATTGCGCGACGATGCGGCGCAAGCCGAATTCGACGCGCTCGGCGCGGATGCGGCGGTTGTCATCGCCTACGGTCTGATCCTGCCGCAGGCCATCCTCGACGCCCCGCGGCTCGGTTGCCTGAACATTCACGCCTCGCTGCTGCCGCGTTGGCGGGGTGCCGCGCCGATCCAGCGCGCGATCCTGGCTGGCGACGAAGAGACCGGGGTCACAATCATGCAGATGGATGCAGGGCTCGACACCGGGGACATGTTGCTTTCCCGGTCCGTCCCGATTACGGCGGAGACGACGGCAAGCGACCTGCATGACGGTCTGGCGGCGCTTGGGGCAGAATTGATTGTCGATGCGCTCGACAGGCTGAATGCCGGAACCCTTCGCGGCGCGCCGCAGCCGGAGACCGGGACAACCTATGCGCAAAAACTGAGCCGCGACGAGGGCCGGCTCGATTGGACCCAACCGGCAGCCTATCTGGCACGGACGGTGCGCGCCTTTTCGCCCTGGCCCGGCGCCTGGTTCGAGCATGACGGCGCGCGCATCAAAGTTCTCAAGGCACATGAGACTGCGGGCGTGGCCGATCCCGGTACCATCCTCGACAGCGAATTGACGATCGCCTGCGGTGACGGGGCCTTGCGCCTGGTCACCGTACAACGCAGCGGCAAAGGCCCGACCGACGCCGCCGCGTTCCTGCGCGGATACGATCTCCCGGCCGGCACGGTGCTGTCGTGAGCCGTTGGAAGATCACGGTCGAGTATGACGGCAGCGGTTTCGTCGGCTGGCAGCGGCAGGCGAACGGCCTGTCCGTGCAGGAAGCGATCGAATCCGCGATCACTGGGTTTACCGGTGAAACCATCACCCTGCACGGCGCGGGGCGCACCGATTCCGGTGTACACGCCTTGGCCCAGATCGCCCATTTCGATCTTGCGAAAGAAACCGATGCCGACACGGTGCGCGACGCCTTGAACCATCATTTGAAGTCGCGGGCCGTTTCCATCGTGGCGGCGGAGTCGGTTACTGAGGAATTCCACGCTCGATTTTCGGCCGTACGGCGCGACTACCTCTACCGCATCCTGAACCGGCGCGCGCCCAGCGCGCTGGAATATGGCCGGGTTTGGCATGTGGCGCGCCCACTTGATGTGGACATCATGCACCGTGCTGCGCAATCGCTTGTCGGCAATCACGATTTCAGCTCGTTCCGGGCGTTGCGCTGCCAGGCGAAATCGCCGGTGAAGACACTCGACCTATTGAGTGTCTCCCGCGTCGGCGACGAAATCCACATCGCAGCCCAGGCACGATCCTTTCTGCACAATCAGGTGCGCATCCTGACCGGCACATTGAAGCTGGTCGGCGAAGGCGCTTGGACGGAAAAACAGGTCGTTTCCGCCCTGGAGGCCAAGGATCGGACCGCGGGCGGCCCAACGGCGCCGCCGGACGGGCTATACCTGACTCAAGTGGTCTACTGACTGGCTAATCCTCATCCGGTTCGTCACGCATCTGGCGCCATGTGATGAGCAGAACGTAGGCGAGAAAACAAACACCCGCCGCGATGAAGGCGACGGTCATACCGAACCACTGCTCGAAGATCACGAGAACCGCCAAGGCGATCGCGGTGAGCAGGATATTTTTGAAGAGTGTCGCCATCCCACCACTTTATACCAAAGGCCAGTGAAGGAGAGCTTCGGTACTATCGCAACAAATTCTGTCCGACCGCGTCGATCATGTGCGCCAGCAAGAATTCTCCCGCCACCAACGCCGCGGCGACACCGCCGGAAACTTCAAGTGCGACCCGCGCGACATACCAATGATAGGTCAGAATGGCGATCACAGCGACCAACCCAATCAACGCCAGCCCGCCGCCGGACACTATGCCGGTCAGCTTGATTCCAATGACGATCAAATAGATGCAAACATAGACACCGGCGGACCAGTTAAACGCGACGATATAGCGGATATACTTATCATCCCGTCCGATCGCCGTCGCGATATACGCCATGATAAGCGGCCAGGAGACCCATTGTATAACGTATTCAATACCTTCTACGGTTACGATGCGGATGAAGCCGACATCTTCCAAACCGCTGTTGCGCATCGATATCCAAATGACGAATGCCGGCAGCACGACCACCGCACAAAAGAACGATTTCCAATAGCCTTCGACCGAATCGTCCAACCATTCGATGCCGCGAGGGTCCCGCAGGAACAGACGCCAAGCGCCGTACAGCGAGAGCAGGACCTCGTGGCGGGCGATCATCGGAAAAAGCCGCGCAGAATGTGCTCGTAGATTTCAGACAGTTTGTTGATATCGTCGACGAGGGTCCGCTCATCGACCTTATGCATGGTTTGGCTGATCAAGCCGAACTCGGCCACCGGACAGTGATCTTTGATGAAACGCGCATCTGACGTCCCGCCGGTCGTACTCAGTTCCGGCCGCTGACCGACCACCGTTTCGCAGGCATCGGAAATCAATTTCGACAGTTCGCCGGGCGGAAAGACGAAGGACTCGCCGCTGACCCGGATCGACAGATCGTAGGGCGTCCCGTCCGCCGCCGCATCGAGTGTCTCCCGGATCCAGCCCGAAAGCGTTTCCGAGGTGTGCATGTCGTTGAAGCGGATGTTGAACCGCGCCTCGGCCTCGCCGGGAATCACGTTCTCGGTCGGGTTGCCGATATCGATGCTGGTGATCTGCAGGCTGGACGCCTGGAAATGATCATTGCCTTCGTCGAGCGGGTTCGCCGTCAGCGCGTCCAGCATCTGGACCAACCGATGTGCCGCGTTGTCCGCCAGATGCGGATAGGCGACATGGCCTTGCGTCCCCTTTACGGTCAGGATCGAATTCATGCTGCCGCGCCGGCCGATTTTCACCATCTCGCCAAGTTCGGTCGGGTTGGTCGGTTCACCGACGATGCACATGTCGATTTGCTCACCGTTCTCGACCATCCATTGCAGCACTTTTTTCGTGCCGTTAATCGACGGTCCTTCCTCGTCGCCCGTAATCAGGAAACTGATCGAACCCTTCGGCGCGCCATCGTCGAGAAACCGTTTTGTCGCCGACGCGAACGCGGCAATCGCCCCCTTCATGTCGGCCGCACCGCGACCGAACAGCACGCCATCCTTCACTTCCGCGGCAAACGGGTCGACCGTCCATTCACTTTGCAACCCAACCGGCACGACGTCGGTGTGCCCGGCAAAGCAGAAATTGGGCGCACTGTCGCCGTACCGGGCGTAGAGATTGTCGACGTCCGGCGTGCCTTCTTCGGAGAAGACAAGGCGCTGGCATTTGAAACCCATACCTTCCAGGGTTTCCTGCAGCAATTGCAGCGCACCGCCTTCTTCCGGGGTCACGCTGGGGCAGCGGATCAGATCCCGCGCGAACGTGACCGGGTCGAGCACGATCAGTCCCGCAGGAGTTCGTTGATCGAGGTCTTGGAGCGTGTCTGCGCATCGACGGTCTTCACAATGACCGCACAGGCCAAGCTCGGCGTCGGTGCGCCTTCGGGACTCACGGGACCCGGCAGGGCGCCGGGAACGACCACCGAATAGGCCGGCACCCGGCCACGATGAATTTCGCCTGTCGCCCGGTCGACGATTTTGGTCGAGGAACTGATGAAGCAGCCCATCGCCAGCACCGCACCTTCTTCGACGATGACGCCTTCGACGACTTCGGACCGCGCCCCGATGAAGCAATTGTCCTCGACGATGACCGGGTCGGCCTGCAGCGGCTCCAGCACGCCACCGATTCCGACGCCGCCGGACAAGTGACAGTTCTTCCCGATCTGCGCGCAGGAACCGACCGTCGCCCAGGTGTCGACCATCGTGCCTTCATCCACATAGGCACCGAGATTGACGAAACTCGGCATCAGCACCACGTTCGGCGCGATATAGGCGGAATGACGCACGGTGCAATTGGGCACCGCACGGAAGCCGGCCGCGCCGAACTCCTTCGCCGTCCAGCCTTCGAACTTGGACGGGACCTTATCCCACCAGGTCGTATTGTTGCCCGGACCGCCGGCGATCGTCGTCATCTCGTTGAGCCGGAAGGACAACAAAACGGCCTTTTTAAGCCATTGATTGACGTGCCAGTTCCCGCTGATTTTTTCGGCGACGCGCGCCTCGCCCGAATCCATCAGATCAAGTGCCGCATTCACCGCATCGCGCACTTCGCCTTGGGTTTCACTGGAAACGGAATCCCGGGCTTCCCAGGCTTCGTCGATCGTACTCTGCAAGGCGGCGTGGCTCATTTCGGGCGTAACCTTTCACGGATTTGGTGACGGAAAGGCCGGACTGTGGTCGAGTTGCCGGGATGAGTCAACCCAAGGCCCAACGCGCCGAAAGCCCAACTTTTCGGGAGGTTTTACGTGCTCTCCGGCGCACCCAGAATCGTTTGCAGCCAGCCGAGCAAATCATCCGCGACATGGTGGATATATTTATCGTCGGGTGTTTCGTCATAGCGCGCGGTTCGGATCAGCACGGTGCCCATCCCCATATCGTGGGCGGGTTCCAGGTTGCGGGCGATATCCTCGACCATGATCGCTCGGCGCGGTTCGATATCGAACCGTTGCACAAAATCCTGGTACGGCGCGGGGTCCGGCTTCGGACGGTAGTCCGCCGCCGTGATGTCGTAGATCCCCTCGAACATGTCGGTGATTCCGAGCCGTTCCATGACATTCTCCGCATGCCGTACCGACCCGTTCGTGTAGACGAAACGCCGCCCGGGTAGCGACCCCAGCGCGTCCCTCAATTCCGGGCTCGGCGGCACCGGCGTCACGTCGATATCGTGCACGAAGGCTAGAAAATCCTCCGGATGCACCCCGTCATTCGCCATCAGTCCGGCCAATGTGGTGCCATGTTCGAGGTAATAGCGTTTCTGCAGCTTACGCGCGTCGATCCGGTCGATCCCGCAATGAGAAGAGATAAACGCGCCCATCTTTACGTCGATCTGACTGAACAGATCGCAATCGGCGGGATACAAGGTGTTGTCCAGGTCGAACACCCAGTATTCGGTGTCTTCCAACGGTGATGGTGTTTTCCGGTTCATGGCGCGCAGACAGTGCGTCATCTCGAGACAACAGGCAAGACGTACGGCGTACAAAAGCGGAAATCCTAACGATTGCTTAATCGTTGTTGGCTAACGTTCGTTAACGAATTGTCCCACGACCCATTCGACCAACACGCCGCCGGTCCGCGATGAAGAGAGCATCGACTGCAATCGATTTGGATGTCAGCCGACGCATGCCCGCCGATCAGGGGCACGCAATACCGGGGTCTCGCGCCCTCCCTACAAGGGAGTCCAACACTGTATTCGCCCGGTTTCCCGAGGCCGTCCTGCAGTTCGGCGGCGACGGGACGATCGCCGCCTGCAACTCCGCAGCGGATACGCTGCTTCGGCAACTCGAAGGCAGCATCCATTGCCTAAATCACCTTCGCACGCTGGCGGATGATGCCCAGTCCACGCGAGCGGCCGCTTCGAACACGATCGAATGGACTTTCGGAGGCCAGACACGCCACATGCTGGCGTCGGCCATGCCGGCCGACGACGCGGCGGCGTTTATCATTTGCCGCGATACGACGGTCGAGACGACCATGCGTTTGGCACTTATCGACTCGCGCCAACGGTTCAAGGACCTTGTCGAAATTTCCAGCGACTTCGCCTGGGAAACCGACCAGGGCCTCTCGACCCTGCGCGTACAAATTGCCTTGTTCGAAGCCAAGCTGTCCCGTGCCGAATCCGCAGCGCAATTCAGCAAGGAAACCATCACGGAAAACACCAAGGTCGCCGCTTCAATCGAAGCGGATAAAGAGGCCGCCCAGCGGCGTTTCATTCTGGAAGAACAGAAGCGCCAATTCCTGTTCGAGAGCGCGATCCAAACCGCGATTTCCTATAACAGCACCGGGCTCAGTGTCCTGCTGCAGGATGCGGCGGCGTTCAACTTCGGCTTCGACGTCTAGGCGTCCACAGTTTTATGCGATCAGCCGGGTTTCCGCGCCTCGATCGCATCCCAAATCGTCGCTTCGAGACAGACATCGTCGAACCGGTTGACCTCCTGAAGGCCCGTAGGCGAAGTCACGTTGATCTCGGTCAGATAGTCGCCGATCACGTCAATTCCGACGAAGATCTGCCCTCGCGCCTTCAACTCCGGCCCGATCGCTTCGCAGATTTCATGCTCTCGATTGGTCAGCGTGGTCGGCTTTGGGGTGCCGCCGACATGCATGTTCGACCGGGCTTCCCCCTCTTGCGGCACCCGATTGGTCGCGCCGACCGCCACGCCGTCCACCAGGATGATCCGCTTGTCGCCTTCTCGGACTTCCGGCTGATAGCGCTGAACGATAATGGGCTCCCGGTAAAGTTCGGTGAACAATTCAAGCAAGGCGCTTAAATTTTCGTCGCCCGGCTTGATATGAAACACCCCGGCCCCGCCATTGCCATATAGCGGTTTGACGATGATGTCGTCGTACTCGGCGCGAAACTCGAGAATTTCCTCGCGGCTCGAGGTGATCAAGGTCGGCGGCATCAGTTCGGGAAACCGGGTGACGAAAATCTTTTCGGGCGCGTTACGAACCTCGGCCGGGTCATTGACCACCAGCGTATCGGGATGGATGTGTTCGAGCATATGCGTCGCGGTGATATAGGCCATATCGAATGGCGGATCCTGACGCATCAACACCACGTCCACCTTTGCCAGATCCAGCACTTCGGACTCGCCGACGTCGAAATGGTTGCCTTCTTCCCGCCGCACCGTCAGGGGTTGGCTGCGGGCAGTGACCTTGCCGTCCCGGTAGGTCAGCGCCTGCGGCAGGTAGTAGTAAAGGCTGTGCCCGCGCCGCTGCGCCTCCAAGGCCAGCACGAACGTGCTGTCCCCTGCAATGTCGATGCTGTCGATCGGGTCCATCTGGATGGCGACGTTCAGACTCATGGCCGGATTCCCGTTTCGGTCTATTTCTGTGAAAATCTTGCGCGACTATATAGCCCGCCTAAACGACTGACGACAGGTTGCCATCCACATTGATCGCCGTGCCGGTGACGTAGGAGCCCGCATCCGAAGCCAGGAAAGTCGCCATCTTGGCAAATTCCTGCGCCGTCCCCATACGGCCCATCGGGATCGCCTCGCCGGCTTCAGCGATGTAATCCTCCAGGCTCTGGTTGGTATCGGCCGCAGCATGTCGCCGGGCAATCTGGTCGCTCACGATCCGACCGACCAGCAGTGCGTTGACCAGCACGTTGTGCGGCGCCCCCTCACCGGCCAAGACCTTGGTCAGAGCCATGCCCGCCGCCCGGGACACGACGGTGGGCGCACCGGCCGCCGGCGGCGCCTTCGCACCGACATTCAGCACATTGATGATCCGCCCCCAGCGCCGCTCGATCATACCCGGAAAGGCCAACCGCGTCAGGCGGATGGCGCCGAACAGTTTCAGCTCCAGATCGGCCTGCCACATCGCATCCGTGATCTCGAGAAAAGGACCCCGCTGCGAAGACCCGGCGTTATTCACGATGATGTCGACCGGACCCAAAGCCGCCGTCACGGCATCGAACATAGGACCGATCGCCGCCGCGTCGCTCATATCGCAGACGAAGCCCTCGACCTTCCCTGCCGCGTCCGCCGCAATTTCCGCCTTCGCCTCGTCAAGCACATCTTGCCGGCGCGCCACCATGGCGACATTGGCGCCGGAACGCGCAAATTCATGTGCTATCGCCCGGCCCAACCCCATACTGCCGCCGGTCACGATCGCCGTCCGGCCGTCCATTCTGCAATCCATCCGATTTCCTCCAAGACTAAGAAGACCCCGCCGAAACGGGGTCGTTCAGGTTTAATTCAGCGCCGCTCAGCACCCGTTGACGCATTTCCCGCTGGCATCGAATTCCATCGTATTGCCGCTGAGCGGGACGTGCACCGGCATGTTGGCCATCTTGGCGAACTTTTTGGTTTTCGTACCGGCACGGACTTTGCCGTTCTTAGTCGCTTCCTCATTGGCATGCGAGGCGATGACCGATGCCGGTTTGACCAGGGAATTGACCACATAGGCCGCTTCCGCCGGTCCCGTCATTGACCTTTTCGATGCGCCGGTCGCCCAGATGGTCACCATGCACATGGCTGATCAGCACTGCATCGATTTTGCCGAGACGCGGATCGTCCGGTGCGGCCGGCATCGTAGAGGATGCGCGTACCGTCGGGATCCTCGAAGATCAGTGCCCGGTCGAGACGGCAGAACTTCCCGTCTACACTGCCCAACGGCGTCACCTTGACGTTTTTCGCCGCCTGTGCGGGCAGCGGCCAAC
>CAJWOT010000047.1 GCA_913044215.1 uncultured Rhodospirillaceae bacterium | reverse complement strand
GCGAAACTCTCGACACCGGTTTCCGGATGCCGTGTGACGACCTGGACAGTGCTGCCGACGCTGGCCCGCAGCAGCGCTTCAGGGGTCAGCAGCGCCGATTCATAGACCTGACCCAAAACGCGGATCCGGTCCGGCGTCGCCGCATTGGTGAGGACGGTTTCCGGCCGAAGTGCGGAAGGCACGCCGATTACCGCGAGCCGGCTGCGCCCGTTCGGCAGTGTGACGCGGCGTTGTTCGCGCACCAGTGCGAAATTTTGCTGGTAGACAGTAAGGGTCAGGGCCTTCTGGTCTTCCGGCGTGGTGACCGGGTCGGCCGCAAAGGAGGGCAGAGCGGTCGAGGCCAGCAAGGCAGTTGCAAATAAAAGAATACGCAAAATAGGATCTCCCCCGAGATTAAAAATGAAGACCCTGAATTTAAGCGCCCGATTGTGGCTGAAAGCGGGCGAAACAGCGGAGCGGTGATAGCATTTCTAGAAGGACCGCCGTGCCCGCAACGCCGCGGTCAGCGTCCCATCGTCGAGATAATCCAGCTCGCCACCGACCGGTACGCCATGCGCCAGTCGGGTCACCGCCACCCCAGTCGGTTCGAGGCGCTCGGTCAGGTAATGCGCTGTCGTCTGGCCGTCGACGGTCAGATTGGTCGCCAAGATGACTTCCTTCACCTCTTGTGCGGCGACCCGTGCGATCAGCGAGGTGATGTTAAGATCTTCCGGGCCGATCCCATCCAGCGCCGACAGGCGTCCGCCGAGGACGTGATAGCGTCCGGGGAAGCTGCCTGTGCGCTCGATCGCCCATAAGTCCGCCACTTCCTCCACGATGCAAAGTTGCGTGCCGTCGCGCTCCGGATCCAGGCAGATTGTGCAAGGGTCTTTGGTGTCTATGCTGCCGCAAATCGAGCAGGGTTGAATGGCGGCCGCCGCCTCGGAGAGGGCGCGGGCCAGCGGCTCCATCATCGTGTCGGGTTTCTTGATCATCTGCAAAGCGGCACGGCGGGCCGAGCGCGGCCCCAGTCCTGGCAGCCGCGCCAGCAGTTGGATCAGTCGTTCGATTTCCTGCATGGCAGGAAGATCAGAACGGCATCTTGAAGCCGGGCGGCAGATCGACGCCACCCATCATCTTCGACGTCTCTTCCTGCATATAGGCATCGACCTTGGCACGCGCGTCGTTCTGCGCGGCGACGATCAAATCTTCCAGGACTTCGGCTTCCTCCGGTACGATCAGGGAAGGATCGATCTTCATCTTGCGCATCTCGCCCTTCCCGTTCAGGACCACCGTGACCATGCCGGCAGCGGCGCTGCCGCTGATCTCCACATCGACGAGACGTTGCTGCATCTCGGCCATCTTGGTCTGCATCTCTTGCGCTTGCTTCATAAGCTGGCCGAGATTTTTCATCGCGCGCTACTCCCTATCATTCGTCCGGTTGACCGGACTCCCGGTCGGTCACCTTGGTCACCTTGGCGCCGGGAAACACTTCCTTGACCGCGTTAACGAGCGGGTGTTGTTCCGCTTCGGAAAACCGTTGGTTCTCTTCCGCCTGCGCCAATTCGGCCAACGACGGTTCGCCATCGGCATCGGACACGCTTACGATCCAGCGATCCTGCGTCCAGTCAGATAACAGCCGCCCGATCCGGTTCGCCAGATCGCGCGGCGCGTGCTCTCCAGGCCGGAACTCGATGCGGCCCGGCGCGAAATGCACCAGATGGACATCCTTGTAAAGATGCGTCATCAAAATGCCTTCGCGTTTCTCTTCGAACAGCGCGACGACGTCTTGGAACGACCGTATTTCTCCGACAGGTTGCGCAACCGCCTCAACGATTGGCGCCACTTCCATGTGCGGTTCAGGCGCCGGCTGCTCCTGCTCGACGGCCATGCTCGCGCCGGACGCCTGTGTCGGCGGCGGGGCCATGGGCGGTGGTTCCGAAGATGGGGGTTCCGAAGGTGGCGGCGCTGAGGGCGGCGGCGTCGACGGTGCCGGGCCCTGTACCGGGCCTTTTTCCTGCAGTTGTCGGACGAGATCGCCCGGCGGCGGCAGGTCGGCGGCATAGGCAAGCCGGACCAGCACCATCTCCCCCGCGGCCAGCGGCACGGGCGCCATCTGCGCCTCACCAAGTCCCTTGAGCAACATCTGCCAGCACCGGGTGAGCACGGGCATGGTGAGGTCCTGCGCCATTTTCCCGCCGCGGACTCTTTCTTCCTCCGGGACACCCGGTTCCTTGATCAAGTCCGGGGCGATCTTGACCCGCGTCAACCAATGGGTCAGTTCCAGCAAATCCTGCAGTACGACGATCGGGTCGACCCCGTCGCGATACATCGCGCGGAACTGTTCGAGCGCCGTGGCGATTTCTCCGGAAACGACCGCGTGAAACAGGTCGAACACCGCACCCCGGTTGGCGAGACCCAGCATGTCGCGCACTTGCTGCGCGGATACCGAACCGCCAGACAACGCGATTGCCTGGTCGAGCAGCGACAGCCCGTCGCGAACCGATCCGTCGGCGGCACGGGCGACAATCTCGACCGCTTCCTCCTCAATCTCTACCGATTCCTTGGCCGCCACCGACCGGAAATGGTCGGCCAATTGGTCCTGGTCGATGCGGCGCAGGTCGAAGCGCTGACAGCGCGACAGGACCGTAACCGGCACCTTGCGAATCTCGGTCGTCGCGAAGACGAAGATAACGTGGTCGGGCGGCTCCTCCAGCGTCTTCAGCAGACCGTTGAAGGCCTGCCGGGAGAGCATGTGGACCTCGTCGATGATGTAGACCTTGTAGCGCGCCGAAACCGGTTTGTAGCGAACCCCTTCGATCAGTTCGCGGATATCGTCGATGCCGGTACGGCTGGCCGCATCCATTTCGATCACATCGACATGCCGGTCCTCGGCGATCGAGGTGCAATGCTCGCAAACGCCGCAGGGATCAATCGTCGGTCCGCCGTTGCCATCCGCCCCGACACAATTGAGGGCGCGTGCGATGATCCGCGCTGTCGTGGTCTTGCCGACGCCGCGCACGCCGGTCAATACAAAGGCGTGGGCGACGCGGCCAGCTTCGATGGCGTTGGAAAGAGTCCGGACCAGCGCTTCCTGTCCGATCAGCTCATCGAACCCACGCGGCCGGTACTTGCGCGCAAGAACGCGGTATCCGGTGGAGTTGGAACTGTCGCTCATAATCGTCTGGAGACGCTCGCGGTCGCGTTCGGGCTCAAACCCTCAAGAAAAAGTGGAAGACTGGACTCGCGACCCGCGGCGAACTCGTTACGGCTGCTTCCTTCCGGACCTGACCGGGTTGGCGAGGGCCTCGTCCGCACGCCAGCCTTCCGATTTGAGTATATCAGGACTCATCCGGGTCACGGCAAGAGGGGAGTCGGTGTCCAATTGCACGAAATCGGCTTGCATGGCAGTCTCGCGGTCATGAAAGCACCGAATTTCTATGCCTCGGGCGGTATCGACCGTGCCGCCCACCTTCGCGCCGATGAGGATTGGATCCGCCAGCAGATCGAAGATCGGGCAGCACGAATCGTGCCGATTTGGCGCACACAGAATCTCGTGCAGCCGGGCGAGCAGCCGGCAGGCATTACCGTCGAGGCCAGCCGGGGCCTGCTGATGGGCGCCGGTTCGGTGGTATTTCTGGGCCTGATCGAAGAAATCGCCCATTTTGCCGCGGATTTCTCTGCGCACGAAGATCCACCACTGACCGAACACGGCCAGTTCCGCGATATGCGCGGAATCGGTCAGCTATTGTCGCATCAGGAAGGCGCATTGCTGGTCTATGCGCGTGCGACAATCCAGTGGCACGCGCGGCACCAGTTCTGCGGCGTCTGCGGTAGCCCGTCCGTCAGCCGCGATGCCGGCCATATGCGGAAATGCACCAATCCGGACTGCGGCGCCGAGCATTTCCCGCGCCTCGACCCCGCCGTCATCATGCTTATCCATGATGGCGGCGATCGCCTAATTTTGGGTCGGCAGCGCAATTGGCCGCCGGGTCAGCACTCGGTTCTGGCTGGTTTCGTTGAGCAGGGTGAGAGCCTGGAAGATGCGGTGGCGCGCGAGATCTTTGAGGAAGTCGGGGTCGAAATCACCGACATCCACTATCACTCCTCGCAACCCTGGCCATTCCCGTCATCAATCATGCTGGGCTTCAACGCCCGGGCCACCCAGACCGACCTCAAGGTCGATCTGAACGAGTTGGAGGGCGCCGCCTGGTTCAGCCGCGACGATCTGCTGGCATCGCCGGAAAACAACGCCTTCCGCCTGCCGCGCAAGGATTCGATCTCGCGCCGTCTTATCGAGGACTGGCTGGGGTGCTGATCGCTTTCAGACCATCAGACCGACCATCGTAGCGGGCACTAGGACAACTGCCAGCGCGGTCCACAGCAGCCAGTCCTTTATCCCGCCGCCGCGCCATCGCAGATAGGTAGAGGCCAGGGTCAGGAAGGGCCAGCCGGCGAAGACGAACTGTCCGAGCGCGCGGGTGAAGTCTGGTAGGTCGTAGCGTGCGGTCACCAGGGTGGCGCCGACGACGAAACAGACAATTCCCGCGACAAAACACATCATCCCCTGCTGCAGCAGGCGGTCCTTGCGGTCTTGGTCGTCGATACTAATCTTCGATGCCGGCGCGGTTCGCCGGATATACGCCGAGCACTTTGACCTGTCGGCTAAAAAAGCCAAGCTCCTCTAGGGCCAGCCGCACATTGGTCTGGCTCGGATGGCCTTCGATATCGGCATAGAACTGAGTCGCCGAGAATTCGCCATTGACCATGTAGGATTCGAGCTTGGTCATGTTGACGCCATTTGTGGCGAAGCCGCCCATCGCCTTGTACAGCGCTGCCGGCACGTTGCGGACCTGGAAAACGAAGGAAGTCATGATCGGGCCGCTGCTCGGATCCGGGTCGTTGGGTTCCCTGGCCATGATAATGAACCGCGTCGTGTTGTGTTTATGGTCTTCCATAGTGTCGCGCAGGATGTCGAGATCGTAGATCTCGGCCGCAAGATCCGAGGCAATTGCCGCATGTGTCGGGTCCGGCGACGCGGCGAGGTCTTTGGCCGCACCCGCCGTATCGGCGTGGACATGGGGTTCCAAGCCGAGGGACCGGATGGTCTCGCGGCATTGCGACAGCGCCTGGTGGTGACTGCTGACAATTTTCAGATCTTCGATTTTGGCGCCTTTGATGCCGAGTAGATGGTGATGCACGGGCTGGAAATGCTCGGCGATAATATGCAGCTCGGATTCCGGCAGCAGATGATGGATATCCGCGACGCGGCCTGCGGCGGAGTTCTCTATCGGAATCATCGCCAATCGGGCGTCGCCGTCGCGCACGGCGGCGAACACATCCTCGAAGGACGGACAGGGCAATGGTTCCATATCCGGATGCACCGCGCGGCACGCCATATCGGAGTTCGCGCCGGGCTGGCCTTGATAGGCAATCAGATTGTCGGTGTCGGACGCCATTTTTTCCTGAGTTCCAATCGGTTAGGGCGACAGCATGTCCCGCGCCCGGGTCAAATCGGCGGGAGTATCGACACCGAGCGGGACCGTGTCAACGAGCGCCACATCGATACGCATGCCAGCTTCCAGGGCGCGCAACTGCTCCAATTTCTCCCGTTGCTCCAGCAGGCCGGGCGGCAGCTTGACGAAGCGCTGGAGGGCGGCGCGGCGATAGGCGTACAACCCGATATGGTGGTACAGCGGACCTTCGCCGGTCGGTGCCGTCGCACGGGTGAAATACAGGGCGCGGCCCACCGAATCAGGCGGTTTGACGGCGAAAACCGCCTTCACCACGTTCGGGTTGGTGCGTTCTTCCGGAATCGTGATTTCCGCCGCGATGGTCGCGATATCGACGGCCGGGTCGGCGAGAACTTCGAAGGCGGCGCGGACCGAATGGGGGTCGATCGTGGGCAGGTCGCCCTGCACATTGACGATGGCGTCGTGCCTGCCATCCGGGTCGAACCGGGTCAGCGCCTCATAAATCCGGTCGGATCCGGACGGGTGCGCTGGGTCGGTCAGGACGGCATCGCCATCGGCATCCCGCACGGCGGCAACGATTTCTTCATCTCCCGCGGCTATCACAACCGGACCGATATCGGCTTCTCGCGCCCTGTCCATGACATGGACGATCATCGGTTTGCCATGGATATCGGCCAAAATTTTGTCGGGCAACCGTGTGGAGCCGAGGCGCGCGGGAATGAGAATGATGGGATTGCGTGGAAGCGACATTCGAGGCCGGATTGTTAATGAGTGCTTAGGCGGAGACTGCTGGACGTGTTAACCGGTTCCGATAACCGGCGGCATTTGCATTTCGCGGTGACTGTGATTATACCGCTTACACAAGGCGGTGTACGGCTTTTTCGTACAGTGGCCGGGGGTACATATGGCGCTGGCGACGGCGTTTTGACATCGGGGGAATGGGTATGAATGGTGACCCGTTATTAGTGAACAAAGTTGTCGGCTCGGTCATCTTCGCGGGATTGATTGCGATGGTTGCCGGCTTCATCGCCAATTTGGCCTATAGCCCCCAAATGCTCGACAAGATGGCCTACAAGATCGGCGGCAACGCGCCGGTTCAGTCGGCCAGCGCGACCGCGGCGCCCGCCGGGCCGGAAGACATTACCGGTATGCTGGCATCCGCCGATGCCGCCGCGGGCGAAAAGCTGTTTAAGAAATGCGCCGCCTGCCACACCTACAAAAAGGGTGGACCGACCAAGCAGGGTCCGAACCTCTGGAATGTCGTCGGGGGCGACCGCGGTGTTGTGGCTGGCTTCAAGTATTCCAAGGACATGAAGGAGATGGCCGGCAAGTGGACGATCGCCGACCTGAACACCTTTTTGTATAAGCCGAAGATGCTGGTGAAAAAGACTAAGATGAACTTCGCTGGGTTCAAGAAAGCCAAGGACCGCGCGAACATCATCATGTTCCTGCACGGCAAGGCTGATACGCCGATGGCGCTGCCCAAATAGGGCGGTTGCCGGGCGGTTAGAAGGGCGGGCGATGACAGCGTCCTGTCCGGCTGAATACATCGCAATTGCGGAAACACTAGCGGACGCGGCGCGGCCCATAGCGCAGCGCTATTTCCGTGCCGGCATCCCGATCGAAGCGAAGGCCGACGATAGTCCCGTCACCAAGGCGGACCGGGAGATCGAAACGGCGCTGCGCGAGATCCTCGCCGAGACCTGTCCAGATCATGGCGTTGTTGGGGAGGAGATGGGCGGCGTGCCTGACGGTGACGGGCCGCTCTGGGTCCTTGACCCGATCGACGGTACGAAGGCGTTCGTCACCGGCATGCCGGTGTTCGGCACCTTGATCGCGTTGGCGATCAAAAGCCGGTTTGTGCTCGGCGTCATCGACCAACCCATCAGCGGCGAACGCTGGCTCGGCGCCGCAGGGCGGACAACTGAATTCAATGGGACAAATTCGCATGTCAGCGGGTGCGACACCCTGGCGGCCGCACGGCTTTTCACGACAAGCCCTGAATATTATGGGCGGGCGGGACTTTTGGACGCGTTCGACCGGTTGCGTCAGCAGGTGCTGATCACGCGCTATGGGGCGGATTGCTACGCCTTCGGCCTGCTTGCATCCGGACATGCCGATATCGTCGTGGAGGCGGACATGAACCTTTGGGACTACGCTGCCCTGGTGCCCGTCGTCGAAGGGGCCGGGGGCGTGATGACGGATTGGCAAGGCAATCCGTTGCGGGCCGAAGGCAACGCCCATGTGATCGCTTCGGCGAAGGCCGACCTGCACGCGGAAGCATTGCGCTGCCTGAACACGGAAAATTGTTAACTCTTGTTCCGTAGGCTGGGTCTGGAATTATAGGCTCGGAAATCTCAAATAATTGCCTTAATTCCGTCTATGCTGTTTCAGGCAAGGTTAATCGCGCATCGATCAAGGAGCCGCCCGTGATCCGCACCCTCGGAACCGCCCTTTTCCTCAGTGTTGCCGCTTTCACCGTTTCCCCCGCTGCCGCAGAGCCCAGTCATGGCCTCGCGATGCATGGCGATTTGAAATATCCGGCGGATTTTAAGCATTTCGAATATGTGAACCCGAATGCGCCCAAGGGGGGCGAGGTGAAGCTGGCGGCGACGGGCGGGTTCGATACCTTCAACCCTTACGTGGTCAAAGGACGCACGGCCGCCGGTATCGGGCATCTCTTCGAAACCTTGATGACCAGCTCGGCGGATGAGGCCTTCTCCGAGTACGGCCTGCTGGCAGAATCCGTGGAAACGCCGGAGGACCGGTCCTGGGTCGAGTTTACCCTGCGGGCGAATGCCAAATGGCATGACGGCAAACCGGTGACGGTCGAAGACGTGATCTGGACATTCAAGATGCTGAAGTCCAAGGGGCGTCCGTTCTTCCGCTACTACTATTCGGATGTGCGTGAGCCGACCAAGACCGGCGAACGAAAGGTGCGGTTCAATTTTTCAGGTGGTGTGAACCGTGAGTTGCCACTCATCGTCGGGCAACTCCCGGTTCTCCCGAAGCATTATTGGGAGGGGCGCGACTTCGAGGCGACAACCTTGGAACCGCCGCTCGGCAGTGGTCCCTACCGCATCAAGGAGTTCGAGCCCAACCGTCATATCGTCTATGAGCGTGATCCGGATTATTGGGGCAAAAACAGTCCGACGCAGGTCGGGTTCAACAATTTCGACCGTATTCGTTACGACTATTACCGGGATTCGACTGTGTCGGTCGAAGCATTCAAGTCGGGCGCCTTCGACTATCGCCGCGAGAACGCGTCGAAAGTGTGGGCAACGGCCTATGAAACGCCGGCTAAGCGCGATGGCATGCTGATCAAGAAGACCTTCGAGCATAACCGGCCGGCCGGGATGCAGGGTTTCGTGATGAACCAACGCCGCGCCAAATTCGCCGATCCAAAGGTACGCCAAGCGTTGGCCTACGCATTCGATTTCGAATGGTCGAACAAGGCGCTGTTTTACGGACAGTATGTCCGTACGCGCAGCTATTTCGACAATTCTGAGCTGGCCTCGGTCGGCCTTCCCAAAGGCGATGTCCTGGCCATCCTGGAAAAATACCGCGGGCGGATTCCCGACGCAGTGTTTACGAAGGTGTACGAACCGCCGAAGACGGACGGCTCGGGCAATATCCGGCGCAATTTGCGTACTGCGTTATCGCTTCTCAAGCAAGCGGGATGGGCGGTCGACCCCAAGACCAAGAAGCTCACCAACGCTGCGTCCGGCGAAACGATGTCTTTTGAAATCCTTCTCGTCAGCCCGTTGTTCGAACGTATCGTGCTGCCCTATATCCGGAACCTCAAGCGATTGGGAGTCGAGGCGCGGGTGCGCACGGTCGAGTCGGCGCAATACAAGGAGCGGCTCGACAATTTCGATTTCGATGTGATGGTCACGGGGTGGGGGCAGTCCGCCTCCCCGGGCAACGAACAGCGCAGCTATTGGGGCACCGAAGCCGCCGCGCGCAAGGCAAGCCGCAACCTGTCCGGCATCAAGGACCCCGTCCTCGATGAATTGATCGAATTGATCATCTCGGCGCCTGACCGCAAAAGCCTTGTGACCCGTGTGCAAGCGCTCGACGCGGTGTTGCAGTGGAAGCACCTCGTGGTGCCGCACTGGCATATCCCGTACGACCGGCTCGTTTTCTGGAACCGGTTCGGTCAGCCGGCCAAGACGCCCGACCAGGGAACGCAATTCATGGCCTGGTGGATCGATCCTGCGAAGGACCAGAAGCTGACAAATTACCGCAGTTCGGCGACGAAGAGCAACTGATCAGACTGCGTCTCCATGCTGCCCTATATCATCCGACGTTTGCTGCTGGTCGTCCCGACCCTGTTCGCGATCATGGCGATCAACTTCGCCATCGTGCAGTTCGCGCCGGGCGGCCCGGTCGAGCAGCTCTTGGCGGAGATTGAGGGGACGGCGGTTGACGCAACCGCACGCATCGGCGGACAGGCGGGTTCGGAAGTTGGCTCTGGTTCTCAGGCTCGGCCTGGCGGTGGCGAGGGCCCCGGTGGTGAAAGCACCTATCGCGGTGCTCAAGGCTTAGATCCCGAATTCGTTGCGGAAATTGAAAAGCAGTTCGGTTTCGACAAGCCGCCGCTCGAACGTTTTTTTCTGATGTTAAAGAATTATGCGACGTTCGATTTCGGCGAGAGCTACTTCCGAGATGAAACGGTCATCAATCTGGTGTTAGAGAAGATGCCGGTCTCGATCTCGCTCGGCCTCTGGACGACGATCCTGGTCTATCTGATTTCGATTCCGCTCGGTGTCATGAAAGCCGTGCGCGATGGATCGAGGTTCGATGTTTGGACCAGCATGATCGTCATCGTGGGCAGCGCGGTGCCGGGTTTCCTGTTTGCTATTCTACTTATCGTGCTATTCGCGGGCGGTCAGTATTTCGACTGGTTCCCGTTGCGCGGTCTGACCTCTGACAACTGGGAAGAGCTCTCCTGGCCGGCTCGTATCGCTGACTATTTCTGGCACTTGACACTGCCGCTGACAGCCATGCTGATCGGGGCGTTTGCGACGTTGACTTTGCTCACCAAGAACTCGTTCCTGGAAGAGATCAACAAGCAATTCGTCGTCACGGCACGAGCCAAGGGCCTGACCGAGCATCGCGTGCTCTATGGCCATGTCTTCCGCAATGCGATGCTTATTGTGATCGCTGGTTTCCCGGCGGCATTCATCAGCATTTTGTTTACCAGTACGCTACTGATCGAGATCATCTTCTCGCTCGATGGTCTGGGGTTGTTGGGTTTCGAGGCGGTGATCAACCGCGACTATCCCGTAATGTTCGCCTCGCTCTATTTCTTTACCCTGCTGGGGCTGATCATGGGTATCGTCAGCGACGTCATGTACATGCTGATCGACCCGCGGATCGATTTCGAGGCACGCGGCGCATGACCGATGCGGCGATCAAACAGGACCGGTTCCTAGGTTTCGCGATCCGCCCACTGACCCGGCGACGGCTCGAGAATTTCAAGGCCAACAAGCGTGGCTTCTGGTCGCTATGGATTTTCCTGTTCTTGTTTATCGTTTCGCTGTTCGCGGAAATGATCGCCAACGACCGGCCAATCCTGATCGGCTATGATGGCGGTTTCTACACGCCGTTTTTGGTGTCCTATGCGGAAACGGATTTCGGTGGCGAGTTTCCGACGGAAGCCGATTATACCGACCCCTTCGTGGTGGAGCTGATTGAGAAGAAGGGCTGGATCCTGTGGCCGCCAATCCGTTTTCGCTACGATACCAACATCACCGATCTGGGCGTGCCGGCGCCGTCACCACCGACATTTCGCAATTGGCTCGGCACCGACGATCAGGCGCGCGATGTGGTGGCCCGGATGATTTATGGCTTCCGCATCTCGGTAGCGTTCGGGCTGATCCTGACTTTTTTCAGCTCGCTCATCGGCATCGCGGCCGGCGCGCTGCAAGGCTATTTCGGCGGGTTGCTCGACCTGCTCGGGCAACGTTTCATCGAAATCTGGGCGGGCATGCCGGTGCTATACATATTGATTATCCTGGCCAGCATCGTGACGCCGAACTTTTGGTGGCTGCTCGGCCTGTTGCTGTTGTTTAGCTGGACGGCATTGGTCGGTGTTGTCCGCGCAGAAGTGTTGCGCGCGCGCAATTTTGAATATGTCAGAGCGGCGCGGGCGCTGGGCGTGTCGGACCGCACGATCATGTTCCGGCATGTGCTGCCGAACGCGATGGTTGCGACTCTGACCTTCCTGCCGTTCATCACGTCGGGCGCGCTGGTCACGCTGACCTCGCTCGACTTCCTCGGCTTCGGCCTGCCGCCGGGCTCGCCTTCGTTGGGTGAGCTGCTGAAACAGGGTAAGGACAATCTGCAGGCACCCTGGCTCGGTATCACTGGCTTCGTCGTCATCAGCGTCATGCTGACCCTGCTGGTCTTCGTCGGCGAGGCGGTGCGCGACGCGTTCGACCCGCGCAAGGCGCAGCGGTAGGATGGACGCAATGGCGACGGACAAGCTTCTCTCCATAGACGATCTTTCGGTCAGCTTTGCGACACCGGGCGGCGACGTTGATGCCGTACGGCACATCTCTTTCGATATCGGCGAAGGCGAGACCGTGGCGCTGGTCGGCGAATCGGGTTCCGGCAAGTCGGTGACGGCGCTGTCGGTGCTGCAATTGCTGCCCTATCCTGTGGCGCGCCATCCCAGCGGCTCGGTCCGGTTCCAGGGTGACGAGGTTATGGGTGCCGACGAGGCCGCCTTGCGCGGCATCCGCGGCAACCGGATTTCGATGATCTTCCAGGAGCCGATGTCGTCGCTCAACCCGCTGCACACGGTGCAGAAGCAAATCGCCGAAACCCTGATTTTGCACAAGGGGCTGTCGGAGGCCGAAGCGCGTGCCCGGGTGCTGGAATTGCTGAAGCTGGTCGGGCTGGCGAACGCGGAACAGCGGCTGACCGCCTATCCGCACGAGCTGTCCGGCGGGCAGCGCCAGCGGGTGATGATCGCGATGGCGTTGGCGAACGAGCCGGACCTGCTGATTGCCGACGAACCGACAACGGCGCTCGATGTGACGATCCAGGCACAGATTCTGAAGCTGCTAAAGGATTTGCAGGCTGAATTCGGCATGGCGATGCTGTTCATCACCCATGATCTCGGCATCGTGCGCAAGATCGCCGACCGGGTATGCGTGATGCGTGAGGGCGAAATCGTGGAGGCCGGAGAGACTGCGTCTCTGTTCGCCGATCCGCAGCATGAATATACGCAACGTCTTTTGGCGGCCGAGCCAAAGGGCAGCAAAATCGCGCCGGAGGAATCCGCCCCGCTGATCATTGAGGGCGATGACGTCAAAGTCTGGTTCCCGATCAAGAAGGGGGTGCTGCGGCGGACGGTCGACCATGTTCGGGCCGTCGACGGTATCAGTGTGACGGTCCGCGCGGGTCAGACGGTCGGTGTCGTCGGCGAATCTGGTTCGGGCAAGACGACCCTCGGCATGGCGCTGCTGCGGCTTGAACAGTCGACCGGCGGTATCCGCTTCGAAGGCCGGGATATTCAGGCGCTATCCGTTTCCGACCTGCAGCCCCTGCGGCGGCAGATGCAGGTGGTTTTCCAGGACCCGTTCGGATCCCTGTCGCCCCGCATGTCGATCGGCGAGATCATTGCCGAAGGGCTTCGGATTCACGATCCGGACGGCGATGCGGCATCGCGCGACGCGAAGGTCGTAGAGGCGCTGCAGGACGTCGACCTGGAGCCGGACAGCCGCTTCCGTTATCCCCACGAATTCTCCGGCGGGCAGCGCCAGCGCATCGCCATCGCTCGGGCCATCGTGCTGCGGCCGCGCTTCATCGTGCTCGACGAGCCGACATCGGCGCTGGACATGTCGGTGCAGGCGCAGATCGTCGATTTGCTGAGCGACTTGCAGCGCAAATACGGGCTCGCCTACCTCTTTATCAGCCACGATTTGAAGGTTGTCCGCGCACTGTCCGACCATGTCATCGTCATGAAGGACGGCAAGGTGGTGGAGCAGGGTGCGACCGAAGCCATCTTCGACAATCCGGTCGAGCCCTATACCAAGGCGCTGATGGCGGCGGCTTTCGATATGGAGTTTGACGAACGCGCGGTTGCCGAGGGCGTCGTCCGCATGTAAGCCTCCCCTGAAGGGGAAGGAGGCGCCGCATGACCCTGATCATGAAACCCGATCTGGAACACGCCCGCGGTTGGAGCGACGTGTTCACCGACGCGATGCCGGAGATGCCGGTGCGCGATTGGTCAGCCCCGGGCGATAAGGCGGACATTGAATTCGCCTTCGTCTGGGCGCCGGAACCCGGCGCGCTGCGCGAGTTTCCCAATCTGAAATGCATCTTCTCGATCGGCGCCGGGGTCGACCATTTGCTGAAGGACCCGGACCTGCCGGACGGCGTGCCGATCGTGCGCATGGTCGAGCCGGAACTGACCCAGGGCATGTCCGAATATGTCACCATGCATGTGCTGCGCTACCACCGGGAGGTGCCAGCGCTGGAACAGCAGCAGCGCGACAAGGTCTGGCACGAGTTGATCGCGCCGACCGCGCCGAGCCGCAAGGTCGGCATTCTGGGCTTCGGCGTGCTGGGGCAGGATTGCGCGCGGGTGCTGCACGCGCTGAAGTTCGACCTGGCGAGCTGGTCGCGCACACCGAAACAGGTCGATGGCGTCCAATCCTTTCACGGTGCGGACGGGCTAGACCCCTTCCTGGCCCGCACCGAGATCCTTGTTTGCCTACTGCCGCTGACGGCGGAGACCGAAGGCATCCTTAACCGCGACCTGTTCGCCAAGCTGCCGCGCGGCGCCGCGCTCATCAATGCCGGCCGTGGCGGCCATCAGGTCGAAGCGGATATCCTCGAAGCGCTCGACAATGGACAGCTCTCGGGTGCGACGCTCGACGTATTCCGCACCGAACCGCTGCCCACCGACAGCCCGTTCTGGACCCATCCGAAAGTCACACTGACCCCGCACATCGCCAGCGTCACCCAACAGGTTTCCGCCATCGAGCAAGTCGTCGCGAACATCCGGCGCGTTCAGTCCGGTGAAGCACCGCTAAACACAGTGGACAGGAAACTGGGTTATTGAGGGGGAGGAGTCGCGCGCTTCTAGGGGTTCGTCATGACCGGCAACGCTGATGCCGCGCAGCGGTCTTCCTAGGCGCTTTCCGCGACCGTTTGGGTCTTTGACAGCGAGGACTGAATTAGGTCGCCGAATTCGGAGAGATAGACCGATCCTTTGACGGTGCGCTGCACCAGGACGGAGCGGCGGTCGGCGTCGTCGGTCTTGCGGCGGATCAGGTCGTACGTGCCGAGCCGGTCTAGGGCGCGCGTGATGGCCGGTTTTGAGATGTTCAATGTCGCTGCCAAACCTCTTACCGTGTGCGGTTGCGGGGTTAGATAGACTGTCAGGAGAACGGCCAGCTGCCGGGAGGTGAGGTCTGGCGCGTCGCCTCGCAGGCTCTCTACCAGTGCGCCCCGCCACAGATCGAGAAACTGCGTCGACGTTAACTCGATGGCCATGAATTTCCCCGCATACCGGGCTCGTGCGAAAATATCGTTCCGCGTTAGTACGAACAAGTTTAGCGGCGATGAACAGCGCTTGCCTGTTCGCTGGGAATTTGGGAGTTTGCCGGCGCAGATCGGACGTTAAGTAAGGCTACCCATGAATTTGCACGCAATGCTCAAGCAGCGCGCCGCGGCGGAGAATCCTGTGCGCGTTGGGGTCATCGGCGCCGGCAAGTTCGGTTCCATGTACCTTTCGCAGGCACCGCGCACCGCAGGTATTCATGTGCTGGGGATCGCTGACTTGGCACCGGATAACGCGCGTGCGGCGTTGGCCCGCGTGGGCTGGCCGGCGTCCCAGTACGCCGCGTCCTCTTTCGACGATGCCGGTAGAAACGGCACGACATTTATCACCGAGGATGCAGAAGCGTTGATCGCCGCGGTCGATGTGGTTGTGGATTCGACGGGCAGCCCATCCGCCGGCGTGCGCCATGCGCTTTTGGCCTGCGAGCATGGCACTCACATCGTCATGGTCAATGTCGAAGCCGACGTGCTGGCCGGTCCCTTGCTGGCCGAGAAAGCGGCGGCGGCCGGCATCGTCTATTCCATGGCCTATGGCGACCAGCCGGCTTTGATCTGCGAAATGGTCGATTGGGCGCGCAGTTGTGGATTTGAGGTGGTCTGCGCCGGAAAGGGCACGAAATATCTGCCGGATTATCATGCCTCGACGCCGGACACGGTCTGGGGCCATTACGGGCTCAGCGGCGAACAGGCGGCGGAAGGCGGTATGAATCCGCAAATGTTCAATTCCTTCCTGGACGGCACCAAGTCGGGGATAGAGATGGCGGCGGTTGCCAATGCGACCGGCCTGGCCGCACCGAAAGGGGGGCTCGCATTCCCGGCCTGCGGTGTACAGGACTTGGCACATGTCCTGCGGCCGCACGCCGATGGGGGCGTTTTGCCGGAAAAAGGCACCGTTGAAGTCATATCCAGCGAAGAGCGTGACGGACGCCATGTGATCGGCGATTTGCGCTGGGGCGTCTATGTCACCTTCGAGGCCCCGAGCGATTATGTCGAACGCTGCTTCGCCGAATACGGGCTGATGACGGACGAAACCGGTCGTTACAGCGCGATGTACAAGCCGTTCCACCTGATCGGACTGGAGCTCGGTATCTCCGTAGCCAGCGCGGCGTTGCGCGGCGAACCCACTGGTGCCGTGACCGGCTGGCGCGGCGACGTGGTTGCAACGGCGAAACAGGACCTCAAGGCGGGTGAAGTGCTGGATGGCGAAGGCGGGTTTACGGTCTGGGGCAAGCTGATGCGGGCGGAAGATTCGCTGGCGCTTGGCGGGCTGCCCATCGGGCTCGCGCATAATATGACACTGAAGACACCGGTTGCGGCGGGACAGCCGGTGCGCTGGTCCGATGTCGACTATGACGAGAATGACACGACGGTGCGGTTCCGCCGCGATATGGAAATGCATAACCGCCGTAATGCACAGGCAGCGGAATGACATCGCCAATCGCACTCATTACGGCTGGAAGCCGCGGCATCGGCGCGACGACGGCCCGTCTGCTGGCAGAGGCCGGCTACCACGTTGCCTTCTCCTACCTCTCGAACGAGGCTGCGGCCCGTGCCGTGGTTGAATCCATCGAGCAGGCGGGCCAACGCGGGTTGGCGATCGTGGCCGACAATGCGGTGGAGGCGGATATTGTCAGGATGTTCGAGACGGTGGATCGAGAGCTCGGCGTCCTCAGCGCGCTGGTTAACAATGCCGGGGTGACCGGCGGTTTCTCGCGTGTGGAGGCGGTCACCGAGGAAACTTTGCGCTATGTCAGCGGCGTGAACTTCATTGGCCCGATGCTGTGTTGCCGCGAAGCGGTGCGGCGCATGTCGACCGCCCATGGCGGCAAAGGTGGCGCGATCGTAAATGTCTCCTCTACTGCGGCGACGCGCGGGTCGGCCGGGGAGTGGGTGCACTACGCGGCGACGAAGGGGGCGATGAATACGATGACGGTCGGTTTGGCCACAGAGGTTGCGGGCGAAGGCATTCGCGTGAACGCCGTGTCGCCAGGGCTGACGGCAACGGAGCTGCATGCGGAAGCGGGTGAGCCCGGACGTATCAATCGACTGTCCAAAGTGATCCCGTTGGGGCGCGCCGGGACATCAGCCGAGATGGCGGCGGCGATCCGGTTTCTGCTCTCCGAGGAATCGGCATATACGACCGGTGCGATCTTGCCGGTCGCCGGAGGATTCTAGATGCAGGACGGCCCTCTCTTCGCCTACAGAGAATTGAAACGCAGTGGCGAACTGCAAGCGGACCAGATGCAGGAGCTCGCGGTCGAGAAGTTCCAGAGCCTCCATAATGGCCTCAAGGGTTACGACCCGACTGCCGGGGTGACCGGCTGGAAGGCGCGGCTCGGTCTGGCGCGCCGTATCGCCGACCCGCCGATGGGCCTTTACATCTATGGCGGCGTCGGGCGCGGCAAATCGATGCTGATGGATCTGTTCTTCGAAAAATCAACCGTCGAGCATAAGCGGCGCGTCCATTTCCACGAGTTCATGATCGAGGTGCAGGAGAAGCTGCACGCGTGGCGCAAGCAGGAAAAGAATGATCGCGACGATGATCCGATTATCCCCATCGCCAACGACATTGCGAAAGATGCCTGGCTGCTTTGTTTCGACGAATTTCACGTCGTTGACATCGCTGACGCGATGATTTTGGGGCGGTTGTTCGAGGCGCTGTTCGCGCGTGGGGTCGTTGTCGTTGCTACGTCGAATTTCGGACCGGACATGCTCTACAAGGACGGCTTGAACCGGGAGCTTTTTCTGCCCTTCATCGATCTGATCAAGGAAAAGCTCGACGTATTGCATCTCGCCTCGCCGACCGATTACCGGCATGAGCGGTTGATGCATATGCAGGTCTATCTGTCGCCGCTGGGCAAGGCCACCACCGAGGCGCTTGAGAAGGATTTCGCCGCACTCACGGAAGGCGCCATTGCCGAACCGGACGAGTTGGAACTGAAAGGCCGTACCATGGATGTATCCCGCGCCGCGCGCGGTGTCGCTTGGTTCAGCTTCGAAGAGCTTTGTGCCGAAGCGCGGGGTGCCGGCGACTACATCGCCGTGGCCGAGCGGTATCATACGATCGTTTTGAATGGCGTGCCGAAGATGCCGGAGGCGCGCCGCAACGAAGCGAAACGCTTCATGCTGCTGATCGACGAGCTTTATGAACATAAATGCAATCTGGTGATGGGCGCCGAAGTGCCGCCGGCGGAACTCTATACGGAAGGCCGGCACGCGTTCGAGTTCGAACGTACGGTCAGCCGGCTGATGGAGATGCAGTCCGAAGAATATCTGGACGCGCCGCATGGCAGCGAATCCGCCGAATGACTGGTGAGCCCACTCAGGTTTTGCGTCCATCGCCGTTGCGTTGCCTCGGCTTGTCAGCCGCCTGCGCGGTCATGGCAGGTATGCTGATTTATCTGTGGATTGAGGGCACCGGTGACGCTTGGATACCGGCACTTTTTATGATCCTCGGCGCTATTTTTTTCGCCTTCCACCTCGTGCCGAACGCCTATGCGCTATGGCCCGACGACCAAGGCTTCAACGTCTCGGAGATGTTTACGGTCAAGCGGTACGAATGGTCCGCAGTCTCGGTCTTCAACGTTCGCCGCGGCATCCTTGGTTACTATGTGGAGTTCTATCACGACATGCCAGGTGAAGAGCGGCCGAAAAGGATCGTCTTGAATGAAACCTATGGCTTCAAGCCGGTCGATATGGCGCGGCTGCTGAATAACTGCCGAAACCGCTCGTTAGAAGCGAAACCGGCTGCGAAAAAAACGTGGCCCTCTCAGAATAGTTAGTCCGTTTTCCTTGCTCCTAAACCCGATTCGTCGTACCACAGCGACAGGTCTCAGGTGCGCGGAAAATGGGGATTTCGGGTACGAACTTTGCCTGCGGTCAGTGGGCATTGATAGAGAGAATTCGATCACGAAAATACCGTTGCAACGGTTCACTTAACGGAGGGTCTCATGGCACGAAATAAGATCGCGCTGATCGGCGCGGGTCAAATTGGGGGTACGCTCGCGCTGCTGGCGGGGTTGAAGGAACTGGGGGATGTCGTGCTGTTCGACATCGTCAAGGGTGTTCCGCAGGGCAAAGCGCTCGATCTGGAGCAGGCCTCGACTGTGGAAATGTTCGACGCCTCTATCAAAGGTGCCAATAGCTATGCCGCGCTGCGCAATTCCGATGTGGTGATCGTCACCGCTGGCGTACCGCGCAAGCCGGGAATGAGCCGCGATGATCTGATCGGCATCAACACCAATGTGATGAAGCAGGTCGGCGAGGGCATCAAGAAGTACTGCCCGAAAGCGTTCGTGATCTGCATCACCAACCCGCTCGACGTAATGGTCGGCGTGTTGCGCGATGCCTGCGGGCTGCCGCACAACAAGGTCGTCGGCATGGCGGGCGTACTGGACAGCGCGCGCTTCCGCCTGTTTTTGGCGCAGGAGTTCAATGTTTCCGTCGAGGATGTGACGGCCTTCGTGCTGGGCGGCCATGGCGACACGATGGTGCCGCTGGTGCGCTATTCGACGGTCGCGGGCATTCCGGTTCCCGATCTGATCAAGATGGGCTGGTCCACTCGACAGAAGATCAACGAGATCGTCCAACGCACCCGTGACGGCGGCGGCGAAATCGTTGCCTTGCTGGGCAATGGCTCGGCCTTCTACGCGCCGGCGTCCTCGGCGATTGCGATGGCCGAATCCTACCTCCGCGACAAGAAACGCCTCCTGCCCGCCGCCGCCTATCTGCGCGGCGAGTATGGCGTAAAGGGCATGTATGTCGGCGTACCGGTGATCATCGGCGCCGGTGGGGTTGAGCGGGTCGTCGAGATCGCTTTGAACAAGAGCGAAAAAGCGATGTTCAAGAACTCGGTCGATAACGTTCGCACGCTGAGGAAGGTGGTCGCCAAGATGGAGGCAGACGAGAAGAAGAAAGCGCCAGCGAAGAAGAAGGCGCCGGCGAAAAAGAAATAGCCGGCACGCCGTCAGGTCCAACCGTAAGGAGCGAGCGGAACCATGAATATCCGTGAGTACCAAGCAAAAAACCTCTTGCGGAATTTCGGTGTCGCCGTGCCCCGAGGGCAGGCGGCGCACAGCGTGACCGAGGCGGCGAGTGCCGCTCATGAACTCGGTGGGCCGGTATGGGTCGTTAAAAGTCAGATCCATGCCGGCGGCCGTGGCGCAGGGCGGTTCAAGGACAATCCTGACGGAAAGGGCGGCGTCCGCGTCGTCAGTTCCGTCGAGGAAGTCAAAAACAATGCCAATGAGATGCTGAGCCACGTCTTGGTCACCAAGCAGACCGGACCGGCGCGCAAAACCGTCAACCGTACCTATATCGAAGAAGGCTGCGATATCGATCGCGAGCTGTATCTCAGCATGTTGCTGGACCGCGAGACGAGCCGGATCACAATCATGGCGTCGAGCGAAGG
>CAJWOT010000046.1 GCA_913044215.1 uncultured Rhodospirillaceae bacterium | reverse complement strand
GCGAAGGCGGCCGCACCGTCGGCGCCGGCGTCGTCGCCAGCATCGTCGAATAAGGAATGGAATAGAACCGACGCCCCGTTTGGCGCCGGTTTTCAATTGGGCACGAGGTCGGCATGGATAGCCAAAATATACGAATTCGCCTGAAGGCGTTTGATCATCGCGTACTCGATCAGTCGACGGGCGAGATCGTGCAAACGGCGAAGCGCACGGGCGCACAGGTGCGCGGGCCGATTCCGCTGCCGACCCGTATTGAGAAATACACGGTGCTGCGGGGACCGCACATCGACAAGAAGAGCCGCGAGCAGTTCGAGATTCGCACGCATAAAAGGCTCCTCGACATTATCGATCCGACGCCACAAACGGTTGATGCGCTGATGAAGCTGGATCTCGCCGCGGGCGTCGATGTCGAAATCAAGGTTTAGGGATTGGCGAAATGCGTTCAGGCCTTATTGCTAAAAAGGTGGGGATGACCCGAGTCTTCACCGATGCCGGCGATCACGTGCCGGTTACGGTGTTGAGGGTCGATAGCTGCCAGGTGGTTGCCGTTCGGAACGATGAGACGGATGGCTACAACGCGCTGCAGCTCGGTGCTGGGACCGCGAAGGTAAGCCGGGTGTCGAAGCCGATGCGCGGCCATTTCGCGAAAGCGAATGTCGAACCGAAGCGTAAGCTGGTCGAGTTCCGGGTCAGCGCCGACGCGCTGGTTGATGTTGGTGCGGAGCTCGTGCCGTCCCATTTCGCCGACGGTCAATATGTCGACGTCACGGGCACCAGCATCGGTAAGGGTTTCGCCGGCGCCATGAAGCGCCACAATTTCGGCGGTCTTCGGGCCAGTCACGGCGTTTCCATCTCGCACCGCTCTCACGGTTCGACAGGACAGTGCCAGGACCCCGGCAAAGTCTTCAAAGGCAAGAAGATGGCGGGGCACCTTGGTGACAAGCGTGTCACGGTGCAGAGCCAGCAGATTGTTTCCACCGATGACGATCGTGGCCTGATTCTGGTCCACGGCGCGGTCCCCGGTGCGAAGAACGGCTGGGTAACGATCAAGGATGCGGTCAAGAAGGCGATGCCGGACGACCTGCCGTTCCCGGCTGGTTTGCGTGCGGCCGAAGAAGAAGCGCCGGCCGAAGAGCCTGTCGCGGAGGAAGAGGTAGCCGCTGCCGAGGAAGCTGCCCCTGAGGCGCCCGAAGGCGAGGAGAAGGATTGACGGCCATGAAGAGCAAAGTCATCACCCTCGAAAACAAGGCTGCCGGCGAGATCGATCTCGCGGATGAGGTCTTTGGAGCGCCGATGCGCAAGGACATCCTCGCGCGCATGGTGAATTATCAGCTCGCCAAGCGCCGCGCTGGTTCGGCCAATACCAAGGAACGTTCCGACATTCGCGGTACGACGGCCAAGCCGTTTCGCCAAAAGGGAACGGGCCGCGCCCGTCAGGGTTCCCGCAAGGCGCCGCAGATGCGCGGCGGTGGTACGGCTTTTGGTCCGCAGCCGCGCGATTTCGCGCACAAGCTGACCAAAAAGGTGCGCCGCATGGCGATGCGGACGGCATTGTCTGCGAAACAGGCGGACGGCAAGCTTGTCATTCTCAAAGACGCCGCGCTGAAGAGCCCGAAGACCAAGGAACTGTCGGCGATGCTGGCGGATCTGGGCTGGAGCAATGCGTTGGTCGTCGCCGGCGCGGAAGTCGACGCGAACCTGGCCAAGGCGGCGGCGAATATCCCCCATATCGACGTTCTGCCGACGCAAGGGGCGAATGTTTACGACATCCTCCGCCGCGATCAATTGGTGCTGACCACCGATGCGGTTGAGGCGCTGGAGGCGCGCTTAAAATGAGCTGGAAATATCTGAATAAATCCAAGCCTGGCCGCGAGCGGATGTACGAAATCCTGCGCAGCCCGGTGATCACGGAAAAGGCCACGCTTGCCTCGGAGCATAATCAGGTGACCTTTCAGGTCCCGCTCGATGCGTCGAAGCCGGAGATCAAGAGCGCCGTCGAAGGCTTGTTCGATGTCCAGGTTCTTTCGGTCAACACGCTGGTGCACAAGGGCAAGACGAAACGCTTCCGGGGGCGTCCGGGGCGGCAGAAGGACACCAAGAAAGCAGTCGTTCGTTTGGCCGAAGGCCAGTCGATCGATGTGACGACAGGGTTGTAAGACCATGGCATTGAAAAATTTCAAACCGGTTACGTCGACCAGACGGCATCTCGTCCTCGTCGACCATTCCGAACTGCACAAAGGCAAGCCGGTCAAAAAGCTGACCGTCGGGCTGACGGGCAACGGTGGCCGAAACAATTTCGGGCGTATTACGGCGCGGCGGCGCGGTGGCGGACACAAGCGCAAATACCGGATGGTCGATTTCAAGCGCCAGAAGTTCGATGTGGCGGCGACCGTCGAGCGGTTGGAGTACGATCCGAACCGGACGGCGTTCATCGCGCTGATCAAATATACCGATGGCGAGTTGAGCTACATTCTGGCGCCGCAGCGCCTTGCGGTTGGCGACCAGGTCGTTTCCGGCGAGCGTTGCGACATAAAGCCGGGCAACGCGATGCCGATGAACAACATCCCGGTTGGTACGATCATCCACAATATCGAGATGAAACCGGGCAAGGGCGGTCAGATAGCGCGCGCCGGCGGTACCTACGCGCAGCTTATCGGCCGCGACCAAGGTTACGCACAGTTGAAACTGACGTCCGGCGAGTTGCGTATGGTGCGCGGCGAGTGCATGGCAACGATCGGCGCGGTATCCAACCCGGATCAGGCGAATATCAAGATCGGCAAGGCGGGCCGTAAACGCTGGCTGGGCAAACGCCCGTCGGTGCGCGGCGTCGCGATGAACCCGGTCGATCACCCGCATGGCGGCGGTGAAGGCCGCACCTCTGGCGGCCGGCATCCGGTCACGCCCTGGGGTAAACCGACCAAAGGCAAGCGGACGCGGAAACGGGGCGCTCAGTCGAACCGGTTGATTATCCGCAGCCGTCACGCCAGGAAGAAATAGAGGAGGGGCCGGTGGCTCGATCTGTTTGGAAAGGCCCGTTTGTCGATGGCTATCTGCTGAAGAAAGCGGAAGCCGTGCGTTCTGCAGGCCGCAACGATGTGATCAAGACCTGGTCGCGTCGCTCGACCATTCTGCCGCAATTCGTGGGGCTGACATTCGGTGTCTATAACGGCCAGAAGCACATCCCTGTGCTGGTGACCGAGAATATGATTGGTCACAAGTTTGGCGAGTTCTCGCCGACGCGGACCTTTTATGGCCACGCCGCGGACAAGCGGGCACGGAGGGGCTAGGTCATGGGTAAGCGCAAGACAGAACGTCGCCTCGACGAAACCGAAGCGATGGCTTTCTCCAAGACGATGCGCGTGAGCCCGCAAAAGCTCAACCTGGTTGCGCAGACGATCCGGGGACAGTCGGCGGATGCGGCGCTGGCATCGCTGGCCTTTTCCCGGCGGCGGATCGCCGGCGAGGTCCGAAAGGTCCTGGAATCGGCGATTGCCAACGCGGAAAACAACCATCAACTGGATGTGGACCGGCTCTACGTCAAGGAAGCGACGGTCGGTAAGACAATGGTAATGAAACGTTTCCGCGCCCGTGCGCGCGGTCGTATCGGGCGCATCCACAAACCGTTCAGCAACTTGACCGTCATCGTCCGGGAACGCGAGGAGATCGAATAATGGGTCAAAAGGTCAATCCGATCAGCCTGCGCCTCGGGATCAACCGGACCTGGGATTCACGTTGGTATGCGGACAAGAACTATGCAGATCTCCTGCATGAGGACATCAAGATCCGCGAGTATCTGTTCGACAATCTGCAGCAGGCCGGTATCACCAAGGTTGTGATCGAACGTCCGGCCAAGCGGGCCCGCATCACGATCCAGACGGCGCGTCCGGGTGTCGTGATCGGTCGCAAAGGGGCGGATATCGAAAAGCTGCGCCAGCACCTGTCCGGCATGACCGGCAACGAAGTGCATCTCAACATTGTTGAGATCCGCAAGCCGGAGATCGACGCCAAGCTGGTTGCCGAAAATATCGCCCAGCAGCTGACCCGCCGGGTGGCGTTCCGCCGGGCGATGAAGCGGGCCGTGCAGTCGGCCATGCGCCTTGGCGCCGGCGGCATCCGGATCAATTGCGGCGGCCGCTTGGGCGGCGCGGAAATCGCGCGCATGGAGTGGTATCGCGAAGGTCGCGTGCCGCTGCACACGCTGCGCGCCGACATCGACTACGGCACGGCGCGGGCCAACACGACGTACGGCATCTGCGGTGTGAAGGTCTGGGTCTTCAAGGGTGAGATCCTGGCGCACGATCCGATGGCACAGGACAAACGGCTTCAGGAACAACAGGTAAGCCGCTAAGGCGATTGCCTGAAAGGTAAAAGACAATGCTGCAACCCAAGCGCACGAAATATCGCAAGCAATTCAAGGGCCGCGTCCATGGCAAAGCCAAGGGCGGCACCACGCTGAATTTCGGTAACTACGGCATGAAGGCGGTGACGCCGGGCCGGATTACGGCGCGCCAGATCGAGGCGGCGCGGCGTGCGATTACGCGTCACATGAAGCGTGCGGGCAAGGTTTGGATCCGGGTGTTCCCGGATGTACCGGTCACGGGCAAGCCGGCGGAAGTTCGAATGGGTAAGGGTAAAGGCTCACCGGAATACTGGATGTGCCGCATCAAGCCTGGCCGGATCATGTTCGAACTCGACGGTGTCGATGAGGATGTCGCGCGCGAGGCGTTCGCATTGGCGTCGGCGAAACTGCCGGTGCAGACGCGGTTTATCCAGCGTATCGGCAGCTGACCGGACGATTGAGAAGGAAAGAGGCATGAAGGTCCAAGATCTGCGCCAGAAGTCGGACGACGAACTCAACCAGGAAGTCCTGGATTTGAAGAAAGAGGCGTTCAATCTGCGCTTTCAGCGCGCCAGTGGGCAGTTGGAAAACACCGCCCGGGTGCGTCAGGTGCGCCGCGATATCGCGCGCATCAAAACGGTTTTACACGAACGCCGCGCGTCGGCCTGAAGGAGAGCGAGTAATGCCCAGGCGAGTTATGCAGGGAAAAGTGGTTTCCGACGCGCCGGACAAGACCGTCGTGGTGTTGGTCGAGCGTCGGATCATGCATCCGATCTACAAGAAGATCATTCGCAAGTCGAAAAAGTATCACGCGCATGACGAAGCGAATGCGCACAAGACTGGCGATATCGTTCGTATCCGCGAGTGCCGTCCGATTTCCAAGAAAAAGTGCTGGGAAGTCGTGACCGACGCGGGTAACGGCGAAGCGGCCTAGCAGTCGGCCTGAGGGAGCGGATCAATGATCCAAATGCAGACGAATCTCGATGTGGCTGACAACTCCGGCGCGCGCCGGGTGCAGTGCATCAAAGTGCTTGGCGGGTCCAAGCGGAAAACCGCCGGCGTCGGTGACGTGATTGTCATCAGCGTCAAGGAAGCGATCCCGCGCGGCCGGGTCAAGAAGGGCGATATCCATCGCGCCGTCATCGTGCGGACGGCGAAGGAAATTCGCCGGCAGGATGGCTCGGCCATTCGCTTCGACCGGAACGCGGCCGTGCTGATCAACCCGCAGGGGGAACCGATCGGTACGCGCATCTTCGGCCCGGTGACCCGCGAACTGCGCGGCAAGCAGTTCATGAAGATCATCTCGCTCGCGCCGGAAGTTATCTAGGCGGCGGGCAGCGAATTCGGAGTGTAAGCGGTTATGGCGGCCAAATTTAAAAAAGGCGACACGGTCATGGTTATGGCCGGCCGGGACAAGGGCAAGACAGGCGAGATCATGCGGGTCGTGCCCGGTGAGCAGCGTCTCTATGTGCAGGGTGTGAATGTCGTGAAGCGGCATACCCGTCCGACACAGACGGCCCCCGGCGGGATCGTCGAAAAGGAAGCGGGCATCCACATGTCCAACGTGTCGCATATCGACCCGAAGGACGATAAGCCGACGCGGGTCGGGTTCAAGATGATCGAAGGCGATCGCAAGGTGCGCTTTGCGAAGCGCTCCGGCGAAATAATCGACCGCTGACAGGAGGCGGTAACAGGATGACGGATACGGAAACATACGTTCCCCGGTTGAAGGAACATTATCAGGCGCAGCTTCGGCAGACGATGGTCGATGAATTCGGCTACAAGAATCCGATGCAGATTCCGCGCTTGGAGAAGATCGTCCTCAATATGGGCGTCGGCGAAGCGGTGTCTGATTCGAAGCGGATTGGCGGTGCGGTCAACGATATGACCTTGATCACCGGTCAAAAGCCGGTCGTGACCAAGGCAAAGCTCTCCATTGCGGTGTTCAAGCTGCGCGAGGGCATGAATGTCGGCGTAAAGGCGACGTTGCGGCGCGACCGCATGTTCGACTTCCTCGACCGCCTGGTGAACGTCGCCTTGCCGCGCGTGCGGGACTTCCGCGGCCTGTCCAGCAAGAGTTTCGATGGGCGTGGCAACTTTGCAATGGGCTTGAAGGAGCAGATCGTGTTCCCGGAGATCGATTACGACAAGGTCGATACGATCCGCGGCATGGACATCGTTATCTGCACCACGGCGCCGACCGACGAAGAAGCGTTGGCGCTGCTCAAGGGCTTCAACATGCCGTTTACCAGCTAGACGGAAAACCGGAGAAATCTGAGATATGGCGAAAAAGAGCGCAATCGAGAAAAACAAGCGGCGCCGCCGGATGGCAAAGAAATATTCCGGCCGCAGGGCCCGCCTCCTCGCGATCGCGAACGATCGAACCCAGCCGCAGGAGGAACGGTTTGCCGCCCGCCTGAAACTGGCGGAACTGCCGCGCAACAGCGCGCCGAACCGGATTCGCAATCGCTGCGAAGTGACCGGCCGGCCGCGCGCGTTCTATCGCAAATTCAAGATCTCTCGAATTGCGCTACGCGAATTGGCCTCGAACGGGATGATCCCGGGCATGGTCAAGTCGAGTTGGTAGGAGAAGACCCAGAATGACGATGACCGATCCATTGGGTGATATGCTCACCCGTATTCGCAACGGACAGCGTTGCGGTATGTCGACGGTAAACTGTCCGGCATCGAAGCTGCGCGCGAACGTGCTGGATGCGTTGCAGCGCGAAGGCTATATCCGCGGCTTCAGCTGGAGCGAACTGTCCAAGGGCATCAAGGAAATCACCATTGAGCTGAAATACAGCAATGGCGATCCGGTGATCCGTGAAATTTCCAGGGTCTCGAAACCCGGACGGCGGGTCTATTCCAAGATCAAGGATTTGCCGCGCGAATTTAACGGGCTGGGCGTGTCGATCTTGTCGACACCGCGTGGTGTGTTGTCCGATGCCGAGGCGCGCGAAGCCAATGTCGGCGGCGAAGTCCTGTGCAAGGTGTTTTAGGAGGTTTGACCGATGTCACGCGTTGGAAAAAACCCAGTCGAGATTCCCAGCGGCGTCGAAGTATCGATCGTCGATGGTATCCTGACCGCGAAGGGCAAGTTGGGCGAAGAAACCGTGCCACTCACCGATATCGTCGATGTGACGATGGAGGAGAATAAGGTCTCGGTGAAGCCGCGCGACGAGTCGAAACAGTCCCGGTCGATGTGGGGAACCACACGAAGCCTGGTGCAGAATGCTGTAACCGGCGTTTCGGAAGGCTTTACCAAAAAGCTGGAGATCGTTGGTGTTGGCTATCGGGCGCAGATGCAGGGCAAGACGCTCAACCTGCAGCTCGGCTACAGCCATGACATTCCCTATCCGGTGCCGGAAGGGATCACGATCGCGTTGGAAGGCGATCGCGGCAATGTCATCGCCGTGACCGGACCCAACAAGCAGCAGGTCGGTCAGGTCGCCAGTGAGATCCGTGGGTTCCGCAAGCCGGAGCCATATAAGGGCAAGGGTGTCCGCTACAGCGACGAATATGTCCTCCGCAAGGAAGGCAAGAAGAAGTAAAGGCCAAGGCGATGATGAAATCACGGCAGCTATTCGAACGGCGCAAGAAGCGCAACCGGTACCAGTTGCGCAAGCGTGGCGGCGGGAAACCGCGTCTTTCCGTATTCCGGTCCAGCAAGCACATCTATGCCCAGCTGATCGACGATGGTGAAGGGTGCACGGTTGCCTCGGCGTCGTCGCTGGAAAAGGCGCTGGCCGAGACGCTTAAGACGGGTGCGGACAAGGATGCGGCGGTCGAGGTCGGCAAGCTGATCGCCAGCCGCGCCAAGGAAGCTGGGGTCGAAAAAGTAGTGTTCGACCGTGGTGGCTACCGGTTCCATGGTCGGGTTAAGGCGTTGGCCGACGCCGCCCGCGAAGCCGGCCTGAATTTCTAGGAACGAGGACGAAGCATGGCACGCAATACGAGAAACTCCCGGGATTCGCGCGGCGGACGCCGCCGCGATAACGTGCCGAGAGAAGAATCGGAAATTCAGGAAAAGCTGGTCCACATCAACCGTGTGGCCAAGGTCGTCAAGGGCGGCCGGCGGTTTGGCTTTTCCGCGCTGGTCATCGTCGGCGACGGCAAGGGCCGTGTCGGCCATGGCTCGGGCAAGGCCCGCGAAGTGCCGGAAGCCATCCGTAAGGCGACGGAAAGTGCGAAACGCACCTTGCGCCGGATCCCGCTGCGCGAGGGCCGTACCCTGCATCATGATGTTGCCGGCCGGTTCGGCGCCGGCCGGGTCTATCTGCGTGCGGCACCTCCGGGTACCGGCATCATCGCGGGCGGCCCGATGCGCGCGGTGTTCGAAATGCTGGGCGTCTCCGATGTGGTCGCGAAATCGATCGGATCGTCGAACCCGCACAACATGGTGAAAGCGACCTTCGAGGCGTTGACCAATTGCGTGTCGCCGCGTCAGGTGGCGGCCAAACGGGGTAAGAAGGTCGGTGATATCGTCGGCCGCCGTGATCCGAGCGAGGAAACGCGGGAGGCCGCCGATGGCTGATAAGAAAAAAGAGACGGTCACGGTCACGCAGATTGGCAGCCCGATCCGCCGTCGCGGCGACCAACGCGCGACCCTGATTGGTCTGGGTCTGAACAAGATGCACAAGACCCGGGTTCTCGAAGACACACCGTCGGTCCGCGGCATGATCAACAAGGTAAGCCACCTCGTCCGAGTCGAAGAGGCTGGTTGAACGCCGTTGGATCCGGCGAACTGGGAATAAAATTATGAAACTAAACGAACTTTCAGATAACTCAGGCGCGCGCAAGAACCGCAAGCGGGTTGGCCGTGGTCCGGGGTCGGGCACCGGCAAGACCGCCGGGCGCGGCATGAAGGGCCAAAAGTCGCGCAGCGGCGTGTCGATCAAGGGCTTTGAAGGCGGGCAGATGCCGTTGTATCGGCGGTTGCCGAAGCGCGGTTTCAACAACATTTTCCGCAAGCAATTCGTTGAGCTTGGGACCGGCCGGCTGCAAGCGGCGATCGACGCCAAGAAAGTTGATGCCAAAAAGGAAATCACCGCCGAGAGTCTGGTCGAGGCCGGTGTGCTGCGTCGCGCCAAGGACGGTGTCCGGCTTCTTGTAAATGGCGAGTTGAGTGCAAAGGTTACGATTACCGTTGCCGGCGCTTCAAAGGGCGCTGTTGCGATGGTGGAGAAGGCCGGCGGATCGGTTACGGTGACGGAAAACGCCAAGAAAGACGCCAGCGGCGAAAACGCATCGGAAGCAGCGGACGCGTAACCATTAAGGCGTTGACGAATGGCATCGGCTGCAGAACAGCTCGCATCGACTTTTAACTTCGGCGCTTTTGCTAAAGCGACGGAGCTGAAGAAACGCCTGTGGTTTACCCTCGGTGCGCTGGTCATCTATCGGATCGGGACCTATATCCCGTTGCCTGGTATCGACCCGACCATTCTGTCCGACATTTTCGAACAGCAGCGCGGCGGTCTGACGGACATGCTGAATCTGTTCTCCGGCGGTGCGCTGGAGCGGATGACGATCTTCGCGCTCAACATCATGCCCTACATTTCCGCGGCGATTATCATGCAGCTCATGACGGCGGTGTCGCCGCGGCTGGAAGCGCTGAAGAAGGAGGGCGAAGCCGGCCGGAAAAAGATCAATCAATATACGCGGTATGGCACGGTTCTGTTGGCGACGGTGCAAGGCTACGGCATTGCCGTCGGCCTTGAAGGCATGGCCAGTTCAGCCGGTCCCGCTGTCATCGATCCGGGTTTCTTCTTCCGCGCCACCACGGTGATCAGCCTGGTCGGTGGCACGATTTTCCTGATGTGGTTGGGTGAACAGATCACGCAGCGTGGCGTCGGCAACGGTATCTCGTTGATCATTTTTTCCGGTATCGTCGCGAACCTGCCGGTAGCGTTGGTCCAGACACTCGATCAGAGTCGGACGGGCGCCATCTCGCCGGCACTGGTGCTGTTCCTGCTGATCATGGCCGTTGCCGTTATCGCGTTCATCGTCTTCGTGGAACGGGCGCAGCGGCGTTTGGTGGTGCAATATCCCAAACGGCAAATGGGCAACAAGATGTTCGGCGGCGAGTCGTCGCATCTGCCGCTGAAACTCAACACAGCGGGTGTCATTCCGCCGATCTTCGCCAGTTCAATCTTGCTGATGCCGCTGACGATCGCCGGTTTCAGCGGTGGTGCGACACAGGGTTTCCTGGGCACGATCACCGCCTATCTTGGGCCGGGACAACCGCTTTACCTCGTTGTCTATGTCGCGATGATCGTCTTTTTCGCGTTCTTCTACACCGCGATCGTTTTCAATCCGGCGGACACGGCGGATAACCTGAAGAAGTATGGCGGGTTTATCCCGGGGATCCGGCCCGGCAAGAACACCGCCGATTATCTGGATTTCGTTCTGACCCGGCTTACGGTTGCGGGCGCCGCATATCTTGCGATCGTTTGTATTCTTCCGGAGATTTTAAGGGCGCAGAACGCTGCCATTCCTTTCTATTTCGGCGGTACGAGTCTGCTGATCGTCGTGTCGGTCACGATGGACACGGTGGCCCAAATTCATTCCCATCTGTTGGCGCATCAATACGAAGGCTTGATCAAGAAGTCCAAGTTGCGCGGGAGGCGTCGGTGATCATGATTTTGATCGGACCACCCGGCGCGGGAAAGGGGACGCAAGCCAGTCTTATAGAAGAGGCGCTGTCGATCGGAAATCTGTCGACCGGCGCGCTACTGCGCGATGCGATCGCGTCGGAAAGCGATCTTGGCAATAAGGCCAAGGTGCTGGTCGAAGGCGGAAATTTCGTACCGGACGATATTATGATCGAGCTGGTTTCGGCGCGCATCGACGAGCCAGACTGCGCGAACGGGTTCATCCTGGACGGGTTTCCGCGGACGCGGGCGCAGGCGGAGGCATTGGACGAGCTTTTGGAAGCGCGCGGCAGCAAGGTCGACGCGGTGATCGAGTTCGAGCTGGACGACGACATCGTCGTGGAGCGCATCACCGGCCGCTTTTCCTGCAGCAATTGCGGCGAGGGATATCACCGGGCGCACAAGAAGCCTGCCGTAGAAGGGGTGTGCGACGTTTGCGGCAGCAAAGAGTTCGTTCAGCGGGCCGACGACAGTGAAGAGAAGATTCGCACCCGGCTGGCGCTTTATCATGAACAAACCGCACCGATCCTTCCCTATTACGAGCAACGGGGCATTCTAAGGTCGGTTGACGGCACGAAAGATATGGACGACGTAACGGAGCAACTGAAAGAGGTATTGGCGTCGGCGAACTGATTGACAGCTTTGCCCCTTGAAATATAATCGCGCGCCCGTTATGCGGTGTGCGACGGATCGGGGACGGGTCGATCGTATAGCCGTACGGGCCTCTAACATGAAGGAGTATGTAGCGTGGCGCGCATCGCAGGCGTGAACATTCCGACGAACAAGCGTGTCGTCATTTCGCTGACCTATATTCACGGGATTGGTCCGGCCAAGGCGCGGGAGATTTGCGAAAAATGCAATATCTCGCACGAAAGCCGGGTGCAGGATCTGACGGATCAGGAAGTCATTGGTATCCGCGAGGTCATCGACCGCGACCATGTGGTCGAAGGCGATCTTCGCCGCGAATTTGCCATGAACATCAAACGTTTGATGGACCTTGGCTGCTATCGTGGTATCCGTCACCGCAAGGGGCTTCCGGTGCGTGGTCAGCGGACCCATACCAATGCCCGGTCGCGCAAGGGACCGGCACGTCCGATTGCCGGCAAGAAAAAAGCATAATCACGAGGGATTCGGTCAATGGCCAAAGCCGCAACGCGCGTTCGCCGCAGCGAACGCAAAAACATCACGTCCGGCGTCGCCCACGTCAACGCGACCTTCAACAACACCAAGGTCACGATTACCGACGTGCAGGGCAATGCGATCTCTTGGTCGTCCGCGGGCAGTCAGGGGTTCCGCGGTAGCCGGAAATCGACACCCTATGCCGCGCAGATGGCCGCAGAGGATGCCGGTCGGAAGGCGCAAGAGCATGGCATGAAAACGCTGGAAGTCTGCGTCAAGGGGCCGGGTTCCGGGCGCGAATCCGCCTTGCGTGCCCTGTCCGCAGCCGGTTTCACGATCACGGCGATCCGCGATGTGACGCCGATCCCGCACAATGGGTGCCGTCCGCCGAAACGGCGCCGGGTTTAGGACGCAACTGCCCGGTAAAGCGGCGCAGCGTTGCGCCGCCGTTATAGATGTAACCAGGTCTGCCCCTTGCCATGGTCGAGGCGATAGGGTGGACGGAGACGAGAGGTCGCATAAGTGATCCAGAAAAATTGGCAAGCGCTGATCAAGCCGAACAAGTTGAATGTCGAGCCCGGCGACGATGCCGGCCGTACTGCAACCGTCGTGGCGGAGCCGCTGGAGCGCGGTTTCGGCCTGACACTGGGGAATGCGCTGCGCCGCGTGCTGTTGTCGTCGCTGCACGGGGCTGCGGTGACGTCTGTCCAGATCGATGGCGTGCTGCATGAGTTCTCCTCGATCGCTGGTGTGCGCGAAGACGTCACCGACATCGTGCTCAACATCAAGGTGCTTGCCCTGCGCATGCATGGTGAGGGACCGAAAAGGATTCACTTGGTGGCCGAGGGGCCGGGCGAAGTCACGGCGGCCAAGATCGAGACCGGCCATGACATCGAGATCATGAACCCCGATCTGGTCATCTGCACCCTGGACGAAGGTGCGCGGATTTCAATGGAAATGACCGTCGAGACGGGGACCGGTTACGTTCCGGCCACGCAGAACCGGCCGGAAGATGCGCCGATCGGCTTGATCCCGATCGATTCGGTGTTCAGCCCGATCCGCCGGGTCTCCTACAAAGTCGAGAACACGCGTGTTGGACAGGTAACGGATTACGACAAGCTGTCCATGCAGATCGAAACCAATGGTGCCCTGACGCCGGATGACGCGGTGGCCTATGCGGCGCGGATCCTGCAGGATCAGCTGCAGCTCTTCATCAATTTCGAGGAGCCAGAAGCGCGAGTCGCCGAAGAGGCGCCGACCGATCTGCCGTTCAACCGCAATCTGCTGCGCAAGGTGGACGAGCTTGAGCTGTCCGTCCGCTCGGCGAACTGCCTGAAGAACGACAATATCGTTTATATCGGCGATCTGGTGCAGAAGACCGAAGCGGAAATGCTGCGAACGCCGAATTTCGGGCGCAAATCGCTGAACGAGATCAAGGAAGTGCTGACCCAGATGGGGCTTCATCTCGGTATGGAGATCACCACCTGGCCGCCGGAGAATATCGAAGAATTGGTCAAGCGGCTCGAAGAGCCGTTTTAATCCGACTTTTTCTGCGGCCTAACGGGCCGAAGTAAAGTCAACTAGAGACAGGAGTTGGTGTCATGCGGCATCGCATGAGCGGACGCAAACTGAACCGGACGAGCTCGCACAGAAAAGCGATGTTCTCCAACATGGCCGTTGCATTGCTTAAACATGAGCAGATCAAGACGACCTTGCCGAAGGCGAAGGAGTTAAGCCCGATCGTCGACAAGCTGATCACGCTGGGTAAGCGCAACACGCTGCATACGCGGCGGCGGGCGCATTCCATCTTGCGTGATGACGCGACGACCGCGAAGCTTTTCGACACGCTGGCGGAACGCTATGCCGAGCGCGCTGGCGGCTACACGCGGGTGCTGAAGGCCGGCTTCCGGTACGGCGATTCCGCGCCGATGGCGGTGATCGAACTGGTTGATCGCGACCCGGAAGCGAAGGGTCTGGATTCCGGCCCGGTGCAGGACGACGAGGACGAACTCGAAGAATAAGCCGCAGGCTAGCGCGGACACGATGCGGGCGGTCTCTTGGCCGCCCGTTTGTGTTGCGGCAGGCCTTTCGTCAGGCTTTGCAAACCGCTTGCGAGCGCATACATAGCCACTATGATTTTGACCATGAAAGGCAAATGCCTCGCGATTGCGGTTTTCGGGTTGATCGCCGTGCTGGCGGGACCTCTTTCCGCACAATCGGTTCCGCAGAATCGCGACCAGATCAAGCTCAGCTACGCCCCGCTGGTAAAGCAGGCGGCGCCTGCGGTGGTGAACATCTACGCCAAACGGCTTGTGCGCAGCCGCCGCGGCGCCTCGCTGTTCAACGATCCTATCTTCAATCGTCTTTTCGGTGATTTTCCGTTTCAGGGCTTTTCCCGCGAACGGCTGGAGAATTCCCTTGGGTCCGGGGTGATCGTCCGTGCCGGCGGTTTTGTGGTCACCAACAATCACGTCATCGATAAGGCGCAGGAAATCACCGTTGTCCTCTCTGATCGGCGTGAATTCGATGCGAAGCTGGTTGTTGCCGACAAGCGCACCGATATAGCTGTGCTGAAGGTGGATACGAAAGGCGAGGAACTGCCGTTCCTGAAGCTTGGAGACTCGGATGGGCTGGAAGTGGGCGACCTTGTGCTCGCCGTTGGGAACCCGTTTGGAGTCGGACAGACGGTAACCAGCGGGATCGTCTCCGCTCTGGCCCGGACGTCGGTGGGAATTAGCGATTTCCGTTCTTTCATCCAAACGGACGCTGCGATCAATCCGGGTAATTCCGGTGGTGCTTTGCTCGCGATGAATGGCAGGCTTGTTGGTGTCAACACGGCGATCTACTCACGCGACGGTGGCTCCCTGGGCATCGGTTTCGCCGTACCCAGTAATATGGTGCGCCGCATCCTGGCCAGCGCGATCAGCGGCAAGCCGCTGGTCCGCCCCTGGTTGAGTTTTACCGGCAAGCCGGTAACGTCGGAGATCGCCAATGCGTTGGGCTTGGCACGGCCCGTCGGTGTGCTTATTGAAAAGGTCAGCCACAGCGGGCCTGGAAAACGGGCCGGTCTGGTGCCAGGTGATGTCGTCATCGCCGTTGACCGGCATGATGTGGACGATGTGCAAGCGCTTCGTTTCCGGATCGCGACCAAGCCAATCGGTGAGTCCGTCGATCTTAAGGTGGTCCGGCGCGGCGAATTGCGCGCCTTGCCCTTCGATCTCGTAGCGCCGCCGGAGAACCCGCCGCGCAACCTGACATTAATTCGCGGCCGCAACCCATTCGCCGGGGTGACCGTCGGAAACCTTTCGCCGGCGCTAAGCGAAGAGATTGGCCTCGAATCTGGGCTTAAAGGGGTCGTGGTGGTGAAGATCGAGAACCGGTCGACCGCGGCGCGATTGGGTTTTCGGCCACACGATATCATTCGCGCGATTAACGGTGTGGCGGTGAAGCGGGTCACCGACCTGGAACGGACGGCGGCCGATCGGAAATCCCGCTGGAATATGGAGATTCAGCGAGGAAACCGGACGATACAGTTTCAGGTTTCGGGATGAACTCCGCTCCCGGCCTGTTCGAAAGCGAGGCACCGCGACCGTTAGCCGACCGATTGCGGCCTGAAGCTCTCGACACGGTCGTGGGACAGGATCATCTGCTGGGCCCGGACGGTGCCATTCTTCGCATGATCGAAGCCGGCAGGCTCGCGTCGATTGTCCTATGGGGGCCGCCGGGGACCGGCAAGACCACGATCGCACGGCTGTTGGCGCAGAATACCGACCTCGTGTTCGAACCTTTGTCCGCCGTGTTCTCCGGGGTCGCGGATCTGCGTAAGGTGTTCGAGCGGGCGAATAGCAACCGGCTCGCCGGGCGCGGAACGCTTTTGTTTATCGATGAGATCCATCGATTCAATCGAGCGCAGCAGGATGGCTTCTTGCCTTATGTCGAGGACGGCACGGTCGTTCTGGTCGGTGCGACAACGGAGAACCCCAGTTTCGAGCTCAACGCAGCCTTGCTGTCCCGTGCGCAGGTCTTCGTCCTCAATCGGTTGGACGACAAGGCGCTGGAGACGTTGCTACGCCGTGCGGAGGATGCCGTCGGCCGTGAACTGCCGCTCAACGCGGACGCCCGGATCGCGCTGAAGGCAATGGCGGATGGGGATGGCCGCTTCCTGCTCAATCTTGCCGAAGAGCTGTTTGCGCTGGCGGTCGAGGGGCCGATCGATACGGGCATGCTGGCCCAGACCGTTCAGCGTCGTGCGCCGCTTTACGACAAGAGCCAGGAGGGCCATTACAACCTGATCAGCGCGCTGCATAAGTCCCTGCGCGGCTCGGACTGCGATGCCGCGCTCTACTGGCTGGCGCGCATGTTGGATGGCGGTGAAGATCCGCGCTATATCGCCCGGCGCCTGCTTCGCTTCGCCTATGAGGATGTCGGGCTCGCGGAACCGCAGGCTGCCGTGCAGGCGTTGACGGCGTGGGAGACATTCGAGCGGATCGGGTCGCCGGAGGGAGAGCTGGCGCTGGCGCAGGCGGTGATCTATCTGGCCACGGCGCCAAAATCGAATGCCGCCTACAAAGCCTATGGCGCCGCGCGGCGGCATGCCAAGGATACGGGATCGCTGATGCCACCCAAGCACATCTTGAACGCCCCCACCAATCTGATGAAAGATCTCGGTTACGGTGCGGGATACAATTACGATCACGACGCGCCGGACGCGTTTTCGGGGCAGGATTATTTCCCCGACGATACCGATCGGCAGACTTTCTATGATCCGGTCGAACGGGGATTCGAGCGCGAACTGCGCAAGCGCCTCGACTATTGGGACAGGCTGCGCAAAGAAAGAAGCAGCGGAGAAGATCGGACGCCATGAATTTGCCCCAAATTTCCGTTGCCGGCGATTCGTACGAGATCGGCGTCGGTTTGGGACGCCAACCTGGCCGTGGGCTGGGCGAGCTCCTCGAGTCGGTTCCCCGGTTTCGTGCGCTGCGCGCGTGGATAGGGTCCGATCGCCTTGCCGGCCTTGAAGCCGCCGGTCGCGCCGTGTTTCCGAAGTATATCCAAACAATCGAAGGCATCGCTGAGGGGGCGAGCATGCCGTTCGAAGACGTTTTCCTCTGGAACTGCCGCGGTGACCTGCCGGTCGCTGAAACCGGGGCGGGTACTGAAGGATGTACGACGATTTCGGTTCCCGGAAGCGCCGGTCAGCCTGCGGTCATCGCGCACAACGAGGATGGCGAGCGCGAGTTCGACGGCCATTGTTTCCTCGTGACAATTGCCCCGAGCGATGGCGCGAAGTTCACCAGTTTTTGCTATCCCGGATTGCTGCCCGGGCATGCCTTCGCGGTGAATGAACATGGGCTCGTGCAGACGATCAATCATATCCGTTCTCACGAAATGAAGGTGGGCATTCCACGCCACCTGATAACGCGGGCTGTGATGGACCGCCATTCACTCGATGATGCCCTTGCTGTACTCAGCCGCGACGACCGTGCGAGCGTGTTTCACCATAATCTGATGCAAGCGGGCGACGACCGGCTTCTGTCCGTCGAAGCGCCGGCCGGCGGCTGCGACGTCAAGCGGGTGAACCAGCCGCATGCGCATGCCAATCATCTGCTTCGCTTTCCGGGACATGATCAAACCGTATCGCCGTCGTCAGAGGACAGGCAGCGGCGCGCCGACGCACTGCTTTCAGAGCAGCGGCCGCGGGAGCCATTGGGGATACTCGGTGATCAAGAGCCCGATGCGTGGCCGATTTGCCGCAAGTCGAAGCGCGGTCCCGATACCGGCTATACGCTGGCAACGGGTGTCTTCGAGGCGGAAGATGGTCGTATCGCCTGGCGCGTTCACCCGTCGCCGGAGGCACCGGCGCTGTATGACGGGATCGTGGTTTCGCACCGAACGGCAGCTTAGCAGTCGTCTGAAATGAAAATGCTCGTCTATATCGCAGCGGGTGGCGCAGTCGGGGCGGTGGCGCGCCACCTCATGGCGGGACACATCGGAAGTTGGCTCGGCCACGGCTTCCCTTGGGGCATTCTGACCGTCAATATCCTAGGTTCTTTCGTCCTTGGCGCACTCGTCGAGATATTTGCGCTGGTCTGGTCGCCGAGCCCGGAACTGCGCGCTTTGATCGTCGTTGGGGCGCTTGGCTCTTTCACCACCTTCTCGGCGTTCTCGATGGATGTCTTCTTCCTCTACAACAAAGGGCAAATGCTGCAGGCGGCGCTCTATATCGGGGCCTCGGTCGCCTTTGCGGTGTTGGCCTTTTTCCTCGCCATGTATTTGATGCGGATAGTGCTGTCATGAGCGGCGTCGAGACACGAACGGTGGCGGAGGAAGAGGATGCGATCCGTCTCGACAATTGGTTTAAGCACCATTTCCCCGACCTCGGTTATGGGCGGCTGCAGAAGCTGCTGCGGACCGGTCAGGTCCGCGTCGATGGCCGCCGTGCGAAGGCGGGCCTGCGGTTGGAAGCCGGTCAGTCGGTCCGTATCCCGCCGATCAGCGATGCACCGGCACCAAAAAAGGTCCGTCGGGAGCTGAGCGACTCGGACCGACGCTTTGTCGAAGGTCTGGTGATCCACAAGGATCCGGATGTGCTGGTCATCGACAAACCGCCAGGTCTTACCGTGCAAGGGGGCACCGGCGTGACCCGGCATCTCGACGGTTTGCTGGACGGGCTAATGTTTGAGGCGACGGAACGGCCGCGTCTGGTGCACCGCCTCGACCGCGACACCAGCGGTGTCATGGTGCTGGCGCGTCACCGTAAGGCGGCGGCGCATCTCGGCCGCAGCTTCAACGGCAAGGAAGCGCGGAAGGTCTATTGGGCGGCGACGGTCGGCGTGCCGGACCTGCATCGTGGCCGGATCGATCTGCCGCTCAACAAGCTGCCGGCGAAGGGTGGCGAGCGTATGGTCGTCGATCCCGACAACGGGAAGCGAGCGGTCACGCTCTACAGTCTGCTGGAACGCTCCGGCAACCGGCTCGCCTGGATCGCTTTCTGGCCGCAGACTGGGCGCACCCATCAAATTCGGGTCCATGCGGCGGAAATACAGACGCCGATCTTGGGAGACGGAAAATATGGCGGGGCCGATGCCTTCGTGCAAAGCGATGTCCTGCCGCGGCAACTGCATCTGCACGCCCGCGAGATTTCTCTGCCGCATCCTTCCGGCAAGGGCACATTGCACGCGGTGGCGGACCTGCCGCCGCACATGAAGAAAACCTGGACGCATATGGGGTTCAGCCCGGACCTGCAGGACGACCCATTCGAAGAGATTGACCAATGACGCAAAATTCCCCGAATCGGCTCGTTGTCTTCGATTGCGACGGTACCTTGGTGGACAGCCAGCATGCGATCGTCGAGGCGATGAAGACCGCCTTCCGCCATCACGCGCTGGCCGAGCCGCCCGCGGAAGCCACGCGCCGTACGGTCGGTCTGCCGCTGGGCGAGGCTGTTGGCCGATTGCTGCCGGCGGGGGCGCAGGACAAGCTCGACGGTGTCGTCGCGCAATATAAGGAAGCGGCCTACATCCTGCGCCAGCAGCCGGAGCATGAAGAACCTCTTTATCCCGGTGTCGTCCAGGTCCTGCAGTCGCTGTTGTCGAAGGGATACTATCTCGGCGTGGCAACCGGAAAATCGCGGCGCGGGCTGCAGGCAACCTTGGAGCGTCATGCGCTGCACGATCACTTCATCACTCTGAAGACCGCGGATGACGGTCCGGGTAAACCGAACCCGGATATTCTGCAGGACGCCATGGCTGAAACCGGCGCTGTGCCGGAAACCACTTTGATGATTGGCGACACGACCTTCGATATCGTCATGGCGGTCCGCGCCCGGGCACAGGCGATCGGCGTCGCCTGGGGCTATCATGCGCCGGAGGAACTGACCGCTGCAGGCGCGGTGCACGTCGCCGGCACCTTCACGGACCTGCCCGCTGTCATTGCCGGACTATGGGGGGAGGCGTCATGAAGATCGGACGAATCCTGAAATATGTCGCGGGGACCGTCATTGTCCTTGTCGTCGCTGCGGTGGTGGTGTTGGCGGCGGTCGATTTCAACGACTACAAGCCTGAGCTTCAGGCGCAAGTGAAGCAGGCGACGGGCCGCGACCTGACGATCGAGGGCGATATCAAGCGCGGGCTGTCCTTGACGCCGTCGCTTGGTGTCAGCGGTGTCCGTTTTGCCAATGCGGACTGGGGATCGCGCCCGGCGATGGCGACCGTCGAGCGATTCGAGGTCCAGGTCGCTCTGGTCCCGTTGATCTCCGGCACGATCGACATTCAGCGGGTTTTGCTGAAAGGCGCGGATATCCTGCTTGAGACGGATGCGGAGGGGCGTATGAACTATGGGTT
>CAJWOT010000045.1 GCA_913044215.1 uncultured Rhodospirillaceae bacterium | reverse complement strand
CGATCTGGCGGTCCGGGAGCCGGTCCTGCAGCCAGGCAAGTGCGCTGGTGGTGATGATATGGACCGGACCGGCGTCGAAATGCGGGATCGCTTCTTCGCGAGCGAGGGTTACTGTCTGGCCCAGGAATCCGGACAGCGCCTTGTGAATATTCGGGTCGTCTCCCCGCATCGTCCCGCCATCCGGGAAACGAACCACCGGCACGTCATCCTCATACTCCGAGCCGAGCTCGAACAAGCGATCGATGCGACGGAACCTTCTTGTCGAATTGCCGCTGCCGAACTTGCAGTCGCTGTCGCGGACCGCGAAGAGACGGTCGCCGACGACGCCGCTCTTCTCCAGGGTCACCGCTTCGCAGGTCTCACCGCGCAGCGACTTCACCGGATAGCGCCATAACGATTGAACCCGAAGCATTGTCTTAGCCGCGCAGCTGTTCGCCGTCCGGGTCGTAGGGCGCCCGGAAACTGGCCGCTGCGGCGAAGCGTTCGCCGGCGATCTCAATCTCGAAGCCGCCCGTGGCGACCATCTCGTCGACACGGGTCTCGCCCGCCTGCACCAGCCCAATCGCAACCGTACGGTCTATCGTGTGGCCGAAGGCCGCGCTCGACACCTGACCGACGAAGCCGCCGTTCCACAGGATCGGTTCGCCGCCGATGGCCAGCGCCTCCCGGTCATCTAAGGTAAAGGTGACGAGCCTCTTGCGCAGGCCCGCCTCACGCTGCTGCCGCAACGCGTCCTGACCGATGAATGGCGTGTTCAGATCGACCTTCGCCGCGAAGCCCAGGCCCGCTTCCAGCGGCGTGGTCTCCGGCGTCAGGTCGTGGCCCCAGGCGCGATAGCCCTTCTCGATCCGCAAACAGGTCATCGCGGTGGTCCCCGCATCGCGCAGGCCGAATTCGCCTCCCACCTCGAACAGCAGATCGTAGACAGCGCCCGCAAATCCGATCGGCATGTACAGCTCCCACCCCAACTCACCGACATAGGACAGCCGCGCCGCCCGCACCGGCCAGTGTCCCACCGCGATGTCACGCCAGGACATGTAAGGGAATGCGGCATTGGACAGATCCGCATCGCTGACGGCGGCCAGCAGGTCGCGCGCCTTCGGGCCAGCCAGCGCCAGCACAGCTGTTCCCTCGGTCATGTCGTCGATGGTGACGCGCTCGTCATCCAGGTTCCGCGCGATCCAGTCGCGGTCGCGCACCGGCTGCGCGGTGCCGGTAACGATCAGATAGTCGTCCATCGCGTGGCGGAACACGGTGCAGTCGGATTCGTAACCGCCCTGCGCATTCAACATGCCGGTGTAGATCACGCGGCCCGGCGCGGCGGACATATCGTTGGCGCAAAGGCGTTGCAGCAAGCGCTCCGCATCGGGCCCGTGCACGTGAAGCTTGGCGTAACTGCTCTGGTCGAACAGGGCGACATCGTTGCGCGCCGCCGCATGCTCCGCCGCGACGTAACGCTCGAAGTCCGGCCGCGCAAATGTCGGCGTCATGTCGACAGCGGCGGCGTCGGTTACGAAAAAGCTTGGCCGCTCCCATCCCATCCGCTGACTGAAATGCGCCCCTTTCGCCGCCTGCCGCGCGTGCAGCGGCCCGTGGCGAATGTCACGCGCGGTCTCGAACTCGCGGTGCGGCGCCTCCGTCACATAGTGGGTCGCCAGCACTTCCGGCGCCCGTTCTCGCAAGGCCCGCATATTGTTGTGGAAGGGCGCGAAACGGCGAATGTCGACCGGCCACACATCCACCGTCGGTTCGCCCGCCAGGATCCATTCGGCGAGCCAGCGTCCCGCCCCGCCGCTGCTCGCCATGCCGGCCGAGTTCATGCCGCAACCGAGATAGAAGCCGCGCAGTTCCGGCGACTCGCCAAGCAGAAAGCGGCCGTCGGGCGTGAAGCTCTCCGGGCCGTTCAGCAACATGCGCGCCTCGGCCCGCTCCAGTGCCGGGATGCGATGGATGCCGTTCATCAGCATTGGCTCGAAATGATCCCAATCCTCAGCCAGCAGGTCGAAGGCAAAATCCCGCGGCAATTTGTCGAGCCCGATGGCACGCGCGTTCGGCTCGAAACTGCCAACCAGTAAACCGCCCACATCGTCACGCAAATAGAGATGCGCGTCGTGATCGCCGAGGGTCGGCAGGTGCCCGGTGATCTCCTCCAGCGGCTGGGTCAGCAAATAGAAGTGCTCGCAGGCGTGCAGCGGCGCCGACACGCCGGCCAGCGCAGCGACCGAGTGCGACCACAATCCGGCGCACAACGCCACGGTCTCGCAAGCAATAATGCCATGCGGTGTCTCGACCCCGGTGACGCGGCCGTTCGCTACCGTAAAGCCTGTGACCGGCGCATCCTCGACGATCTGCGCGCCATTCGCCCGCGCCGCCTTGGTCAGCGCTGCGCAAAGATCGCTCGGATTGACCCGGCCGTCCTCCGGCGACCAGACGGCCCCGACCAGATCGTCGGTCCGGATCAGCGACCACAGCCGTCCCGCCTCTTCCGGCGAAACGACGTCCGCCTCGACGCCGAACAGCCGCGCCAGCGAGGCTTGCCGCTTGATATGGGTGAAACGCTCTTCGTTGGTCGCCAGGCTGAGGCTGCCGGTCTGTACCCAGCCGGTCGATTGCCCCGTCTCCTCCTCCAGGCTCTGATACAGCTCGGCGCTGTACTGGATCATCCGCGTGAGGTTCTCGCTCGAGCGCAGCGCGCGCACCTGCGCCGCGGAATGCCAGCTTGTGCCCGAGGTCAGCTGTTTGCGCTCCAGGAGCACCACGTCGCGGCACCCGGCCTTGGCGAGGTGATAGGCCGTACTGCAGCCCATGACGCCGCCGCCGATGACGACGACCCGGGCGCTGGTGGGGAAGGAGTTGGGCATGGGAATCTCTTGGTGCTTCCGAAACAGAGGCGCCACACCAACTCATGGTGCGACGAAGTACCGTTACTCCCGAAAATGCTTTTCGTAAATCTCTACTTTGTCGGAGAGGTCCGACCAGTCGCGCCGCGAGCGGGCGTAGACGTGCCGGAAGTCCTGTCTCTCGGAACCGAACTGACTCGGATCGTCGAAGGCGCCGGCGGGGAGGGTGCGGATGCCCTGCGCCGCTTCCAGGGTAAAGCCGAGGTTGCTGCCGCAACGGCTGCAGAATGCAACGTCGAGCCAGCGGCCGGACTCGTCGGACACATGCCGGCAGGTTGCGGCCGTGTCCCCAGTCATGGCGACCTGATCCTCGCGATATACCAACTCGATCCCGAAGGCGGACCCGGTCCGGCGCTGGCACCAGCTGCAATGGCAGATCGTCACGCGCAACGGGTCGCCCGTCGCGCCGAATCGCACGGCACCGCAAACGCACCCGCCCTCAAGTTCCATTGCCAGGCTCCAGCCCGTTTAACTCGTCACGTAACTTTTCAATCCCCATGCGCAGCAGTCGTTCCGCCGCTTCCGGGGAGACCCAGGCGGCGTGCGGGGTCAGGGTGACATTGTCGAGGGTGTGGAACGGGCTGTCGGCGGGCAGGGGTTCGGTGCCGTAGACGTCGAGCGCGGCGTGGCCGATGCGGTCTTGGGCCAAGAGGTCGGCGAGCGCCACCTCGTCGACCAGCGCACCGCGGGCGGCGTTTACCAGGACCGCGTGTGGCTGCAGAAATTCGAGCCGGCGGCGGTCGATGATGCCTTCGGTTTCCGGCACCAGATCGATATGTAAGGTGACCACGTCGGACCGGCGCATCAACTCATCGATTTCGACATATTCGACCGAAACGACGTCCGGCACGCCGCTGCGGTTCCAGGCGATCACCTTCATGCCGAGCGCGGTACCCAGCTGCACCATCGTTCGGCCGACCCCGCCGAGTCCGATTACGCCCAGCGTCTTGCCTTCCAACTCGAACCCGCTGTCCGGCCGCCAGGTGCCGGCGCGCATTTCACGATCGAGCAGCGCCACACGCCGCACGCCGACGAGCATCAGCGCCAGCGTATGCTCCGCGATGGTGCGGTTGCCATATCCGGCGATGCCGTAGGCGGCAATCCCGCGCGCCGCCGCCGCCTCTATATCCACATAGCTGGCGACGCCGGTACCAAGGAAAACGATCACCTTTAAGTCGGGCAGCGCGTCCAACAGATCGGCGGACATTTTGGTGTGCCCGTTCAGCACACCGGTACAGCCCGCTAACAACGCCGGCAGGTCGGCGCGTTCCGGGTCCCCGATGTGCAATTCCAGCGCGGGCAGAATTTCCGTCATCCCGTCCGCCGTTTCATACAGCGCTTTCATACCGGCGCTGCAATCAAAATAGAGCGCGCGGGTCATCGCGGCAGTTCGGGCGCCTTGTACAGTTCCCCGCCCTTCATGATCATGGCGATACGATCGCGATCCTGTAGCAGGGTGACGTCGGTCAGCGGGTCGCCGTCGACCAGCAGCAGATCGGCGAGCCAGCCTTCCGCGATACGACCGGTTTCGTTACCCATCAGCTCGCCACCGACTTTGGTCGCCGCCTGTAGCGCCTCGCTCGGCGAGAAGCCGAAGTAATTCACGAAATGCTCGATGTCGCGCGCGTTCGTCCCCTGCGGGTTCCAGGCGAATCCGTAATCGCCGCCGATGGCAATGCGCACGCCGCGCTTACGCAGCGCCGCATGGGTTTCCGAGCTGCGCTCGATCAAGCGGCGGACACCTCTTGCCTCGGCCATCTCGGTCGTGATGCCCCAGGGCTCAGCATCGTACAGCGCCGCATGCTGCAAGCCGATCGCAGGCGCGCAGAAGATGCGGTCCTTAACCGATTCCAGCGCGTCGAGCGCTTCCTCATCGGCATAGTCGCAATGGTAGATAACGTCGACGCCGCAGCGCACCGCGCGCTTGACCGATTCGCTGGCCCGGGCATGCGCGGCGACCTGCTTGCCGAATTCGTGCGCGGTATCGACGGCGGCGCGGACCTCGTCCTCCTTCATCACAGCGTGTTCGGCATGGATGAGGTCCTGGCCGGAGATGTTAATCTTGATGTTGTCGACACCTTCGCGCACGCAGAGACGGACCGCGCGCACGATCTCGTCGGTGCCGTTGGCGACAAGACCGAAGCTGTCGCGCGATATATGCAACAGGTCCGCGTCACCGAGCCCGGCGGTCACCGTGATCTCCGGACTGGCGGCGCGCAGGCGCGGGCCCGGGATGCGGCCGGCCTCGATCTCGTTGCGCACGACGACGTCGAGCCGGATCTTCGCGCTGGCCGCCCCGTAGGCACCGGTGAACCCGGCTTCGAGCAGCTTGCGCGCGTTGTGCATGGTGATGAGCGTGTGTTCTTCCGGCGGAATCGCGCCCAGATCCGGCCCGGCCGGGATGTCGTCAAAGGTCAGATGGGAGTGTCCGTCGATCATGCCCGGCATCAAGAACTTGCCGGCTGCATCGATCTCCAGCGCGCTTTCTGCAGCAGGCTCGTTGGCGCCCGGGGCGACCGCCGCGATACGGGCGCCTTCGATCAGGACTGTGCCCGGAAAGGGATCGCCGCCATCGCCATCCCAAATGCGCGCGTTGCGGATGACGATGGCGTTCATGTCCGGGACCTCCTCAGTCCGATTCCGCGGCGGCCAAACCCTGCCGGTCGCGTTGCTGACGCGCCCGGCGCTCTTCGCCTTCGGCGCGCAGGGCATCGCGGTTTTCCGGACCGATATAGTTGTAGACGTGGCGCCAGCCCTCGCCCTCCGGCCACAACACCGGCGAGTTCACCGTGGTGCGGGGCTCGGTCGCGGTTTCCAGCAGGTCGATCGCTTGCGCGGCGATCGCTGCTTGTGACGTCCTGTCATAGGGCGGGCCGGCGGGGTTGCCGAGCGGGAAGTCGGTGAACACCAGCCGCGGCACGCCGCAATGCTCGACGATGTCTTTTCCGGACCCGATGATCACGGTAGGGATACCGGCTTCTTCGATGGCGCGTGCAACCAAACTCACGGTTTGGTGGCAGACCGGTCATATGGGGACCAGAACGGCAACGTCCGCCTGATCCTCCTGGCACAGGCGGACGATATGCGGCGCGTCTTGTTCCAAGGTCTGCTTCTGGCTGTAAGTCGTCGGTACGCCGTGGAAGCGCTCGGTCAAGCCGCCGATCCGGCCTTCCGCCGCCAAGGCGTGCAGTGCCTGAACCGGCAGATAGCTCTCCCGGTCGCGCATATGGGTCGTTTCTTTGTCCCAGGCGAGATATTCGGTGTGCAGATCGGCCGGCGTATTCGTGGTCGGGCCGCTCCACACTTCCTTGAGCTTGCGATTGCCGTCCTTAGGACCGCCCGGCGGGCTTGAGGTGGTGACGATCACGACCTTGCTCTCCGCCAACGGCTTCTTCAGCGGCGTGAAGGGCACATCGACGTAGTGCGACCATTTGTAGTCATTGTTGTAGCCGAGCGCGCGGTAATAGCGCCGCGTGCGCTCCATATAGCCGACCGGATCGGTACGGCCGACCTCCGTGTTCAAATCCACGTCTCACTCCATTCGCACAATGTTGGCGCCATATTGATCGAGCCGGCCCCGTCGGTCCAGCGCTTCCCTATCGCTTCTTGTTCAGGAAGGCGTCGATCACGGCCTGCGGTTCACCCTTGGCATAGGCTTCCTGCTGGCCCAGCACCCCGGCCCGAAACGCTTCGTCAAAGCCCGACAGTGCGATTTCGCGGAACCGCGCCTTGGTGCGTTTCCAGGCGACGGAAGGTTTTTCGGCAAAATCCGTCACGATCTCGCAGGCCTTGGAAACGACGTCCTCGGCCGCAACGAGTTGGTTAACGAGGCCGAGCGTCTGCGCCTCTTCGGCGGTGAGCAGTCGCCCCGTCATCGACAGTTCCTGGTTCTTCGACCAACCGAGATGCAGCCCCATCCAGTAAGACCCCATGATACTGGGGATTCCCGCATTGATCTCCGGTTGACCCATGCGCGTGCCGGCATGGGCGACGCGCTGGTCGGAGACCAATGCCATTTGAAATCCGCCACCGGCTGCAACCCCGTTGAGCGCGGCGATCACCGGCTTCTCGGTCAGCAAGATCTGTTTGTAGATGTTGCAGACCGTGCCAAACCAACCCTCGATCTCGTGCACCTGCACGGTTCGCGCCTCTTGAAGGTCGACACCGGCGCAGAATGCGCGGTCGCCCGCACCGGTCAGGACGATTCCATCTACCGACTCGTCACCGTCCAGCGCGATAAGGCTGTCCGCAATGGCGCGGGCCAGTTCGACGCTTAAGGCGTTCAGCGCTGCCGGCCGATTGAAGCGCAAGATCGCGACTCGGTCGCGATGTTCGATCTCGACGACCGCTGTCATGGCGCATTCTCCCTCTCTCCAGAATTGGTAGCGATGCGTGATAGCAGGGCCTCGAATTCGTGCATCACGGCACGCAACGTAAAACGATCGGGCAAAAGACTTTCCCGGAGCTCCACAGTGGCGGAAAGCGGAGTCCGTGCCATCGCCTCGGCGAATGCATCGTTACTATCGACAACTGTGAGTGCCGCTGATTCGATCTCGCCAACCCCGCCCGCTTCCGACCGAGCGATGACCGGCGCGCCGACAGCCAGCGCCTCAAGCGCGGCGTTGGGCATACCTTCCCAACGCGACGGCAACAAGAAAGCGTCCGCACCCGCGAAATAAGGCCACGGCTCGCGCACGAATCCTTTGAACGCAATACGATCCCGCAAACCCAACCGGTCTGCCTGCGCGATCAGCGATGCGCGGTCTTCGCCATCGCCGAGCAGAGTGAGATGCGTGTCCGCCGGCAGCCTCGGCAAAATTTCAATAAGCCGGTCGAACCCTTTCTGATGGGTCAATCGGCCCGCCGCCACGACGCGCAAGCCTGCACCGGGCTCTCTTTGAGGGGACTGCGCCGCGACGCGAATCGTCTCCACATCAACGGGGTGCGGCAACACAAACAGGCGGTCCGGCGCAATTCTGAAGGCTGACTCAAATTCGTCCGAAACCAACCGTGAAGGACAAAGAATGGTGTCCGCCCGTCGGCAATAGTGACGGTAAAGCCGGTGATATAGGCGCGGCCAGCGGGTCGCCCCCAAGCTGGCGGACGGCGTGTTCGATTCCCGGGCGATAATGCGCGTATGGGACGCTAGTTTGCCGCGCTGCATCAAAGTCGCCAGGTTGATGTGGCTGATGGTCGGCAGGACGATATCGGGATTCGTCGCCCGGAGGGCCTGTCCCAGCCTGAACCATGCATACCGCAACCGCGGACGTGCGAGATCGGTCACAGGGAGATCGTTCGGCACCGCCTCCCGTAAAGGTCCCTCGCCGCTCAAAACCACGAGCGAGGGCGCGTAGTGCGTTCGATCCAGATAACGCAACATCGTCAGCACAACCCGCTCGGCGCCCCCACCGGCGAAGGACGGCAGCACAGATGTAACGCGAATTTTCCGGTGCGGGTGCTGGATCATGAGAACGGCTTGGATTCAACGATTTGGCGATGATACGTATCGCACGGATGAGGGCAATCTTCATCCAACAGGAGAAGGGGGTCGGTCAGGTGTGCCCCGCGACCGGCACATTGTCATGGTGGACCGGCTGGTTGCCCCTTGTTACAACCGGCAGGGCGAACGGTTGGGCTAAGCCGAAACGTCCGCTTCGCCGCGGGACAGAGCCATGGTGTCTGGAAACGCGGCGGCGATCGTGAACAACGCGATGACCGCTGGGACATGACAAAACTTCATACCGGACATGTCCTGGGCGTCGCGGTGTTGCTAGCGCCGACCTTGGGCGTTTTCGCCCCGAATATGGTTACGCCGGTGGCGCTTCTCGCGATTATCGGGCTGTTGGTCTTGCGCGGGCTAAATCGCGAGAGAGGTATCCGTTCCGACCGGCAACTGATCGCGATCATCGCAATCATCGTCCTCTGGTCTGGACTCACTTTATTCTGGACGATCAATCTTTCCGACGCGCTTTTGAAGTGCGTCTCGATCGCAGCCCTAGCCGTCTTGGCGACAGCCGCGCTCATCCTGGCGCCACCATTTGTCGAGCATGAACGTCACGCGCTGCGGCGATTCGTTCTCGCCGGCATCGGGCTCGGGTTTCTCTTCTTCTTTATCGAAACAGCAAGCGATGGCGCAATCAGCCGGCATGTATTCGGCAAGGTACCGATCAATGGCCCGGCGATCGTGATGTTCAATCTCACGCCAAGCTTCCTGTTCCTGTTCATTTGGCCTGCCATCGGCATTCTCTGGCGGTCTTGGCCGTTCCTCGGTTTGAGCCTGATCGCATTGGGTGCCATCGCGGCCGTAATCCTGCCGAGCGCGTCCGCTTCGATCGGCTATATCTCCGGCGTCGTTTTCTTCTTCGCGGCATTACTAGCACCACGGGGGGCGAACCTGTTCGTCGCGGTGGCCATCGCCGCAGGAATCGTTGCAGCCCCGCTCGTACCACGGGTCGCGCCAGCGCTCGACCCTGCGACTGTCCGTTCCAACTTGGATAGTCGGAATGCCTCGTTGCTGCACCGTCTGGACATCTGGTCTTTCACCTTGGAAAAAATTCAACAGCGGCCTGTGCTCGGCTGGGGCTTCAACGCGTCGCGCACGATCCCGGACGGCGACGCGCACTATTACCTGCGCGACCGCGCCGGAGAGGTCGTCGGCCAAGGGAACCGGTTGCCGTTGCACCCGCACAACGGCGCCCTGCAGATCTGGCTCGAACTCGGTCTACCCGGCGCGATCGCTTTTGCCGCCCTGTTCGCACTGGCGGCGCTCCGTTGCAATCGCCAGACTGAACGACCCGCCGCGGCAGCGACACTAGCCGCGCTGGCGACAGCCGGACCAATTTGGCTGCTTAGCTTCGGGATTTGGCAAACCTGGTGGCTCTCCATCCTGATCTTGAGCACCTTGATCCCGGTTTCCCTGGTCATCCCTGATCGATCATGAAAAAAGCCGCTGCATTCGGTATCGGGTTCCTGGCCGTTGCCGGGCTGCTCGCCTATGGCGGCTACTATTTGACCCACAACGTCGATTGGGCACGGGTCTACTACAAGCGGCTGAAGGCCGAAAATTCTTACGTGTTTGACGAGATCCCGCCCTCCCTGAAGAAAACCGAGCCTGCACGATTGATCCGAATTCGTTCGGGCGACTCGGCTTCGCGGATACGCAGTGATCTGATTGAGGCGATCTGGGGACCGGTCGGACGCCCCGATACGATCATACCCGAAACGGTCTCTGATCCGCCGCCCGACGGCATACAACAAATAGGAGGGGTCCAATCGGTCGACACGTATCGAATCCCCGTCGATCTCGGTTACGCGGCCTTTATCTATCTGTTGAAGCCGGCCACGCCAAACGGCCGATTAGTAATCTACCAGCACGGTTATGCAGGCACGGTCGACAGGAACATGGCACATTTGTTCGAACGGCTGCTGGCCGAGGGCTATACGGTCGCTGCATCGAACTATCCGGAATACGGCCGCAACCACTTTCCCTATCAGAATTTGGAGCGCTTTGGATGGTATACGCTTAGTCACGATCGGGTGGTCAGCATTCACCCGCGACCGATCCGCTTCTACGTCGAGCCTATCATCGTCCTTCTCAACGCGTTGCAGGATCGCTACGAACAGATAGATATGGCCGGCTTCTCCGCAGGCGGCTGGATCGCCACCCTTGCCGCTTCGATAGACCCGCGTATCAGCAAAACCATCACCGTGGCAGGGGGATATCCGCTTTATCTGCGTGTATTCAATTTTCAACGCGAATCGCCACCACCGCAATTTCATCAACCGCTTTTGCAGGCGGCGAACTACCTGGAAATGTATGTTCTGGCTGCGGCGGGCGAATCCAGATCACTGACCCAGATTTTCAACCGTTATGATCGCTGCTGTTACCGAAATACCTATGTTCGCCTTTACGAACCCGCGGTGCGCGATGCCGTCAAGGCGGCCGGGCAGGGATATTTTCAAGCCTACATCGATGAAACCCACGCCGATCACAAGGTTTCGGATTGGGCGGTCGAGCGCATCATGGAAACGTTGGCGGCTGATCAATAGTCGTATCCGCCTTGGGGCGTTGCCCACCGCTGGCGAGCCAGACGACCCCGCCCGTGAGGCCGACGGCCAATATGACAATCCCAAACAGGATGGATATCGAAAACGCAATCGCCGGCGGCACACCGATAAAACCAAGAGCGGTGATCATCGCCCCTTCGCGAATTCCCCAGCCTGCGACCGAAAACGGCACCATGGATAACAGGAGGACAGGCGGAAACAGCACGAGCATCTGCCAGAACGTAATGTCTGCGCCAATATCCAGTCCAATTACGGTGATTGAAACGCACACGGTCGCGTGAATAAAAAGCGATATTGCCAATGTTGACAGGAGGCATCGGGGATTCAAAAAAACTTGATGCGCACTGCGTCCCAGTGCGACGATCTCGTCCGTTCGCAGCATTCTCACCACTTTGCGAAGCACTGGTGTGTCGATCAGCAGCAATGCTGCGAATCCGGAAAAACCGGCAAATAGCAATATGGGTACTGCCCAGCGTAGCGGTTGATCGCCGATCCAGCCCATAAGCGCGGGCAGCCCCGCCGTCGCGATAACGAGCAGTGCCAACAACGCAACCAGCCTGTCGAGCAAGACGGTGCGAATCGAGAGCCCAACCGGGACGCCGGCGCGCCGCAACCGCCAGACTCGCGCCGCATCGCCTCCAATCGAGGAGGGCAGGGTCTGATTAAAAAAGAGACCGATCAGGACGATAACCCAAGCGGTTCTGAAGGGCAGACCGACCTCCATGGCCCGGGCGACGAAAACCCAACGACAGGCCTGCACCGCCGACAATCCCAGAAGAATGGCAAATGCGAGAAACAGGGCCGGAAATGACACCTGGGATAAGCCGTCCGCAAGCGCTGAACCGTCGATTCCATAAACCAACCAGCCGATCAGGGCAGCCGAGATGGCGATCTTGAAGGCGATTTTGAGCAAGTTTCGGTCTCGGGTCGGCGAATCGCGGTTACGTTGCAGACTAACAGCGGGGCTGATATTAGTGCGCCCTGCACTCATCGGGCGATGCACATAGTCTTATGGCGGATCGAACCATACTTGTAACCGGTGGCGCCGGTTTTGTCGGGTCGGAATTCGTGCGTCGCGCCGTCGCAGCGGGAACGCGCGTTGTGACGCTGGACGCGCTCACCTATGCCGGGGACCGCTCCACCCTGGCCGCAATCGAAGACTCGGACACTCATAGTTTCGTGCACGGCTCGATCGGCGACCGCGCCCTCGTCAGCAAGCTTTTGGACGACCACCGGCCGCAGGCGATCGTAAATTTCGCAGCCGAAAGCCATGTCGACCGGTCGATCGACGGTCCTGGCACCTTCGTCGAGACGAATATAAACGGCGTTTTCGAGCTGCTTGAAGCAGCACGCACCTATATGGATGGCGGGGCGCCCGCGAACTTCCGCTTCCTGCAAGTTTCGACGGACGAAGTCTATGGCTCGGTCGCGGAAGGCAGATCGCATGAAGCAAGCCCGCTGGCACCCAATTCACCCTATGCGGCATCCAAAGCATCTGCCGATCATCTCGTGCGGGCCTACTACCGAACCTACAGCCTGCCCACTTTGGTGACACGCGCATCGAACAATTACGGACCCTATCAGTTTCCCGAAAAACTGATCCCACTGATGATCTTGAACGCGGTCGCGCGGAAACCCTTGCCGGTATACGGCGATGGCATGCAGGTCCGCGAATGGGTTCACGTGTCGGATCACTGTGCGGCGATCGACACGGTGCTGAGCGGAGGCGAGCTGGGCGAAATTTACAACATCGGCGGCGGTGGCGGTGCGGCCAATATCGATATTGTCCGGCGGCTTTGCGCGATCGTCGACGATTTACGACCGGACACGACCACACGCGAAACGCTAATCACCCATGTCACCGATCGGCCGGGACACGACCGGCGCTATGCGCTCGACACGTCGAAAATTAGAGACGGTCTCGGTTGGCAGCCAGCCATAGGCTTCGACGAGGGGCTCGCAAAGACTGTGCGCTGGTATCTCGAAAACGAGCGCTGGTGGCGACGGATCCAGGACGGCAGCTATCGCGGCGAGCGTCTGGGTCTGGCTGCGCTGGCGTCCGGATAGCCAGGCCATGGCACGTAAGGGAATCGTACTGGCCGGTGGGACGGGAAGCCGCCTTTATCCGCTGACGCGCGGGGTCAGCAAGCAAATGATGCCCGTGTACGACAAGCCGTTGGTCTACTATTCGCTGTCCGTCCTGCTGCTGGCGGGAATCCGGGAGGTGCTGATCATCTCGACACCTGATCATCTCCCCTCCTTCCAATCCCTGCTGGGAGATGGGACGGATCTCGGCGTCTCCTTCCAATACGCCGCACAGGCGGAACCGAAAGGCATCGCGGACGCTTTCCGGGTGGGGGCGCAATTCATCGACGGCGATCCTGTGTCGCTCGTGCTCGGCGACAACATTTTTTACGGCGAAGGCCTGTCGCGCCGCCTCTCGGCCATCCCCGACAACGGGGCGACCATCTTTGCCTACGCCGTGCAAGATCCACAGCGCTACGGCGTTGTGGAAATTGATGGCAATCAACGCGTCATCGCCATCGAAGAAAAACCGGATCAACCGAAATCCAACCTGGCGGTGACGGGGCTGTATTTCTACGACGCCGACGTGGTCGAAATCGCGTACGGCCTCACCCCGTCCGCGCGCGGCGAGATCGAAATTACGGATGTCAACAACGCCTACCTGGAGCGCGGTGATCTTACCGTCGAGTCCTTGAGCCGCGGCTACGCCTGGTTCGATACGGGAACGCACGATTCGCTTCTCGATGCGAGCAACTACATCGCAACGATCGAGCGGCGGCAGGGGTTGAAAGTCGCCTGCCTAGAGGAAATCGCTTGGCGGCAAGACTGGATCGACGAAGCGCAGGTGGCGAGGCTCGCGGAGCCCATGGCGAAGTGCGGTTATGGGCAATATCTAATGTCCCTCATCGAGGGGAAACCCTAGGCATGCGAGTCGTTGAAACCGCTCTGCCGGAAGTCCTGCTCGTCGAACCGGACGTCTTCGGCGACGAGCGGGGTTTCTTTCAGGAAATCTGGCGCCATGAAAAATACATCGAAGCCGGCATCGCGGCGCCGTTCGTCCAAGACAACATGTCCCGGTCGAGCAAGGGCGTGTTGCGCGGCCTGCACTATCAGGAACCGCACGCACAGGGAAAGCTGGTGCAAGTGATCGCGGGCGCCGTATTCGACGTCGCCGTCGATATCCGGCGCGGCAGCGATACGTTCGGCCGTTGGGTCGGCGAAATATTGTCAGCGGAGAACCACCGGCAACTTTGGGTCCCCCCGGGATTTGCGCACGGCTTTTGCGTCGTCAGTGACACGGCCGACTTCATCTACAAATGCACTACTCCCTACCGCCCGACGGATGAACATGCGATCCGGTACGACGATCCGGAAATTGGTATCGATTGGCCGGCCGATACGCCCCGCCTGTCCGAGCGGGACGAATCCGCCCCGCTGCTCCGAGATGCAGCGACACTGCCCGAATTCGTGAGGGTTTGATGCGGATTTTGCTGTCGGGCGCCACCGGACAATTGGGCCGCGCCTTACACGGCAATTTGACGCGGCTCGGTGAGGTCTCGGCGCCCACCCGGGCGGCGTTCGATTTGGCTGTGGAGGAGAGCGTGCGGCAGACGCTCGATGCGCTGCGGCCGGACCTGATCGTCAACGCCGCCGCCTATACCGCCGTCGACCGGGCCGAGGAAGAGCGCGACGCCGCACAACAGATCAATGCCCGTGCGCCTGCGATCATGGCGAAATGGGCTGCTGCGCACGGGTCCGCGATCCTGCACTACTCCACGGACTATGTCTTTGACGGCAAGGGTCGAACGCCCTGGAAAGAAAGCGACCAGACAGATCCCGTCAACGCATATGGGGCGACAAAGCGCGCGGGTGAAATCGCCATCGCTGAATCGGGCGCGGCGCATCTCATCGTTCGCACAAGCTGGCTTTACGACGCACAAGGCGCAAATTTTGCGCGCACGATCCTGCGCCTGGCCCGCGAGCGCAGTGAGCTGCGTATCATCGACGATCAAATTGGTGCGCCGACACCTGCCTGGTGGCTTGCGGAAGCGTCTATCCGGATATTGCAGCAGTTCGGAGACGGAATTCTATTCGAAGGACGGCGCGGTGGCCCCTTGCATGCCGCCCCGGAGGGGACAACCAGCTGGTACGGATTCGCTATGGCGATCATCGACGGCGCCCGGGAGCGCGCCATGCCGCTGAGCGTCGAAAAGATCGTCCCCATCCCGACCAGCGAGTATCCAACGCCCGCCGCCCGCCCCGAATTTTCCGTGTTTGACCTGTCGAGATTGCGGACGGAATTCGAGATATCGCCACCGCATTGGCGGGATGCGCTTGCACCCGTATTGGACGACATCGCCGGAAAGGCCCAGAATTCGTGAGCGTCCGGCGACCATACGGAAACCCCAAGGGGCGATGGCGGGGCAGCTTCGGTCTCGCTGCCTTGATTGCGATCTACATTTTCGTCAACGCATTGATCTGGATCGCGGCGGAACCAGGCGTTCGCCTGGCGAAGGCGGCAGACGGTCAGTCCTGGTACCACCCTGCGATCGCCCTGATGAAACATGGCGGCTTCGTCCTGCTCGACGATCCGCAACGCGCAGACACCTATCGCCCGCCGCTTTATCCGCTCTTCGAGGCTGCGGCAATGACTGTTGCAGGGGGAGAGTCGCCCGAGGCAATCGCCATCGCACAGATCATTTTGCTGCTGCTGTGCGGGTTGCTGTTCCGCGATACGGTGCGCGATTGGTTGCCGGGGTGGGAGAACCTGGGATTCACGCTGCTCGTCTTGAACCCGAACGTCCTGTCATCCGCGCAATTCGTGCAGAGTGAAATTCTGTTTCTCGCCTTTGTCACACTGGCATTCTGGGCCGCCGCCCGTTATGCACGTGGCCGCGGCGGTTGGGGCGTGGTCTTGGTCACCGGGTTGGGTGTCGCGTTGGCCTGCTTAACCCGACCGACCGCCCAGTTTCTTCTCTTCACACTCCCCTTGCTGTTTCCCCTTCTGGCTATCGCCGGAGCGGCCGCCGGCGTTCGCCGAGCGTTCGTGCAAGGCCTATCAACGTTGCTGCTGGCCCTCGCCGTTATTTCGCCATGGGCTTGGTTTGTCGCATCAGAGGGCCACGCCCTCGCGCTATCCGCCAACGAGGGCAAGTACCGCTACGTCTGGGATCAGGTTACGATGATCGAGGCGCTGTCGAACGACATTTCGTACCACGAAGCCGACAAACGTCTGACCTCGCCGGGAGGCAAGGAACATGCCTTTATCGAATCTCAGGGGGAGGCTTGGAAGTCGCTGAGCGCGACGGAGCGGCATAAGGCGTTGGCCGATGCCGGTATGAACGTTCTCTTGTCCTATCCGGTCTCCGACTTCGCGAAGACGCTTTACCGATCGCAAGCGCAATTCTACTTCGCCGGCGGCGCCGGCAATTGGCACAATTTGTTCGGCACCGGCTCGGAAAGCGTTTCGCAGGCCTGGTTCTCCAGCGCGCAAGCCGATGTCTGGGCGTTGTTGAAACGGCTTTTCGCGGATGTGCCACCGTCGGGCTTGGTCCTGAGCGCCATAGCGCTCGGCTTCGCCGTGACGGCGCGGCTGATCGGTCTGATCGGTGTTTTCGCCCTGATGCGCGATATGCGCTGGGGGCTGCTTTTAATCATTTCCGGAATCGTCCTTTACTTCGCCTTCATTCACGTCTTCGTCGGGAATTCGCGCTATCGAGTTTCCGTCGAACCGATGCTGATGTTCCTGGTCCTCGCGGGCCTCGATCAAATCACCCGAATTTTTGGACGACGCTGATCTTAGAGCGAACACACAAGGTCCGATCTAGCCGCGGCAAAGCGACCGATTGCCGAAGGTGCGGGAACCTGATATTTCCGGCTCATGCGTATCCTCGACCTAGACCGGCTGTCACATGAGGCGGATGCCCAGGCCGATTCTTTCACGAGCGCGGTGCCGTATCCGCATATCGTTATCGACGATTTCTTGTCGGAAGAAGCATGCGACGCGTTGTTGGAGGAATTCGAAATGCCGTCGGAGGCCGGCGGCTGGGGCCACTACGTCCATTACAACGAGCGCAAGCTCGGCGCGACGCAGCTCGACCGGATGGGGCCGCAAACGCAGGCCATCGTCGCGGCTTTGTCCACGCAGGAATTTCTCGATTGGCTGGAAAAAATTACGGGGATCGACTCGCTGATCCCCGACCCGGACCTCGATGGCGGCGGCTTGCACAAGATCGAGCGCGGCGGGTTTCTCAACGTACATGTTGATTTCCTAGCGCATACGACGCACCGCAACTGGAGCCGTCAGCTCAACTTGTTGCTGTACCTGAACCGGGATTGGGAGGAGTCTTACGGCGGCGCGTTGGAACTGTGGGACGCCAATATGGAAAGGAAGGTCCAGGAAGTCGCGCCGCTTTTCAACCGCTGCGTCATCTTTCACACGGCGCCTGGCTCGTATCACGGCCATCCAACGCCGCTGTCCTGTCCCGCGGACCGCAGCCGAAAGTCCCTCGCGCTATACTATTTCCGGGACGAAGGCACCCCGCAAAGGCTACGTCCGACGCATTACCGGGCGCGGCCGGATGATCCGTTCTGGAAGCACGGTCTGGTTGCTGCGGACCGGTTGGCGCTTCGCGTCTACGCTTTCCTAAAGCGTTATGCCGGACTTGGCGACAGCACGATCCACCGGATACTTAAGCGCTTTTAACGCGGCGTTCTTCGGTGGCGCGGGAACGCTGATCCGATTCCGCCGTCGCGGTGCCAAGCAGAACGTCCAACGTCGGGCGCGCCCGGACGACGAAGAAAATCTGATAGGCGAACATAGATTTCCAGAGCCAGATGAGCCCCTGGTTGATCGCCAGCAGCATTCGGCTGAAAAAATTGTCACCGAAGGCGAGCGGGAAAGGCACCGGGATACCCCTGGATTCGACCACGTCGAATCCCGCCTGCTCGAACAGGCGCCGCAGGGTCGCAAATGTGAACAGCCGCGTGTGCGTGATGTCGAGAATGCCCCGCTTGCCGTAATTGAACATACCCGCAAGGTGCAGAATTCGAGTAACGGCGAACGCGACATTGCCCGTGCTGACGATGAGTTTCGTGTCGGGCGACGCCGCCGCGGACTCGCGCAGCAGATCGACGAAATCCTCCGGCGACAGCAAATGTTCGATAACGTCAAGCATCAAGACGCAATCGAAGTCCGACACGGTAACCGGCAAGGTCTTGGCATTCAGATCATGATGCACGAACTCGTCGAGCTCGACATTTTCACCCAGTGGGAACATATCGACCCCGGTAACCGAGGCATTGCGCTCCAGACGCAGCAGCGCGCCCATGTAACCGCCGGCACATCCGATATCGAGGACTCGCGAACCGGCGGGGACGCGCGCGAGCGCTTCGGTATGCGGGCTACGGTAGTCCCGCTTGATCTCGTAATGGGCGTTCTCCGCTGCGGCTGACCGGCAATCGTATTTGCGGTCATAGAGCAAGCTCATTTCCTGCGCTCGCGACACAAGCACAGCCTTGACGACATCCCAGGCGTATTTCAGCCCATCGACATGACAGATTTCGTCGCCGTAATAGGTCGGAATCGGCAACTCTCGTATGCGCAACCCGGCAAAAACGAACTGGATGATGATTTCGGTATCGAAGTGGAAAACGTTGGTATTGAGATGAAATGGCACTTTTTGCAGCGCCGCCACGGAATAAATGCGGTAGCCGGAGTGAAATTCCGTCAGGTCGGTCCGCAGCATGCGGTTCTCGAACCAACTTAGAATCTTGTTGCCGACGAATTTGTAGTACGGCATGCCGCCGCGCAAGGCCGCCCCCCGGGTCATCATGCGCGAGCCGAACACCGCGTCCGCTTCACCGTCTGCCAACGGTTGCACCAGTTCCGGCAGGCACTCCGGCGCATACTGACCATCGCCATGGACCAAGGCCACGAAATCGAAACCGTGCTCGATCGCAAAGTGGTAGCCGATCTTCTGGTTGCCGCCATAACCCTGGTTCACCGGATTGAACAGGACGTGCAGGGTAAAGGGCAGATCGTCTGCCTGCTTGACGGCGTAGCCGCGCTCGAACGTTCCGTCCTGCGACGAGTCGTCGATGATGAGTATTTCGACGTCGTAGATTTCGCCGAGCGCGTGCGGGATGCGCCTCAGCACGTCTTCGATCGTTCGCTCCGCGTTGTAAGCGACGATGAAAACGAGCAGGCGCTGTTTGCGAGTGGTCATAAGGTCATCAATAGCGAATTAAGCGTAGCGGGCAAGACGCGACGATCAGTCGGACGAGTCGAGAACGAGTCCCGCTTCGGTTTCGCGGTAGCGCTCTTCCGTGCGGGGGCAGACAAGATCTGCGCCGAGTCTTTCCCCGGTGCGGCTCACCCAACCGATCCGCCGCGAGGGGTTGCCGACGACGAGCGCGTGGTCGGGAACATCGCGTATCACGACCGCACCAGCGCCGATCATGGCGTAGCGCCCGATTGTCGTGCCACATAGGATCGTCGCGTTGGCGCCGATCGTGGCGCCCTGGCGGACCAGAGTGGGCGCAAATTCGTCCTTTCTTTCGACGAAGGCGCGCGGCGTCAGCACGTTCGTGAACACGCAAGATGGGCCGCAGAACACCTCCGCGTCGAGCGTGACCCCTTTGTAGACAGCGACATTGTTTTGAAGCTTACAGCCGTCGCCAATGTCGACGTCCGGTCCAACCATCACATTTTGCCCGAGCACGCAGCCGGCGCCGATACGGCTACCACCGAGAACATGGCAAAAGTGCCAGATTTTGGTGTCAGACCCTATTTCGACACCGTCATCGACGACAGCGCTGGCGTGGACGAAATACGCAGTCATACCGTTTCTTCCGCCTCCAGCACCACCGCATCGCCGCTCTCCATCGCCTTGCCACTCGCGTTCAGCACGCGCAGGACCCTGATGCCTTCCGCAGCATCGGATGGCGGGTCTTTTCGCCCGGCTACGGCGTCAAGAAACGCCGTGCATTCAACGCGCAGCGGTTCCTCTTCTTCGTAGGGGATCGACATTCCGTTCGCCTTGCGCACGACCGGAATATCGCCGTCCCATCCGACCTGATGAGGATAGAGCGTCAGTTTTTCGGGGCCCTCTGCAACATCGTCGAATACCGCCATCGCATCCTCGCCGATGACGATCATGCGGTGATCTTTGTAGGGTTGCAGCCAAGAAACGAAGATATGCGCGCTTATATTGTTGGGAAATTCCATGTGCGTCAGCGAGGTATCGGCGACGCTCGCGGTCAGATAGCTGGACCCATTGGCCGCCACCTTGGTCGGCATGGTCCCCGTTAGGGCGAGAATCATGGATATGTCATGCGGCGCGAAGGACCAAAGCGAATTTTCCTCGCGACGAATTTTACCGAGGCTGAGCCGGTTGGAGTAGATATAGCGCAGCCGACCGAGAGCGCCGTCGCGGACCTGTTGGTGGAGCGTGCGGAATGCCGGGTGATACAGCAGCAAATGTCCGACCATCAAAATGAGCCCGCGCCTGTCCGCTTCGGCCTTGAGGCTTTCCGCTTCCGCGACGTCGAGGCAAAGCGGTT
>CAJWOT010000044.1 GCA_913044215.1 uncultured Rhodospirillaceae bacterium | reverse complement strand
CGCATAGTGCAGCGCGTCCACGGGCGGCGAGAACCAAGGCTGCGCGCTGTCGAGCCAGAGGTGCCCCATGGGACGCACCCAGGCCGTGTCATCCAGGGTGCCCGGCTTCACATTGACGATCTTCGGGTTGCGGGCGGGCTCATGGAACAGGCGGACACCGCAATCGGCGCAGAAGCTGATCTTGACGGTGCGGCCGTTGGCGGCGGTCTTGGTCCAGGATGCGAGCGCATCGAGATCGGCGTGCAGACCGTCGCGCGGGACCGGCATCGACATGCCTAGCAGGCTGCCCGCATGGGTCTGGCAATCGGTGCAGTGGCAGGCATACAGGGTCAGTGGGGCGACGGTGATCTCATAGCGGTACCGGCCGCATTGGCAGCCTCCGCGCATTGGCAAGGCAAATCCCATCAGCGTCCCCTTCCCTCCAATTTATGCCGCCGCTAAGACTAGCAGAAAGTCCCGCAAGGCCCGCGTCGCCGCCGCCGGGTATGGGTCGCGGGTGACGGCGCGGGCCACCACGTAACCATAATCGTAGCGCGGATCGACGGGGACCAGCTGCCCGACGGCCAGGTCCTCGGCGATACCCAGCTCGATCAGCAGCGCGGCACCGAACCCCTCGCGCGCCAGGCGGTGCGCCATGAGCTGGCTGTCGACGGTGAATTGCGGGGTGACGGCAACCGACAGCGCTGTCAGCCCGGGCGCGGGATGGCATCGATCTGCGTGCGGATGCGGCCCTCCGAGGCAAGCGCGATCAGTCCCATCCGGTCCAGGCGCCTGGCCAAGCTCTCAGCTGCGCCGCCGGCCCGCTCGGGTGCGCAAACGAGCTGCAGCGGCAGGCAGGTGCACACATCGCCGCCGGACGCCGGCGCGGCACTGAAGGCGGCGCGGATCGCCAGATCAAACTGGCTCGCCGACAGGGCCACGACCGTGTCCGCGGCGGCCACCTCGACCCGGACGGCGGGATGGGCGGCCTGAAACCGGTGCAGCAGCGGCGGCAGCCAGGCCCTGCAGCAGGGCAACCGCTATGTCGTCCGCAGCTACGCCACCTGCACGCCAACCGGTAATTTTTCGGCGTCGACGCCAAGGCCGGCTTCAAGATCATGACGATCGACATCCACGAGGTGCAGAACGGCCGGATCGTGAAGTCCTACCATGTCGAAGATTGGGCCCGCGCGATCCGCCAGGTCGGCGGCAAAGCCAAGAAAAAGCACTGAGGCACTGATCAGAAAATAGCGGAGCAGGGCGCCCCGCTTCTGCGCCGTCGACATGGGTTACGTGTCGGCGGCGCCGCGAACTTGCGGAAGACTTGCTCTTCGGTCAGTGCGACCGCGAACAGCCCGACCGAGAGATCGAGCCAATACAGTGTCTTATCGGGGATCACCGGAAACCCGAACAACCCGCTGACCCCTGTGAACGCGACGAAAGGTTTTTCCAGCAAGTAGTAGGAAAGCCGGCCGAGGATCGGGACGAAGACGATACATTGCACCGCCAACCATAGATCCGACACCGGTTCCTTCGCCGCCCCTGCAATCGATCTCGAAAGCGGCCAAAACAGGCAGATCGCAAGCACAAGTGCCCGTGTCCCGTAATCCACCTAATAGACTACAAATCCGCCATCGACGGCGATGAAGGCGAGGTCGTTCAGGGAAAAGGGCAGCGCCCAGACGCAGAACGCCAACCCGTATTGACCGGCGGGCGCTGCGGCATCGGCGCTCCCGGTCAAGGCCTGTGCCTATTTTCCTTTGTAGTCCGCTTTTCGCCGGTCGCTGAATGCGTTGATGCCTTCCATATAATCTTCCGTCCAACGAAGTTTCTCGTAGGAATGCCCTTCCACATCAAGCGCAACCTTGAGACTGGTGTCCGGCACGGCGTTCAGCACCCGCTTGCAGGCGCGCAGCGAGATCGGCGCCAGTGCGTTGAGTTGCGCCGCATACTTCTCAACCATCTCGGTCAAACCATCGGAATCCTCGGCGACGTCGGTCAGCAAGCCCCAATCATGCGCCTTCTCGGCCGGCAACCGTTTGCCGAGCATCACCATGTCCTTGGCCCGCGTCATACCGATCAACCGCGCGACGCGGACGCTGCCGCCGGAACCAGGCATCTGGCCGATCGCGACTTCCGGCAATCCGACTTGGGTATCCTTCGTGGCAAAGCGGAAGTCGCAGGCAAGCGACAGCTCGAACGCGACACCGAAAGCATATTTCTCTAGCGCCGCGATAACTGGCTTGGACGCGCGCTCCGGTGCGCCGATATTGTCGGCCAGGTCGGACATTTTGTTCTTCGGGATTTGCGGGAACCGTTTCACGTCGCCGCCGGATGAAAACACACCATTCGCCCCCCGGATCACGATAACACCGACATCGTCATCCTCGTCAAAGGCCTCGATCAAGGCGCAGATCTGCGACCGGCCGGTATAGGAGACGATATTCAACGGCTCGCGATCGAGTATCAGATAACCGATCCCTTTTTCCGCATCGACTTCCGCGCGCAGCCCGTCCAGCTCGCGCAGGATGTCGCCGCGCCGCTCCGCATAATTCACTTCCGTTGCCATCGTCTCTCTACTCCTCGATCGTGTGCTCGAAATTTTCCAAAAGCTCGTAAGTGCCAAGCCGCAGCTCGCGGCGCAGCAATTTTCCCGATGCCGAGCGCGGGATCGCCCTGACGAAGGCGTAGCCGCGCGGCCGTTTAAATCGGGCCATGTCGCTGTCCAAACAGTATTGATCAAGCGCACCGGCGCTAGCCGCCCCGCTTTCTGGCTCGACGAAGGCGATGACCTTCTGACCCCAACGGTCATCCGGCACCCCGATCACCGCGACACCGCGCACCAGCGGGCATTTTGCCAGTAAGTCCTCGACTTCCTCGGGATAGATATTCTCGCCGCCGGAGATCAGCATGTCGTCGACGCGGCCCAGCACGAAGAGCTCCCCATCCGAGTCGAAACGGCCTAAATCACCCGTGAAATACCAACCGTCACGGATCGCCTTTTCATCCGCGTCAGGGCGCTTCCAATAGCCGGCGAAGGCATCGAGCGAGTCCATTCGGGCGATGATCTCGCCCGTCTCGCCCGGCGCGACGAGTGCGTCCGGCCCGACACGTTCATCCGGGTCACCGCGCACGATGCGAATCTGTTGCCCAAATCCCGGCCGTCCGGCGCATCCCGGTTTGGCCTGCGCGTCGTTCGAGACAGTGAAGGTGTAAATCTCGCTGGAACCGTAGAAGTTGCTGAACCAGTCCGGTTTGAAACCGGCGGCGCACGCTTCGACCAGGGCTGTGGTCATCGACATGCCTGCATAGGCGAGGTTGCGCACCGGCGTCGGGTCGAACGCGGCAAAGTCCGGGTGGTGCACCATATCGTGGAACATGGTCGGTACAAGAAACAGAGTGCTTATTTGTTCCCGCGTGATGAGGCCGAGAGCATCTGCCGAATCGAATGTCGGCATGCAGACGAAAGCGCCGTTAAGGTATACCGACATGGCCAACGCTCGCACGCCCATCGTGTGGAACAGCGGCATGACACCCAGCGTCACCTCGCCGTAGCCGTAGTGCAGTTGCGCAATGCAGCCGACCGAGGCGATGCGCTCAGCCGCGTGACTCCGCGGCACCCCTTTCGGCCGCCCCGTTGTCCCGGAAGTATAGAGCATCAAGCAGATGTCTCTGTCGTCCGAAGGCCTTGCTCCGCCGAACGGTTCGCTGAGGATCAAATCGCGGTACGGCGTTCCCTGCCCGTCGTCCAAATTGACGATTGCTGCGACGGAAATTTCTTCCAGCGCCCCTTCCACCGCTGCCGCCGACCGCCCCTCATAGACGACGACCTTCGCTTCGGCATCTTCAAGTACGAACGCGATTTCCGCAGCTGTCGCACGCCAGTTGAAGGGCGTGAAGACCGCCCCCAATTGCTGACAGGCCCAGAACAGCGAGGCGGTTTCGGCGCGGTTCGACAGTACGGCGACGCAGTGATCGCCTGCCGACAAACCCATCTTCGCAAGGCCCCCGGCCAACCGCGCGATTTCTTCCGCCCAGCTGCCATAGCTCAGCCGCTTGGCGCCTTCGATGATGGCGAGGGCCTCCGGATCACGTGCGACCGCGGCATCCAGCATCCGCGCCAGCGTCATGACCCGCCACCCGCAACCGAGAGAATGGCCCGCACCATGCCCTCATATCCCGTGCAACGGCACAAATGACCGGACAGCATCTCCCGCACCTCCTGTTCGCTCGGCATCGGATTATCCGCGAGGAAATACGTCGTAGAGATCAGGATACCGGCCGTGCAGAAGCCGCATTGCAGCGCCCCGTGATCGGAAAAAGCGCGCTGCAGCGGATTCAGCGTACCGGGCTCGGAAAGGCCTTCCACGGTGCCAATCTCCGCCCCTTCCGCCTGAACGGCGTAGGTCATGCAGGAGCGTGCCAACCGGCCGTCGAGGGTTATCGTACACGCACCGCATACACCGTGTTCACAGCCGACATGGGTGCCATAGAGATGCAGTTCATGGCGCAAAAAATCACATAGCTGCGTTCGCGGTTCGGCGTAACCCGTGTGGCGTTTGCCATTTACCGTGCAGTTAACTCGCACACGCGCGTCGGCTTCGAACTTCGCACTCATGTCGCCAGCTCCTGTGCCTGACGCAGGGTTTGCACGCCAAGATGTCTCGCCACGCCAATCCGATACTCGGCGCTGGCACGGGGATCGTCCATCGCATCCAATTCATCGACGAAGGCCCCGACGGTCTCCTCAACCGAGCCACCCACCATGCCGTCTAACACTCGTGGCACCCCTTCAACACCGCCAAAACCCAGCGAGAATTCCGTTTCGTTCCGGATAACGGCTGCTACCGCGACAATCGCGAAATCACCATGCCGCTGCGCAATTTCCTGAAACGCGACACCAGCGCCCGTGTGAATCGGCCAATGTAGCGCTTCGACCATCTCATCCGGCTCGCGGATTGTCGACAGGGCCGTATCGGCGAATTCGCGGGCCGGAACGCGCCGCGATCCGCGCTGCGAGGCCAGCTCGACCACGCCGTCCAAGGTCGCGAGACAAAGGGGGATTTCCGCGCTTGGATCAGCATGGGCAACCGACCCGCCTAGGGTGCCGCGGCTCCGCGTCTGGTAGTGACCGACATTTTGCAACCCAAGGCGTAACAGTGGCGCGGCCTCCGAAACATCTGCTGACTTCAGCGCGTCCGCCTGGCGCACCATCGCGCCGGTCCGCAAACTTTCGTCAACCCGTTCGATCCGGTTCAACGCCGGAATTCGATTGATATCGATAATCGTCTCAGCGAAAGCCAGCCGCATATTCAGCATCGCGCCAAGGGATAGCCCCCCGGCTAGGACCAGCGCATCGTCGCCATGCTCAGCCAGCGCCGACAATGCTTCATCCTGGGTCTCCGGCCGGATATAGGCGAACGACGCAGGCTTCACGACGCCTCCCGGGCCAGGCGCCAGACCCGATCCAGGGTCAGCGGTAGTTCGACATCATCGCGGCCAAGCGCATCGGCAACGGCATTGGCCATCACTGCCGGGGTCAGCATCGATGAGCCATCCCCCATCCCTTTGGAGCCCAATGCGTTAGCCGGGGATGCGGTCTCCACATGCCCGACGGTCACAGGCGGCAAGTCAGCGGCGGTTGGACAGGCGTAGTCGGCAAAGGAGCCAGAGAGAAAGTTACCCTCGGAATCGTAGACGAGGTCCTCCATCACGGCGGCGCCGAAACCATGGGCGAACCCGCCGCGCACCTGGCCTTCTACCAAGATCGGGTTGAGCACGCGCCCGACATCATGCACGGAAACATAGGTTTCAACGGTGATGCGTCCCGTCTTCGGGTCGACTTCAACCGCCGCCAGATCACAGATGTACCCAAACGTTACGGCAGAGGCGACGCGGTCCTGTTCGTCCGGCGCGTCGAGCACGTCAGGGGATAAGGTCGCGGCTTCACGCAATCCCGGCGACAGCCCCTCGGGCAGACCGGCCGGGTGCCAATGGGTCGCCGCGGCGACACGGGCGAGCGCGATACCGTCATCCGGCACCCCGGCGATCCGCGCGCGGCCTCCGGAAAGTTCGACATCATCGGGCGCGACTTCCAGCATGTCGGCTGCGACGGCCTTCAGCTTCATCGCAATTCGATCCGTACTCTCAACGATCGCATCGACAACGATGGCGGAAAACCGGTTCGCATAATTGCCCGACGCAAGCGACCAGTCTCCATTCTGGGTGTCCATTGTCGTAACGACCTGGACCTCTTCAGGCCGCATGCCAAGACCATCTGCCACGATCTGCGCGGCGGCCGTCGCATGCCCCTGACCCGCCGGGGTGGAATCCAAAGTAACCGTTGCCGCGCCGGACGGGTCGAGCGCCACGGTCGCCACCGCCGCACCGCCGGACCGGCCACCGGTTTTAGCCCGTTCTTCCGGCGTCTGTGCCAGCGTGACATAGGCCATGTTGGATCCGGACGGCTCCACACCGCAGGCGAAACCGATCCCGAACAGCTTACCGGCCGCCCGTGCCGCGTCACGGCGCGCCTTCAAGGCCTCGTAGTCGGCAAGTTCGAGGGCCAGATCGAGGCCCTTGGCGTAATCGCCGGAGTCGTACAGCGCGCCGGCAGGAGCATCGTAGGGAAACGCGTTCGCTGGGATGAAATTGCGGCGGCGTAATTCAGCCGGATCGACCCCAAGGCTGCGGGCCGCTTTGTCCATCGCCCGCTCTAATCCGAAAAAAAATTGAGGTCCCCCATAGCCCCGATTGAGCCCGATTGGCGTTTTGTTGGTCAGGACCAGCCGATTATCGACAGCGATGTTGCGGGTCCGATAGCACCCGTTCGACGCCGCATGCATGCGATAGACCGAGGCCGGTTCCGGCGCCCGGATATAGGCCCCCACGCTAACCAGATTGCGATAGCGTAGACCTGTCAGCGTGCCTTCTTGGTCGAACGCCGCCTCGATCGAATCCGCCCGGTCCGATGCTGCGGACGACGCCATAAGGTGCTCGCTGCGGTCTTCGATCCACTTCAGCGGACAGCCCAGCATACGGCTCGCCGCCGCAAGTAATACCAAATAAGGGTAAAGCCCTTGCTTGATGCCGAAACTGCCACCGCTATGCGGTGCTGCCACGAGCCGCAGCCGGTTACCCGGTACGCGCAAAGCCCGCGCCATCAATGGCTGGAGAATGAAAGGTCCTTGAAAGTTCGACCAGATGGTGTAGCGCTCGGGCGCCTCCTCGTAATGGGCAACGGCACCGTAAGTCTCAATTGGCGTCGACGCTTGGCGCGGGTATCGCCAATCCAGGGAAACGATCGCGGCCGCTTCGTCAAACGCCCGGTCGGGATCGCCATAGCGGAACGTTCGGTGATGAACCAGGTTGCTGCCAACACGCTCATGAACCTGCCCGGCGCTGTCTTCTAACGCCGCGACCGGATCGACTGCGGCAGGAAGCGGTTCATAGTCGACAACGATCCGCTCCAGCGCATCTTCCGCGACATATCGATCGACGGCGGCAACCAGGGCCACAGGCTCGCCCACATAGCGCACCTTGTCGGATGCGATCGGAAAATAATCCACCGGCGCACGGACCGCACTCGCCAACGGGTCCAATTCCGTCACCAACTCCGCGCCGGTCAGAACGCCGTAGACCCCGTCCAACGCGGCGGCTTCCGTTATGTCGACCTTGCTAATCCGAGCGTGTGCGTAGGGAGACCGAAGTAATGCGACATGCCGGATGCCGGGAACCGGGGCCAAATCATCGATAAATCGGGCATTGCCCGACAACAGCGCCGCGTCTTCAAGACGCGGAACCGCCTGCCCTACCCAAGGTTCGCCCGGCCCGTCCATGCAGTGAGTTTATGCGACATTCGCCCGTAAAGCGCAAAGCGTCGCACGGCCACCGACCGTAAAACATGGCGGTCACGTCTTTGCTGAGATTGGCACCGGTTTGCATGTCGGAATACTTTACAATTCAGCGCCGCAGATTGTTAACCATATTATACCTTGAAAAATCGACGGAAAATTCCACACATGATCTTTATTCGTTATTTAAAAATAAAGTGTTGTCGAATTTCTTTATAATTCCAGTTAAGCCACATTAACCACACGATATAAGCAACTGAAAATACGTTATAAATTAAATAAAATTTTGTCAAAATCTTGGCATGAGTTTTGCCATGAACACTCACGACCGCCAGGGAGCCCGCTTTGCGGGGGCGGCTTGAGGGAGGCGATGACCATGGGCGCCGGCAAGCGCAACTTCAAAAGCATGGCTTTGACTGTCCTGCTCGCGTTTGTAGCGCTTGCCGGCGCCACTTCGGTTGGAGCCTTCTCCGAAATACGCCTGCGACAGCATTTTCAAGGCGTGATTCTGCAAGCGATGACACCCCCGCCCGGTAAGTCATTCGATACCTCCGTGCTCGGTGCCGAAGCAGGACTTGCGCGGATACAGAGCGCCCTCGACAGACTTATCTCTGGCTCGCCGCATAGTGCCCGCAGACTCCGCCGATTGCTGAATAATGGCCGCGCCTTCTTAATTTACAGTCCGAGCGACCTCAAGAATGACCATGGTGGTGAGAACGTTGCAGCTTTCCTGCCCGATTACCGCCTCAAATTGACCGCGCACGATGCGCGAAAGGATTTTCGTGTCGTTATCGGCCGGCACGGCGTGAAATGGCCGATCGATGAGCTGGCAGCGATTTTGGCGCATGACATTGTCGGGACACGCGGTCCAGCAACAGCGCGGATGGCTAACCTCGATCCGATACTTGGGTGCGGAATGCGAAGCCAATTTGCATGAGGAAATCGCCAACCAGGAACTCGGTCTCGACAAATACAGCCGCCGCATGATGGCTTTCCGCGATGCGTTGGAGAACCGTTGGTGCGCTGATTTCAAAGCCTATATGCGGGCCTAACGTCCCGGTGCGCTTACGCTATGGGACCGAAAGCATCCGGAAGTCCCAAGCCTTCTCGATGTTTTCGAGCAGTATCGGCGACATTCTAACCAAACAGGCGGACGGCGCGGGCAATGGACGCGCTAAAAGACCAGACCCGCGAAAGCCGTGTGCGTGCGTATCACCAAGCATCCCCGGAGATGCTTTTGCAAATCGCACACAAGCTGCGGGACAGTGGCATTGGAATCAGGCCAGACCCTGAGGAGGCGTTTCGCTACTTTCGCCGCGCCACCGAACTTAGGACAACCACATCGCACATGAAGGGCGTATCGCCCGCGCTTTCCGGTTTAGGCACGGGATTTGGGAAAATGGCGATTTCCCCGCACCCCTGATCCTATACGATGTTATCCTAAATGCTGTCATGAACCGTTATTTCGAATATTGCCGATTCACGACCGAACCCCGTTTGCTGCTCAGCGAGGCGCAACGGGTTAAGGACGCTTTTGCCGAAAGGGCGCGCGCATCGGGCGGCTATCTTTTCGGCGGCTGGCGCAGCATGGTCGGCTTGGGATTGGCCCGGGACGAAGGAATCGTCCTGTCGAGCTGGCCCGACGCACAATCTGCGAGCAATCTATCGGCACCCGATTTCGAGGGGATCGCCTCGGCCCAGATCCAATCTCTCGAAGCAACAGTACGGCCAATCGACGACACGCCGCCCGCCTATGACGGTGTCTATGTCTTTCGCTGGTTCGATATCGGCGCGACGGACTGGGAGGCCTTTCGCGACATTTCAGATGCCGCCTGGCCGAACATGGAAGCGGTTTTCGACGTCAATATCTGCGGCTTCTGGCGTCACCGGGATGTCGTGGAACCTGACGCAAAAATCTTGCTGCTGACCCGCTACGCGGACCTCTCGGTCTGGGAAGCCTCCCGCTGGTGGAACAACCCGGCTGCGGCTGCGGACGCCTCCATGGGGCGCTTTAAGAAGCGCAATGAGATGATCAAATCGACCGTCGCCTATCCGAGCCTGCCGATCCTCTGACGAACAGCGTAACCGTCAAATTTCAACAACGATCCTATGCCGATCTTGCATGGCCCGGCATCGCCCTCACGCCACATCTTCCTTCCGAAAACCCAATGACGAAATCACGGGAAAGGCGTGGGCCTTTAGCTAGCAAACGGATCGGAAGAATTTAGTTCGGCAGCGAAGAACATCCGTCGTAATGTCGGTCATGACGGCATAATTGACCTGCCAAGGAACTGATACGGCTTTTCCTCTGAAAGTCTTCGCCATGGCCGCGCTCCTGATAAGCTTCGGGGCGCCGCACCACAGTCAGAACGCAGCCGCAGCTGCCCTGCAGCTGGCGCAGCAGGGTGATCTCAGCCAGGCAACGGCCTTCATCCGCGGCCTGAAACTCAACGATAATTTGCCGCAACTGATCATTCGGACCGCTTTGCAATCACCGACGATACAGGATTATGACAGCCTGCATGGCGGCACGCCGGTGTTCAACGCATTGAATACCGGCACGGAGGCCGCTGTTGCAAAATATGGCGGCCAGTGGACTGAGAACCTTGCGAAGGCGTCCGCGGCGCATTTCACCACCACGGAGTTGGCGTCCCTGCTCGCCGACGGTCAGGCGTCACCGCAAAAAGAGAAATTCGAGCGCAAGAAGCCGGATGTCGGCAACGCGATGCGCGACCTGTCGACAGACCTGTTGAGCGAGGCGACCAGCGACGCCGTCACGCATGTGGTCGAGAGTTTCCAGAAGAACTAGGCTTCCGCGCTACCCTGGGACCGCTCCGCCGACGGGGTTCATGACCTCGCCGATACCGACAAATCCGTCGCCATCCTTCATCACCGCGTTCAAATTGGCGTAGGCGGTGGGATAGACCGTCTTCTGTTCGCAGAATACCGGCATATGTGCCTCGACCGCGGCGACGACATCTGCTGCCAAGCGCGGGTCCATCGTCGCGCGGCCGTCGCCGCTGACGTCTATACGCGGCTGGTGGAACGCTTCCTCCAGGGTCAGGCCGCCATCGATCACCTGTGAAACGATTTGCATCACCGCCGGCATGATCCGTCGGCCGCCGGACGCGCCGACCGCGAACCAGGGCTGGTCGCCCTTGGTGACCACAACGGGACACATGTTCGAGAGCGGACGTTTGCCCGGTTTCAGCGAATTCGGACGGTCCGGCAACGGATCGAACCACAGGATGCCGTTGTTCATCAGGATACCGGTTGTGGGCAACACCACCTTGCTGCCGAAGGAAGACAGCAAGGTCTGCGTCAGGCTGACCATGCTGCCTTTGCCGTCGATGACGGTCAGGTGGGTGGTGCAGGTAGGATCGGCACTGTCATCCGGATCGCCCATGGTCTCAAAACGCGCCGCGTAGGCAGCGCTGAGGGCCGTCGCGTAGGCCTCGAACGCTTCCGCACCCGGCGTCCCCTTCCCGATGCGGCCTTCGATCTGATCCAGCACATGCATCATCGTCGGCCCTGCCGTCATGCCCGGCGGCGCATGCACGGTGCCGCCTCCATAGTCGCGCGAAAATGCTTCGATCTCCAACGCTTCATATGCTGCCAGGTCGTCGGCCCGCAGCGACCCGCCACCCGCTTCGACGTCCTTTGCGATCTGCGCCGCGATGTCGCCGTCATAGAGATCGCGGTGGCCTGCCGCGGCGAGCCGCTCCAAGGTCGCCTGCAGGTTGCCCATCGGGATATGCGGGATGGGTTGCCCCAGCTCCGGCACCGGCACGGCCCCGTCCGGCAAGTAGACGTTCCGGCTTTCCGGAAAGTCACGCAATTGCTTCATCGCGGCCGCGATACGGATCGTCGTCATAAAATTGACGGGTAAACCGCGCCCGGCCAGTTCGACGGCCGGGCCAAGAAGGTCCGCCCATCCCATCGTACCGTACCGCTCCCAGGCCTTGCCAATCGCGTCCACATAACCGGGCGTCGCCATGGAATGGTAGCCATGTACGTTGCGGTCGCCTTCGACCGCGGGCCACGTGAAGATATCGCCACCGGTACCGCCAACCAGCGGATAGTCGGCGGGATCCAATCCGTGCGGCGAAATTCCGCCGCCATTGAAGCAGCGCACCCGCCCCTCTTCCGCCAAATACAGCATCATGAAGCTGACGCCGCCGATGCCGCTCATCCAGGGTTCGACGACGGAAACCGCGAAGGAAGTCGCGACCGCCGCATCCATGGCGTTGCCGCCGTCGGCGAGAACCGCAGCGCCGGCCTCGGCCGCCGCCTTCGAATGGCTCGCCACGACTCCGTTGCCGCCGCGCGCCACCGGCTTCCGCAGAAGCCAGTCATGATATGTGTAGGTGTCCATGGCGAGCACCATCGCGCGCGGGCGCCTAAGGTGCAAGGTTGCGTTCAGCTTGAAGCGAGAAGCCCGGGTCCGATGTTAGGCATGTCCCACGACAACGACACCGTCGAGCAGTTCCAAAATTTCCGCTCGGCATCGATCGCCCGCCAGACACCAGCTACCAAACGTGAGGGGATAAACCTGAAGGCCCGCTCGCTGAAATAGGGCAAACCGCTCCAACCGATGGAAATCCGCTAACTCGCCCGGGAAACCGACAAGATCGATTGCCAGAACGCTATCACCGGCACGGCAGACGATATCCATATTGAATCCAGCGACAGAGTAGCCTTTCCAAACAGTGATTCCATTCGCCTCTAACCAATCACAGACCTCTTCCCGAAATGCATCCACGGCGGGCGTAATTTCACATCGGCTGAATTCGGAACCGGCATTAATCGCAAATTCCAAGTATTGGCGAAGTAAGCTCCCCGTCTTCAATGATTCAAGCGCGACGGAGCAGAACAGATAGGCCTTCTGCCGCGCGCGCGTTATTGCAACATTGAAAACATCCGCTCGATTTAGATACGCTATCGATCCTCCTGCGGTCTTGCCGTCCACTGTAAATGACAGGAACATTATATCGCGTTCTTCGCCTTGGAAGGCGTAAGCCGTACCAACGGAGATAAGGTGTTTTTCAATCGTTTCCGCAGAAAATTCGCGTTCGACGGCACGAGCCAGATGGGCTGCCTGCTCACGAAACGGCGATAACACGCCAATGGAATGCGGGACGTGCAGCCCACTCTTGGCATCGTCATCGATTATCGACGAGACCGCTTCAATCACCGCCTCGGCTTCCTTGTTGTTAACGCCGCGCGCATTTCGGCTTCCATCGACGTTAACGACATGCAGCGGACTGTCTGAATCATGGTCGGGCCGTTCCGACATAACGCGAATAGCCGATTGATAGAATTGCTCATTGCTAAACTGAATGAGCTGTGGCTTTCCCCGATAATGTTCATCCAAGAACACAATATCGTCCTGGCTCGCAATCGATTGGCTGACCAGATCCAGAATACTGTCTTCTCGATAGCTAAAACTGCGCAACTCAGCGCCCGTGAGATCGTTGGCTTCCAGCGCTCTTCGCTCCCGGTCTCGCGATAAAAAGGAAACATGCCGTAACTGTTTTGGGTCTCCCACGACCACGGCCCGCGAAGCCCGATAAAGTGCCGGCAATGAACTCGCGATATCGCATTGCGTGGCTTCATCGATGATCACCAGATCGAAAATCTCGGGCAGGAGCGGCAACACGCGGTGCAGCGATTCCAGCGAACATAGCCAGATTGGAAACGCTTTAAGCAGGGAATGAAAATTGACCGCGTCGAACATTGCCTGCTGTCGGCTCGAAGCCCGCGCTCGAATTCCCTTCGAGAATGAGACAAAGGTTGACCGATTCGCGCTGAGTTCTGCTTGCCGGCGCATGCGATGCCGTTCGTCAATTAGATCAGAGACCACTTTTTCCCGACGGCCTTGAAATTCCTGAATCTGCTTAAGGTGAGCCCACGGATGTGACGTGTTCCGGACCCGGTATGCTGCAAAACGGCGCCGAAACCGGGACAGTAGGCTCCCGCCGCCTGCGTCACGCGCAAGCATTTTTCCTAACTTCAATGACAGTCGAAATCGCTTGTTTAACTTCTTCTCGAACTTTCGCAGATTGCGATGCAATAATTTGGCTGTCGCTGAAAGCCGTTCCATTTGGATTTTATCAGAGCTCGAGTCGGCGACACCATGCAAGAGGTCATCGACATGCTGTTTGAACTCTCGGAGATAATCACCGCGACCTGCCCGAACAACGCAGTCTGAAACACCAAGATTCTCGTTAATCTTCTCCCCGACAACATCGACCGCTTGTTCTGTGTTCGAAACAACGAGGACGGTTTCACCATGCGCCATACGATCAATCGCCATCGCAGCGATCGTATAAGACTTTCCTGTCCCTGGGGGGCCGACGACAAGCCCAACCCTGCTGTCCGCTGCACTTATCAGGGCTTTCTTCTGCGCCTCATTCAGGAGGCCCGGCACTTCATCTGGATCCGAGCGGGAACGGCGTTTGTTCGCTCTTGAATCGGCGCCTAGGATTTGTCCGAGTGCGGTCGGAGACACATCAGCAGCAGAGATCTGAGATAATTCGTGCAGGATGCCACGTGTGTTCGGCGACTTCGCGACAAGGACCAACGCGGATGCCGGATAAACTGCGAGCCGGCCCGCCGGCATACTTTCAAGCATCTTTTTCAGCGTGTCTGCTGAACAAAGTCTCGGAAACTTGAACAATTCAAGGCAATCTATGTCGGGTAGAAGCGCTCGAAGCCAAGGTGCAATTTTAGCGGGCCCCGCCTTGCCGAGCGTTGTGCCTCCAAGATCCGGTTCAAGCATCGTATCGTTATCTTCTTGCTTCGAGCGGTCCCGCAACCATCGTGCAAGCGGAACATTGAGGTTCTCGTCTGCCGGATCAATCGAGAGATACCAATCTTCCCTCTCTTGCTGGAGCATTGCCTGATAATGCAGAAGCGGTGCGCAAATCGACCGCGCACGCCCGGCCTCTCGCACATTGCCAACCACAAAATACGATGCGTACAGCAGCGTGCGCTCCCTCTGGTACAGGCTTTGGGATTTGGATGCTTTTTCAGCAAGGCTGGCATCGATTGGGACGCGCGGCATTGCGCCGGTAACCAGTTCCTCCTGGCCGTCGAGAAAGTAAAGATGCCAGTGCTTGTCGCGAAAGACGTTCCACAAGCCAAGTTCGCGATTGTCGGCTTCGTAACACTCCCGAAAATACGAGATATGCCGATTCAATCGGCCGTTTCCCAGATCGCCCTTGTATGCCATGGAGAAATTCCGTTCGAAACAAGCTGACCAGCGGAACTGGTCTGTAACGGTCCTTTAGTTCTCTGGCACACGGCTAGAGAGAACAACAATGACTTTCCCAACCAAGATTTGCAAGCCGCAAAGCGATAGATCAATTCTAATCAAGATGGGAGACCGTCGCTTTCCATCTCGGTTCACGAGAGTGAGCAATGGAAGGGAGATTCTCACCTTCGGAGTGCTTTCATCTTAGGGTCGACGCTAGTAGAAGACCTGTGAGATCAATCAGGAGCGTCGTTGGCATGAGCACCTATTTCTGGACCCCCGAACAGCGGCAAATCCGCGAGAGCGTGATGAAGCTGTGCGAACGCTTCGACGACCAATATTGGCTCGAGCGTGACGAGACCGGCGAGTTTCCGGAGGATTTCTGCCAGGCGATGGCAGACGATGGCTGGGCCGGGATCGCCATGCCGGAAGAATATGGCGGCAGCGGTCTCGGCATCACCGAAGCCGCGGTGATGGCGCAGGTGATCACGGAGTCCGGCTGCGGCAATGCGGGCTTCGCCGCGATGGTGATCGGAATTTTCGGTCTCAATCCGGTCGTCGTGTTCGGTACCGACGAGCAGAAGCAGAAGTGGCTGCCGCCGGTCATCCGGCGCGACGATGTCGCCTGCTTTGCGGTGACCGAACCGAACACGGGCTTGGATACGACACGCCTGCGCACCTTCGCGGAAGACAAGGGCGACCACTATGTGGTGAAGGGCGAAAAGCTGTGGACCTCGACGGCCCTGCAATCCAACAAGATGCTGCTGATCGCACGCACCAAGCGGGTCGAGGAAACCGAAAAGCCGATAGATGGCCTGTCCCTGTTTTACACCGATCTCGATCGCGACTATGTGGAGATCCGGCCGATCGACAAAATGGGCCGTAAGAGCGTCGACTCAAACCAGATGTTCATCGACGGCCTGCCGGTGCCGAAGGAAAACCTGATCGGTGAGGAAGGCAAAGGCTTCCGCTATCTACTGCACGGACTGAATGCGGAACGCGTTCTGATCGGCGCGTCCATGGTCGGTCTGGGTCGCTGCGCTCTGCGCCATGCCGCCGATTACGCCAAAGAGCGGGTCGTCTTCGACCGGCCGATCGGCATGAACCAAGCGATCCAGCACCCATTGGCGGAATCCTATGCGGAGTTGGAAGCCGCCAATCTTATGGCGTTCCAGGCGGCCAATCTGTACGACGCTGGCCAGGAATGCGGCATTGAGGCCAACGCGGCGAAGTACCTCGCCGGTGAGGCCACATTCAAAGCTTGCACCAACGCGGTCATGACAATGGGCGGCATGGGCTATGCAAAAGAATTTCACGTAGAGCGCTATTTCCGCGAATGCATGATTCATCGGCTTGCTCCGGTCAGTCCGCAGCTAATCCTGTGTCATATCGCAGAGCGCGCGCTCGGCTTGCCAAAATCCTACTAACGGGGCGGCCGCGGATCAGACCGCCTCACTTCACCCACAATCCAGTTGCAACTTAGCGCCCCATGCCGGTCATTGAGCGTCTCATCCGGGCAACGTATAAGTTGCTCGCCACCGCCACGCTTAAAGGTGCTGCACTTGCGTGCGCTTTCGCGGGAATTTTAGTTGCCGCTATCGTCGGACATGCCGCGTTCAGCGTCAAAGCTGAAAATACCACGATGGTGGGTATCAGCAAATGCCGGACCGGCATCGGCGAGCTGGCCCGCTATCTGGAAGACCCCCGTTTGGTGCGCGCAACGCCAGAAATCATCCTGGCCCAACCGGACATTGGCCCCGAACTGCTGTTCCGCACTCGGCACGATGTCGTCGCGACACCCTCTCATCGCAACCCGGGCGTCGTCGCATTCGTCAAAGCCGTCGGCTCAGAAGACGAGGCCGTCGCCAAGAAATTCCTATTCAAGCGCAAGGTATCGCTCCTTATTCTTTGACGCAGCATGCCCGTCGATCCCAACACGTCGCGATCCATTCTATATTTTAATGTGTTGAACGGCGTTCTGCCGGATTGGCTCATTCCCCTGCGTTTGCCAATCCATATCGGGATCGACTATTCGGTATTCCGCGTTAGGCCATCGGATTAGAAAGGGTTCGCTTTGCCGCGCCGAACAGCCCGAGATTCTGTAAACAACTCGCTGTCGCGGCCGAAGGATAACCCCCGACACACCCCCGGACTGTAGAAGCGTGCCCGCACCCGCTATCATCTCGCGCTCCTTGCGCACAACGTGCCAACCATCGGATCCAATGAATAAGGTCGTTCCATGACAACTCCATCCAAACACGCGCTTAACGGCATCCGCGTCATCGACGCCGCCACGGTCATCGCCGGCCCCACGATCGGGATGCTACTTGGTGATTTCGGCGCCGACGTCATCAAGGTCGAACACCCACGCGGCGACGTCCTGCGCACGACAGGCGCGCAGAAGGACGATGTCGGGCTGTGGTTCAAGATGGCGAACCGCAACAAGCGTTGCGTCACGCTCTGCCTCAGCAAGCCCAAGGGTGCCGACCTGTTCAAGGAGATGATCAAGAACACCGATGTGCTGATCGAGAATTTTCGCACCGGCACAATGGAAAAGTGGGGTCTCGGCTGGGAGGATCTGAAAGCGATCAACCCACGCCTCGTCATGGTCCGAGTCACCGGTTTCGGCCAAACGGGCCCATATAAGAAACGGCCCGGCTTCGGCACCGTCGCGGAAGTCTTCAGCGGTTTCGCCAACATCACCGGGGAGAAGGACGGCCCGCCGACATTGCCGAACTTCGGCCTCGCCGACGGCATCGCCGCGGCCTACGGCACCTTCGCGACGATGTTCGCTCTCTATCACCGCGACGCGCAGGGCAGCGACGAGGGCCAGTTCATCGATCTTTCGATTTACGAGCCGATCTTCCAGGTGTTGGGGCCGCAGCCGCTCGCCTACGACCAGCTCGGCGTTATCGCGCAGCGCATGGGCAATCGTTCGGACAACAACGCCCCACGCAACACCTACGAGACACGCGACGGCAAATGGGTCGCGATCTCGACCAACTCGCCCGCCATCGTGACACGGGTACTGACGTTGTGCGGCGGTGCGGACGCCGCAAACGACCCACGGTTCCAGACGCCCGCCGGCCGCGTCGAGCATATCGAGGAAGTCGATGGGATGGTCGCCGACTGGATCAAGCAGCGCGACCAAAAAGAAGTCCTCGCCGCCTTCGAAGAAGCCGAAGCCGCCATCGGACCGGCCTACGACATCGCGCAAATTTTCGACGATCCGCAGTACCAGGCGCGCAACGACATCGTCGCGCTGGATGACGAGGATTTGGGTCAAATCCGCATGACCGGCGCCTTTCCGGTCATGTCCGAAACCCCCGCCGAAATCCGCCATGCCGGCCCCCGCAAGGGCCAGCACAATGACGACATCTATAAGGGCGAGTTGGGACTCGATGAGGCGGCGTTGGGGGCATTGCGGGAAGATGGTGTGATTTGAGCATTACAAGGTCGGATCCGCGCTCACCCGGACCAGCCGCTTGCCCAAATTCTCGCCCTTCATCATGCCGATGAAGGCATCGATCGTGTTGTCGACGCCGTCGACGATGTCCTCGTAATAGACGATCCGCCCGTCCTTTATCCGCTCGGCAATCCAGGGCAAAAATTCGTCGAACTGGTCCATATGCGCATAGATGCTGAAGCGCTGCATCACCGCATTCTTGGCCTCAACGTTGGCGAGGTTGCGCGGCTCGTAGCGCTCCGCATTGTCGTATTGCGAAATCATGCCGCAAACCGGGATACGCGCGCCCTGATTGATGCGGTCGAGCACCGCCTCCAGGGTCTCGCCGCCGACATTTTCGAAATATATATCGATGCCGTCCGGGCAGTGCGCGTCGAGTGCCGCCCCGATCGAAGGAACGGTCTTGTAGTTGAAGGCCGCGTCGTAGCCGAGCTTCTCGACGATATGGGAAACCTTGGCATCGCTGCCGGCGCTGCCGACGACGCGGCATCCCGCCAGCTTGGCGATCTGGCCCGCCACCTGCCCCACCGCGCCGCTTGCCGACGAAATGAACGCCGTCTCGCCCAGCTGCGGCTTTCCGATGTCCAGGATTCCGACCCGTGCCGTCAGTCCCGGCATGCCGATCACCGTAACGGCGTGCGAGATCGGCCCCAGCGATGGGTCGATCAGGCGCAAATCGCCGCCCCCCACGGCCAGACTGTAGAGCTCCCAGCCGAGAAAGCCCCAGACGAAATCGCCTTCTGCGAATGTCGGATTGCGCGAGGCTTCAACCTGGCCGACTACGCGCGCCGGGATGACCCGGTCCAGCGGAAAAGTCTTGCCGCTCGGATAGTTCGCCGTGCCCCCCATGCGCCCGCGCATATAGGGGTCGCAGGACAGGTAGATATTGCGCACCAGCACGTCGCCCTCGGACAGCGCCGGCACGGATTCGTCGCGAACCGCGAAACAGGCGGGTGTGACCGGCCCCGCAGGCGGTTGAACGAAATAGATAGAACGGTTTTTCATTCGGTCGTTTCCTTCAACCTTCTGAGCGACGCGCGGCGCGTCATTTCCACCGATGGTACGTCAGAGCCAGCGCGATACAGTGCCGGTGTTCGGCTTTCGGCAACGGCGCGTCCGCGTCAAACAATACGGCGCGATTGCCGTCATATGTCAGCGTATCCGGGTAATGCTGTTTGAAGGTATCGACCAGCCTGGTTTGGCAATGAACGTATAACGCGCAGTGATCATCCGCCCCCTTGATGCGATCGATCCGAATCGTGGACCCGCTTTTCGTGTGGGGGGTCAGATAGGATGGCTGTCCCCAGCGCAGCCCCTCCTCGATTTCGCCGACCGCCTCCAAACCCGTCGCCGTCTCAAAGATCAACGATCGTAGAGCCCGCAGCGCGCGCGCCGCCGGTTCGGAATAGGCCGCAAAGACGGCCGCGACCTTGGGGTCGTCGAAGGTGTGATCCATGGCGCGCCGCTCAGCCCTTCACCACTTGGAGAACAATCTTTGTCTCCTTGATGGCGTTGTTGTACAGGCGGATCGCCTGCATCAATTCGGTTTTGGAGAGGACGCCCAGATCGAACTTGCTCTTATACGATTCCTCCAGGGTGATCTCCGATTCAACGATCTCGAAATCGACCCCCGCGACAAAGGCGAGCGGCGTATTGGCGTTGCCGGCCGCGATCCATTCCTCGCAGTTCTTTCGCGAAAACACCGACAGCCCCACCACCGTCACCGCACGCTCATGGGTCGCATCATGCAGGAAACCGTCATACCGAGGATGCGGCACGGCGATCGTCACCTGTCTCCCGCCGCGGCGTACCCGGAAAAATTCCTGCAAAACAGCGAAAGAGGTTACCGTCATCGCGACCAGATGCTCGAGCACATAGTTCATATAAATTTTCGTCGACGACCGAATCGTCCCACGGCCACGGGGTCTCTTCGAGGTCATGAACCACATCCGGTGCGCAATGATCGCCGATATCGACATTCACGAAGCCGTCGCGCATGTTAAATCCGCATCCAAGGTTCAGCCGCATGTCTCTAGGCCTGCCGCCCAATTCTCCGGCTCGAGAGTCGCAGTTCCTCTGATTTTCGGCAAATCGAAACCGCGAGACCGTTTGACGGGGGTCTGTGATGGTGTAGGTTTATTGATATGTTCTCATAATGTTCTAGTTGACACTTTCCGGATTTAGTAAGCAAAGTTAATAAAACCACAATATATAGTATTTCTTCCACAAATAATCCTATACACAGCTGTGGACAGGAGGGGTGATGAGCGAAGTAACGGACGAATTGGCGCGGGATTGCGTCCCTGTGGACAGTTTAGCCGCGTTTGAAGGAACCGGCGAAATGGAATCCGATTCGTCCGCCAAAGATATAACAGCAACCCGTCACGAAAGCGTCGAAAGCGCGGAATGCGCCGACTCCGCAGCGGCGGCCGGT
>CAJWOT010000043.1 GCA_913044215.1 uncultured Rhodospirillaceae bacterium | reverse complement strand
CCCGCAATTGGTTCCGCCCGCCATGCTTGGCCGCGTAGAGCGCCTGATCCGCATGCTCGATCGTCTGTTTAAGCGCATTCTCCGCATCGACACGACAAAGCCCGAACGAAACCGTCACCGGGAGCGCCGTGCCATCCTGCAGCGGCACCGGTTGATCCGCCACCGACAGGCGCAGCCTCTCGACGACTTCCGCCGCCGCGCCCGCATCCGCGTCAGGCAGGCAAATCAGGAACTCCTCGCCGCCATAGCGGAATATCTCATCATAGGGGCGCAGCTTGGCGAGGAATCGGCCGGCGACAGTCTGCAGGACGAAATCGCCCACCGCATGGCCATAGGTGTCATTCACCGACTTGAAGCGATCGATATCCGCCAGGACGATGCAGCAGCCCGCGCCCGTCCGCAGCGCCCGCTCGCGCTCGCGATCGAGAACCGTCATCATAACCTGGCGGTTGTGCAATCCGGTGAGAGGGTCAAGCTCCGACTGCGCTCTGCGAAACGCCTCGCGGATTCGCCGCGCCTGACCATTGAAATTCTGCACCTTCTCAGAGAAGGCGTCGTACTCGACCGCGGGGATAGGATGACCTTGATCGGATTTGAATGCCAGTAGCCGGCCGAACTGATGCATGTCCTCGTGCAGACGCGCCAACTCCCGGAAGGCGGATTGGTCGAGAAGCCCCTGGTTCTTGTTCAGATCCATCCAGCTGCCGAACTGCGACAGGTACTGTGCATATTCGGACACGACCCGTGGGTCGGGTGTCTCACGGCAGACGATCGCACGGTGCCAACTCTGCAGCCACTCGGCGTTCTCGTCGATCGCGGCATCGACAATACGCAACACCTCGCTCGGATCGAACGGAGTTGGATCGCTGTGCGCTTCCCGATCAGCCATAACGCTCGTCAACCGCCCCTTGCAGCCTTGCGCTGCAGCTTGCGAGGTTCCTCCGGCACATCCTTCGGATCGGCGTCATAGACGATGCGGCTTTCGCCCGACAGTGCCACGAAACGCCGACCGCGTGCGCGGCCGATCAATGTGAGTCCGGCCTGCCGCGCCAGCTCAACGCCCCAAACCGTAAAGCCCGACCGGGACACAAGGATCGGGATGCCCATCTGCACCGTCTTGATCACCATCTCCGACGTCAGTCGCCCGGTCGTGTAGAAGATCTTATCCGACGGTGGTATGTCGTTCAGCGCCATGTAGCCGGCGATCTTGTCGATCGCGTTGTGCCGGCCGACATCCTCCATATAGAGCAAGGGCCGGTCCCCTTCTGCCAGGACGCAGCCATGGATCGCGCCCGCCTCGAGATAGAGGCTCGGCGTCGTGTTGATCGTCTTGGTCAGCGCGTAGAGCCAGGAGGTCTTGAGCACCGCGTCGGGCGACAGGACCGTATCCTCGAACTTTTCCATCAGGTCGCCGAAGGCCGTCCCCTGCGCGCAACCCGAAGTCAGCGTCTTCTTGCGCAGCTTGTCCTCGAAGTCGGTCTCGCGGTCGGTGCGGACCACAACGACCTCGATCTCCTCGTCATAGTCGATGCCGAGGATCTCGTCCTCCGGAGCCAGCATGTTCTGATTGATCAGATAACCGACCGCCAGATATTCCGGGTAGTCGCCGATCGTCATCATCGTGACGATTTCCTGCTTGTTGAGAAACAGGGTCAGCGGACGCTCGACGACGACCGACGTTTCCGCGACATCGCCATTCTGGTCGACGCCGATGATGCGCTCTGTCAGCCGCGCATCGCCCGGATCCGGCTTCACGATATATTCGCTCATCCCCGGAATATGGCCCGATCGCTGCAGTGCGGCAAGCGCACCCTCTGGGACCGCCATTTGAGCCGTTTGCTCGCACTGCTGCCACCGTCGCGGCATACCGGGACCACCAATTTCAAAGGTACGCGCTCAATAATGCGTCACCCACGTGCTGTTCAGGGCGTCCTCGATACGGCGGTGGCGGGCCCTGATGACATTCGCGGGAACGGCGCCGACAAAGGAATAGAACGTGTTCGTGCGGATCGCATCCACGACGCGCTCGCCCGTCTTCATCGGATCGAGACCCGTGGTGGCGAGGCGTTCGGCCAACACGGCCTCGTCGCTGGACCCTGCCTTCGGGCCGCCCATATGGCCCGGGCGGTTGCGGGCGCCATGCGCGATGTTTGTCGCGATCGGACCGGGACAGAGCACCGAAACGCCGACATTGGTGCCGTCCAGTTCGTGCTCCAACGCCTCGGACAAAGACAGGGCAGCGTATTTACTCATCGAATACGGTCCCTGGTTCGTACCGCGGCGGTTCTGAAAACCGGCAACGGACGCCGTATTGACGATATGCCCTTCTTCGCCATGCTTCAGGATGGCGGGGACGAAGTGACGAATTCCAAAGACGATCCCCCAAATATTGACGCCGGCCACAAAGGCCCAGTCGTCCGTCGGCACATCCACAAGCTCCGTGCCATGCATCGGAACGCCGGCATTGTTGCACGCGATATGGAGCTTCCCGAAACTGCGTTCGGTCTCCGCCAGGGCATCAACGACCGACTGCTCCTGCGTCACATCAATCTGAACCGGCATGACGCGCTTATTCGTGTCGGACAGGGCGTGGGCCGCCTTCTCCACCGCGTCTTTCTGAATATCGGCCATGACGACATTGGCCCCCTCTTCCGCCAGTGCGGTCGCGATTCCCAGGCCGATACCGGACGCGGCACCAGTCACAATCGCGGTCTTGCCAGAGATTTCCTGCATCTTTGGATTCCTTTCAGTCGTTCGGTCGGCAAACTATAGACCGCCCGCGTAGGGTTTTAAGAAACTTCGCCCACGCGAGCGACTTCCTGCCGACAGCGTGAATGACCGTGGCGTCGGGCATTGCCTAGCGGGCTTTTGCGCCCTATTTAAGTGTGTTAGCACATAACGCCAGTCCGCCAGCCAAGGCATAGAGGTTCGTAAAATGATCGACCCGTTCGGTCGTGAAGTAAATTATCTACGCATTTCGGTCACAGACCGATGCGATTTCCGCTGCGTCTATTGCATGTCGGAAGACATGACCTTTTTGCCCAAGGCCGAGATATTGAGCCTTGAGGAATTGGAGAGGGTGTGCAGCACCTTCGTCCGCATGGGCGTGCGCAAGCTGCGCATGACCGGCGGCGAGCCGCTGGTGCGGCGCAACATCATGTGGCTGTTCCATGCGCTGGGCCGGCACCTGAAGACCGGCGACCTGGACGAGCTGACCCTGACCACCAACGGCAGCCAACTCGGCCGGTTCGCGGAAGAACTGGTCGAAGCCGGCGTTCGCCGGGTCAACGTTTCGCTCGACACGCTCAACCCGGACAAGTTCAAGGCGATCACCCGCTGGGGCCGCTTCGAGCAGGTCATGGAAGGCATCGCCGCGGCGCGCGACGCCGGGTTGAAGATCAAGATCAACGCCGTGGCGCTGAAGGGCGTCAATGATGACGAGTTGCACGACATGGTGCGCTGGTGCGGCGCCGGCGGCTACGACCTGACCTTCATCGAAGTGATGCCGATGGGCGATATCGGCGGCGAGACGCGGCTCGATCAGTATCTGCCGCTCTCCATGGTCCGCGCCGAGCTGCTGAAGCAATGGACCCTGACCGACAATGACTACAATTCCGGTGGCCCGGCCCGCTATGTGGACGTGGCCGAAACCGGCCAGCGCATCGGCTTCATCACGCCGATGACGCACAATTTCTGCGAAGCCTGCAACCGGGTACGCCTCACCTGCACCGGGACGCTGTTCATGTGCCTCGGCCAGGAAGACGCCGCCGATCTCCGCACCCCGGTCCGCGCCAGCGCGCAAGACGATCTGCTGGAAGCCGCGATCAACGAGGCAATAGGCCGAAAGCCCAAGGGCCATGATTTCATCATCGACCGCCGCCGCGGCGACTCCGGTGTTGGCCGTCATATGAGCGTGACAGGCGGCTAGGCTAGGCAACGCACCCAGCGCGGCCCGCATAAGGAAACGCCCCCATCCGCTGTCCGAAGCGTCACAAATCTGCGAACGGAAAGATTGAGAATTATCGTTCGCCGCGATAATTCGCTACGATCCGCCGAAACAGCACCAGCAGCGATCCGCGCGACCAAACGGCGGCGCAGGGACAGGACTTATGAACACGACACATGACAGCCGCTCCGAAATTCAATGGGTCACACAAAATCATCAGTTGGTGCCGTATTCGGATGCGAAAATCTCGATAATGGCGCCCGGCCTCACCTTTGCGGTGCTGGTATTTGAAGGGTACCGGGCCTATTGGAGCGACGCACAGGAAGACCTGCAGATATTCCGTCTCGCCGAACACATGAAGCGGCTGGAATTCTCCATGTCGCTGCTCAATTTGGATCATCCGCCATCAACGGAAGCGCTCACCGACGATATTCTCTCGACATTGCGGGCGAACGAGTTTCGTCAGGACACCTATATCCGGCTGCAGGTCTATGTCGATGAGTGGGGATCAATGCTCTCGACGGGGCCTGTCGGCAGTTCGGTAATCTGCCGGCCGCGGCCGCGCGTTGCCGATTTCGAGACCGGCAAGAAGTTTGTGGTCAGCAGCTGGCGGCGCAACGCGGACAGCGCGACCCCGCCGCGGATCAAAGCCTCCGCCAACTATATGAACAGTCGGCTGGCCGGCCTCGAAGCGAAGCGGCAGGGCGCCGGCGGAGCGGTGTTGCTGAACGAAGACGGCACCGTCAGCGAAGGGCCAGGCGGCTGCATATTCTTCTTGCGAGACGGGGTTTTTGTCACACCGGACGGGACCAGCGGGATCCTGGAGAGCGTCACGCGGCGGACCGTCCTGGATATTGCAGGACCGCTCGGCATCGAAACGGCTGAGCGGACCGTGGACCGCACCGAACTTTATCTCGCCGAGGAAGCCTTCTATTGCGGCACGGGGCAGGAAATCATGCCGATTACCGCGTTCGACGACAAACCCGTTGGCGACGGCGAACCGGGCCCGCTGACCCGACGCTTGCAGGCGCGCTATGACGATGTGGTTCGCGGCAATACGGACGATCACCCCAAGTGGCGTACACCCGTCTACAAGGTCTGAACGGATATGGCGGAAACTTCTCTCGACCCAATCCGTTTGGGTCTGATCTGGCAACGGCTGAACGGGATCGTAGACCAAGTTTCGGAAACTTTCATTCGTGCCGCATTTTCGACGGTCGTGCGCGAGAACTACGACATGGCGTTCAGCCTACTCGACGTGCACGGCCGCCAATTCGTGCAGTCCAAACGCAGCATTCCCAGTTTCATCGGGACGCTGCCGCGCACGCTGGCTGCGGTACTGGAAAAAATACCCGCCGAAACTTTGCGGCCCGGCGATGTCGTCATCACCAACGATTCGTGGATTGGGACGGGGCACCTCAACGACATATCGATGATATGTCCGATCTTCGTGGCCGGAAAACTCGTTGCCTTCGCCGGCAGCACCGCGCACACGGTCGACATCGGCGGCGCACCGTCACCGGCCGCCCAGGACAGCTACGAAGAAGGTTTATGCATCCCGATCTGCAAGATCGTGGAGCAAGATGTCGAAAACCAGCTCGTGATCGATTTCCTGAATGAGAATCTTCGCGCACCGGAAGAAACACTGGGCGACATCCGGGCCCAGTTTGCGGCCTTTCACGACTGTCAGCAAAAATTGGCGAGCGTGCTGCGGGAAGAAGGCCTGACGGACCTAGACGCTGTCGTCGAGGAAATCATCGCCCGTTCGGCCAAGAGCATGCGCAGCGTTATTGCGGCCCTTCCCGACGGCCAATATGCCGACCAGTTCCAGGTGGACGGGTTCGAGACGCCGCTGACGATCCGCTGCACAGTGACCATCGCGGGCGATTCAATCGACGTCGATTTCGCCGGCACGTCGGCGCAGATAGCGCGGCCGATCAACAGCGTTCTGAACTACACCTACGCCTATTCCTGCTTTGCGCTGAAATGCCTGCTCGATCCCGAAGCGCCCAACAACAGCGGCTCCTTCGAGACGATTACGGTGCGCGCACCGGAAGGTTCTCTTCTGAACGCGGCGCGGCCGGCGCCGGTATGGGGACGCCATCTGTCGGGCCACTATGCGCCACCGGCCATCTTCGGCGCGCTGAGCACGGTGCTCCCGGACAAGGTCATCGCCGAGTCGGGCTCACCACTCTGGAATGTCTATTTCAAGGGCACGCAGGAAAAGGACGGTGCCGGCTTCGTAAAGATGTTCTTTATGAATGGCGGACACGGGGCTCGCCCGAACGGCGACGGCCCGGGATGTCTCAGCTTCCCCAGCAACGTATCCAATCAGCCGATCGAAATGTTCGAGAACCAGGCGCCCCTGCTGGTGACAGAGAAATGCTTTGTCCCGGATTCAGCGGGCGACGGCAAATTCCGCGGCGGCGACGCACAGCGCATTTCGTTTCGGTCTGTTGCAACCGAGCCGATTACCATGACGATCCGTCATGAGCGGATTAGCTTTCCGCCGCGCGGCCTGCTGGGCGGCCAAAACGGCGCCCCGGGGAAGGACCTCGTCAACGGTGAACCCATACCCGCAAAGTCGCGTTCGCTGCTCCAGACCGGCGATGTCGCAACCTTTCAGATGCCGGGCGGCGGCGGATTGCTTCCCGCAGAAGAGCGCGCGAAAGATGCCGTCGCCCGCGACATTCGCCGCGGCGTGCTGAGCCCGGAAAAGGCGCAACGGATTTACGGCTATGGCGGTGACTGAAAACATGGGCGCGCAAGAAGGCCGTTACCGGGTCGGCGTCGATATCGGGGGCACATTCACCGATGTCGTTCTGTGGGATCTCGGCGGTGCCCGCACCGCAAAAACCAAACTTCTCACCACGCCGCATGACCCGTCGCGGGCGGTCATGGATGGTATTCAGCGCATCCTGGACGAGAGCGAGATCGCACCGGAATCGGTGGAAGCGGTCATTCACGGCACCACGCTGGTCGCCAACGCACTGATCGAGCGCAAAGGCGTTCGCACCGGTCTGATCACGACGCGCGGGTTCAAGGACGTACTCGAGATCGGGCGCGAGTGGCGCTACGATCTGTTCAATCTCGAAATCGAAATGCCGACGCCGATCGCCGGGCGCCCGCATCGTTTCGAAATCACCGAGCGCACCGGACCCGATGGATCAATCCTGACACCCATCGCGCTGGACGAACTCGACCCGATCGCGGCCCAACTGCAGGCGGATGACATTCAATCCGTCGGCGTCTGTCTGCTGCACGCCTACCGCAACGCCGCGCACGAGACGGCGATCCGCGAGCGGCTGCAGGCCATCGCGCCGGGCCTGTCGGTTTCGCTGTCCTCAGAAGTCAGCCCTGAGATGGGCGAGTATGAGCGCAGCTCGACCACCGTCGCCAACGCCTACGTCCATCCGATCTTCAAGACCTATGTCGACCTGCTGGTCGACGGGTTGGCGCGGATGGGGTTCCGCAAAGACCTACTGCTGGTTCTTTCGGATGGCCGGACCGTGAAGCAGGACACCGCGACGCTATATCCGATCCGCCTGGTACAATCCGGCCCGGCAGCCGGCGCCCAGGCGGCGAGCATCTACGGTGCCATATCGGACGAGACCGATCTGCTTTGTTTTGATATGGGAGGCACCACGGCCAAGGCCTGCCTCATCGAAGACGGCGAGCCGGAACGGACTGCGCATTTCGAAGTCGCCCGTGTTTTTCGCTTCGCCGAGGGCAGCGGCCTGCCCTTGCAGATTCCCGCCATCGACATGATCGAAATCGGGGCCGGCGGCGGCAGCATTGCCCGCATCGACCGTCGCGGCTTGATCCAGGTGGGCCCGGACAGCTCCGGCTCCGACCCGGGGCCCGCCTGCTACAGTTTAGGCGGCACCGATGCGACCGTTACCGATGCGGACCTTGTCCTCGGGTATCTCGACGCCGAGAATTTTCTGGGCGGCAAGATGGCGCTCGACCGGGACGCGGCGCGGTCCGCGATCCGAGAGTCTCTGGCAGACCCGCTGGGGATCAGCGTCGAGGAAGCTGCGTGGGGTATCCATGAGACAGTGACCGCCAACATGGCGCAGGCTGCCACTGTTCACGCGATAGAGAAAGGCCTGAATGTCGAGAAGTTCAGAGTGGTCCCGATCGGCGGCGCGGGCCCGGTGCACGCCTGCAGCATGGCGCGCAAGATGGGCATCGGCCGACTGATCTGCCCCGTTGGCGCCGGCGTCGCATCCGCGATCGGCATGCTGGGGTCGCCGATATCCTTCGAACTGGCCCAAGCCAACATGTCGCGGCTGGATTCGGTGGATTGGCCGCAGATCGCCGAGATGGCCGGCGGGCTCGTCTCTCGCGGCCGCGAGCTCGTCCGGCACGCGGGTGTTCCGGACTCGGAAATCACCGTCACGATCAGCACGATGATGCGGTATGTCGGACAAGGGTACGAGGTCGATGTCCCGATCGATCTGCAGGCGATCGAAGATGCCGATGCCGGCGGGATCGCCGAACGATTTTCCTGCGCCTATTTGAAGCGGTTCGGCAGAACCGAGACAATGGCTCCGGAGATCACGACCTGGCGCGTCGTCGTCAGTGGTCCCCGTCCACCGCTGACCGACACGATCCGCAATGAAGGCTTTGCCGGAGGCAGTACGCCGCAAGCCTGGACGAACCGACCGGCCTGGTTCGGCGCGGACGGCGGTTTCGTCGACACGCCGGTCTATGACCGAAAGACGCTCGGCCCCGGCACGGAATTGCAAGGGCCTGCGATCCTCGAAGAGGATGAGTCGACCTTGATCTTGCCGCCGGATTTCACCGCATTCGTAGATGACGGGTTGAATGTCATCGTGACACGCAAAGACTAGATCAGATCAAGGGAGCCAACCGGTGCCGGACTCGCAAACTGCAGGGAAGACGTCCACGCATTCGCTGACCGTGGCCGAACTGCTCGTCAGCCGGTTGAAGGAGGCGGGATTGCAGCGCCTGTTCGGCGTGCCGGGTGGCGGCAGCAGCATGGACCTGATCGACGCGGCCCGCCGCGACGGGATCGGTTTCGTCCTATCGCGCCGAGAGGATTCCGGCATGGTCATGGCAGCCGTGACGGCCTTGCTCTCCGGCGCGCCGGGCCTCGCGCTCGGCACGAAAGGGCCGGGCGTCACCTCCAGCGCCAACGGAATCGCCTCCGCCTATCTGGATCGAGCACCGGCGCTATACGTATCCGACGGATTTGGCGCCGATGAGCTGAACTATGTCTCGCACCAGTATTTCGACCAGGGCGCGGTGCTGGGTCCGATCACCAAGCAGGTCAGCCTGCTGAACGGCGACGATCCCGCCGCCGAGATCGACATGTTGATCGCGGCAATGCGGGACGCCCCCAAAGGCCCGTGCTATGTGGAGCTTACCGGAGCCGTGGCCCGGCGCGAGGTCGTGGCTCCGGCGGCGTCGACGCCGCAGGGGTTACGGTCGGCGGCAAATGCGGACGCGCTCGGGCAGGCCCACGCCCTTCTGGCGCAAGCCAAGCGACCGGTCGTGGTTGCCGGCCTGGAAGCGGCAATTGGGGACAACGCCGCCGCCATCCGGAAACTTGTCGACACCCTCCGGGCGCCGGCGCTCGTCACCTATATGGCGAAGGGCGTCATTCCCGACGCGAACGCCCACTACGCCGGTATCTTCACCGGCGGACAAGCGGAGTACCCCTGTGTCGCGAGCGCGGACCTGATCATTCTGGCCGGCCTCGACCCGGTCGAGCTGATCCGGAAGCCTTGGGCCTATGATGCACCGGTTCTCGATATCGGCGAAACACGGCATATGAAGCACTACACCGAGCCGGCCTGCGGCCTGTACGGCCCGATCGCGAGAACCCTCGACGCGCTTGGCGAGGGGCTCGCGCCTTCGGGTTGGCGCGCGCTGGACATCGCCGCGCACCGGGACCGGTTCTATGATGCGATGGCTTACAAAGAGCGGCCGGGATTGACACCGGTGGATATCGTGAAGCGGGCCGCGACAGCGTTCGACGGGCGGCCTCGTCTGGCGGTCGATGCCGGGGCGCATATGTTCTCCGCCGTCGCCTTCTGGCCCGGCAAGGAACCGCTCGACGTGCTGATCTCTAATGGTCTGGCGACGATGGCCTTTGCGCTACCCGCCGGCCTGGCCGCGGCGCTGCATGATCCCAAGCGGGGCGCGGTCGCGATGACCGGCGATGGCGGCCTGATGATGTGCATGGGAGAACTGGTCACCGCCGCGCAGCAGAACGCCAAACTGACCACCATCGTGTTCAATGACGGAGCCTTGTCGTTGATCGATATCAAGAGGCAGGAAATGCAGATGCCGGACCTTGGTTTCACCTGGGAGCGGCCGGATTTCGCCGCCGCGGCGCGTGGCTTCGGCTGTTCGGCATGGCGCGTTTCAACGGAAGAGGCGCTGGACTCCGCATTACAGGCGGCAGCCGCCAGCGACGGCCCGTGCCTGATCGACGTCGTACTCGATCCCGACGGGTATCTTGAACAGATGCGATCCTTACGGGGTTAGACGGTATGGGTACTAGCGAGAGCTTGCTGGTAGACCGTCGTTTTTCGGATCTCGACAGCTGGGTCGAGACGATGATCGCGACGGGGAAGCTGGCGCACGCCCAGACGACGATCTTCAAGTCGGGTGAAGTGATCCATGGAAACTGCCGCGGCTTGATGGATATACGCGGCAGCGAGCCGCTGCGGCCGGATGCGATATTTCGCATCTATTCCATGACCAAACCGGTCACCGCCGTCGCCATGATGATGCTGGTCGAAGAAGGCGCATGCGACCTGGAGGATCCACTGGCCAAATACATCCCGGCCTTCGCCCAGACGGCGGTCTATGCCGCCGGCGATATCGACACGGTGCAGACCGAACCGCCGGCGCGTCCCCTGACAATCCGAAACTTGCTGACCCACACCGGCGGTCTGACCTATGCGAACCAGCGCGTCGAACCCGTCGCAACGCTTTACCGAAACCACAAGGTCGATTTCTCCGCCGCGCGCGATGACTTTGCCGCCGCGGTCGATTCCGTTGCCGGGCTGCCGCTGATTTTCCACCCCGGCACCCGCTGGCATTACAGTATTTCGCACGATGTGATGGGGCGACTGATCGAGGTGATCTCAGGCCAGCCTTTTGACCGATTTCTCTCGGAGCGTCTCTTCCAGCCGCTCAATATGCCCGATACCGGCTTTCGGATCGCGCCGGAGAACCATCATCGTTTGACGGCAATCTACGGCTACGACAAGGAAGGACGGCTGAAGGACATCAGCGACTATTCGGCCGAACGGTTCCTGCGCGGCGGGACGCTTCTGTCGGGCGGAGGTGGGTTGGTTTCCACCTCGACAGATTACCTGCGCTTCGCGAGGATGCTGTTGAACGGCGGCGCGTTGGAAGGCGCCCGCATCCTGAAACAGGAGACCGTGGACCGAATTACGCGCAACGACCTGCCGGGCGATCTCCCATCGATGGGTGCGGATCAGGATAGCGGCGATGCGCTGAACGGCGTGGGTTTCGGGTTGATCGGTGCCGTCATGCTCGACCCCGCACGGTCGGTATTCGCAGGGTCGCCGGGCGATTATTGCTGGGGCGGTGCCGCCAGCACCTATTTCTGGGTTGATCCTCTGGAGGACATGATTGTGGTCTTCATGACCCAACTCATGCCGCCGGCCGCACTGCCGACCCGCCGCGAGGTGCGGCGTCTTGTCTACGCGGCGTTATCATAAGGCGGATGCGTTTCCGACGGACGAGATTGCGCTCTCTACTGGCGTCTTCTAAGGCGTGTTCCGCGTCCGATACCGAAGAAAGGTCATCTCTGACCAAAAGCCTACTTGTCACCGATCATCGGCACGTGATCCAAAATTAACGCCCATGCGTAAGACCCAGATTGCATTCAATCCGGGCTTGGCACATTGGCGATTTCCCCACTCCGCATCCTCTGCGTGTACGACGATCTCGATATATTGGAGATCGTGAGGCTACCCTTGAACCTGTCGGGAAAGGCGGAAGCCGGGACGGCTCTGTCGGCGGTCGAAGCGATCGAGAAAGCCCCGGCGTTCCGGCCTGATCTGTTCCTCCTGGATCTCATGATGCCCGGGATCGACGGCATCGGATTGCTGAAAGGGTTGCGGGAGGACCCGAATGGCGTGAGACGCCCGTCGTCTATCTGACGGCCTGTCAAGCGCCTGACGATCTGGAACGCTATCGTGAACTGGGAGCGCTGAGGGTGATCCTCAAGCCCTTCAAATCGGAAGCGTTGTTCGAACAAATCTCCGCGCTGCTCGAGGGCGGCTACCCCCCTGGCCTCGGGAACGGAATACGCCACCATAGGCATGAGACGAAAGCCCAGGTGATCGGCAACCCGATAACCTGCGATTCAGGACCGAATTCGGATGAATTCAGCAGGTTTCAAGCCCAAAAGCTTAGATTGTCGGCCATTCTGCACCGCCGGCCATTGTGCATCGCCTGCGCCGCGACGATGGCCGCTTTGCTAGCTAAAAATAGCGGCGACGACACCACAAACAACCACTGCACCAATCACAAGTGAAAGCCCTGTGATCCTGTAACGTAACGATGCTTCTTCACTCATCTTTTTATCCTACTGTGATGTCGTCGTTGATCTTAGGAGCCTACCACAGTCCTTTTCTCCCTAACACCATAAAGGGCACCGGCATCAAGGCGATGCTGCATCACGAGCCATCGAATTTGTCGAGAAGAACGATCTCGTATTGACGCTCACGACTTCGGCAAATGGCACGCAACCGCAAAAGCGCCGACCAGGAACCCGCGGCAGTCCGGCAAATGTTGTGCTTTCCTGGTGCCGCTGGGGTCGCCGCGCTTCCGGCGTGCAACAGCACCAGAGGGACAGGTCACAAGGCCCCTTGCAGATCGCGCTGGCGATATGGTCGTCGCCGAACATCAGGTCGACCCGCAGCATGATCGCCTCGCCCAGCATGGACCAGAGCGGGGAAACCTTCCGGGGACAGGCGTATTTCTCCATAATGTTCTGGAACATCAGACTTTGGGTGTCGATCGCTTCCGCGTGGCGACGGTCGGGGATGTTGAAATTCATGCGGATCATCTCCGCGCTTTCGACGGTAATTCTGTTTATGCTACCGATGGGGCCGATGGGCTTGTGCAGCCGGTGCTCATTCAGCCAGAAGGCCACCGCCTCCGCCTGGCCACGGTCTTCCTCGCAGGACGCGAGCACCGCGAACCTGCAAACGCCAGGAGGAAGCCGGCGCGCCGCCTCATGCGCTCGCCAGGGTCAGTTCCGCCGTACCCAGCCCCTCTACCGTGAAGTCTAGCCGGTCGCCGGGCTGCGGGAAATAGGTCGTGACGATGCTGCCCGTCATGACGAACATGCCGCGTTCCAACTGTTTGCCCTGTGCCGCCAATTGGTCTGCCAGCCAGGCGACCGCGGCCAGCGGATTGCCGAGCGCGTCGGCGCCGGTGCCCTCGTCGGTCACCTTGCCGTTGACCCGCAGCGCGCCTTTCAGCGCGGGAAGATCGAGAGTTGCCACATCCGTCACCTCAGGGCCCAGGATGTTTGCGGCGTTCCAGGAATTGCCGGCGATCAGCGAGAAGGCGTCGACTTCGTCATAGTTCGCGTTGCGGTCCTCGACCAGCTCGAAGGCAGGCATCACAGCACCAACGGCGGGTGCAACCGTTTCCGGGCTGTGCCCGTCCGGCCGGGTCGGCAGATCCGTTGCCAGCCGCACGGCGATCTCGCACTCCACGCCCATATGCTGGAACGCCGCAAGATCCATGTGCTGCGGCGCCTGGAAGACGCGGCTCGCAAAGATCGCGCCGGCGCAGGGATGGTCCAGCCCCGCAAAGGCCTGCATCGCTGGCGAGGTCAGCGCGACCTTGTAGCCGACGATGTCCCCGGCGCCGTCTGCCATCAGCAAACGCTGGAACTCGTCTTGAATGGCGTAGGCCTCATCCAAGCTGCCGTTGGAATCGAGCGGCCGGAAGGTTTCCCGGCGCCGATGGGAGTCGACCAGAGCCTTTGCAATCGATGTGTGGTCCGCCATGCCCCTCCCCTCCGCGTTTTATAGGTGCCTAAGCATTTTTGCCGGCCGCCAGCATAGCAGATTTGCACGCCAAGATAGCAGCGGAAGGTAAAGGCGGGGTAGACCGCGCAAAGAATAAAGGCCGCCGAAGCGGCCTTTCTATCCAAAGCAGGTTCGATACGGTCTCCGCGGGGCCCGAATCCCGGTGCGCCGTGCCACAGAATGGGTCATTATGTTTCAATAAGTTATCAAATTTCGAGCAAGGCAACTTCCGGAACCTGTCAAATTTCCCGACACCACAGGCTGACCTGGCGGTTGAACAATATCGCCTTTCCGAATTTTATTACTATTTATCAGTAATATATGCTGGACCAACGCTTACCGTCAGCTGTCCATAAAATTTTCCGTCACCGCCAGTTGCGGATACTCGGCTATCACTTCATCCATAATTTTTGAAACCACTGTACCGTCACCACTTTGTTCCGCCGGGTCGAGCCCGGCGACGGCATCGAAAACCCGGCCTTTGATGAAGAAGCGCCAATGGGTCGGCAGTGCCGCCAGCCCCACGGTCAAAGCATCGTAGTTGGCCTCGGTCCAAACGGCTTCATAGGCCTCGCGCTCGCGCCCGAAATCGAAAAAGGCCGCGCCCGCCGCCGATTGCATCTCCTGTCGACGGCGCGCCGTCGCCGTCTCGTCGATAGTGCCGTCGACCAGCACGACGCCGTAATCGCGGTCCGCGCCTGCCGGCGATACGAAGCCCCGTTTGACGTCTAGCAGCACATCTTTCGCGGGCCGTTCCCACGGGTTACCCCAACCCGCCGCGCCGCCGCATGCGATCTTGATGACGTCGCCGGGCGCCACGGTCAGTATGTCCGTGTTGCCGAGATTGACCTCCCGGTTAGTACCGGGATTGAGCAGAAATTCCGACGGGCCGCCGGCACGGCCACCCTTGATCCCCCAGGCCCGGAAGCGGGTGCGGTCGCGATTGCGCGCAGTGATCTTGGTATTCGGCGCGTAGACCCGGAACTCCAATTCCGTCGCCGCGCCACCGCGGTAGCGGCCGGCCCCGGCTGAATCGCAGGTCAGCCCGTAGCGCAGGATACGGATCGGCACTTCCGCCTCGTTGATCTCCACCGGCGTATTCTTCAGGAAGGAGGAGTTAGCACCGGAACCGTCCGCGCCGTCCTCGCGCGGGTTGCCGCCCGCCCCGCCGGAAATCGGATCGATCGAGGCGACCACGCGCCGCCCGGTGCGGTGATCCACCGAGTTGACGTTCATCATCGGCCCTCCGCTGGCGGGACAGGCCGGTAGCCGCTCGGGCGCGACCTGCGCGAAGGCGCCGAATATCACGTCCATGACCCGCGATTCGGTCAGCGAGCGCATGCCGACTGCGGCCGGAAATTCCGGATTGACGATCGTCCCCTTAGGTAAAATGCAATGGCACACGCGCGTCATGCCTGAATTCAGCAGGATCGACGGGTCGAGCGAATAAAGGACGTAGTCCAACCCGACCATCATCAGGATGTGCCGCGGGTCGCCGCCGGTCGGCATATTGATCGAGGATTCGAGTTGCGGATCGCTGCCGGTGAAGTCGAACTCGATTCCGTCGCCTTCAATCGTCAGCTTGAGCGCGATACGGCAGGGATGACCGCCGGCGGAATCCTCGTCCAGATAGTCGGCGAACCGATACACGCCGTCCGGCAAAGTTCGCACAAGTGCCCGCGTCTGCGCTTCGGCATAGTCCAAAAGATCGTATATGCCCTGCCGGAACGTCTCGATCCCGAAACGCGCGATGATCTCTTTTACCTTGCGTTCGCCCGTATTCATCGCGGCGACTTGCGCTTTGAGATCACCCCAGTTCTGATCCGGCACGCGCACATTGGTGCGGATAATATCGAGGACGGGCTGGTTCAGTTCACCGGCGCTGTACAGCTTCGTCGGGGGGATGCGGATCCCTTCCTGATGCACTTCCGTCAGGGTCCGTGACAGACTTGCCGGGACCGCGCCGCCCACATCCGTGTTGTGGACATGACCGACCGCGAAGCAGACCACTTCGCCTTCATGGAAGATCGGTTTCCACAGATGCATGTCCGGCGGATGCGTGCAGACATATCCGCTGTACGGATCATTCGTCATGCAAATGTCGCCGTCTTGATAGTCGTCGAACATCTTGATGACGTTGCCGTAGTTCAGACCCACGAACCAGGTCGCGCCAAGATCGGTCGGTGTCGCAAAAGTCTGTCCGTCCGGCGTCGTCAGCCCGGTGGTGAAGTCCTCGGTTTCCTTGACGAAGGTCGAATGCGCCGTGCGGTAGAGCGTGAACGCCATGCTCTCCGCGGCAGCCGCGCAATGGTTGGCCAGGATCCCGAGCGTTACTTTATCAATCGCCATCGCTTCTATCCGTTCAGCAAGATGTTGCCGTAGGCATCGACCTCAGCCTTAAAACCGCCAAGGATGCAGGTGGTGCAGTCGTCCTGCTGGATTACCGCAGGCCCCTCGATGACCTGACCGGCCAGCAAGGCGGCGCGGTCGTAGAGCGCTGCACTATGCGCAGCGCCGTCATAGAACACATCGACTGCGCCCTTCGGCGCCGGCGGTGCTTCGTCGGCAGCCAGTTCGCGCAGCTCCGGCTTCGGCGCAGCGCCGACGATCACAAGACGTAAATTGATGACCTGAATGGCGGCTTCTTCATCAGCGTGACCGTACACGCGCGCGTGTTCTGCGTGAAACGCATCGGCGACCGAACGCAAATTTCCCTTATCGATCCAATCCGCTTCCAACACCGTCTCGATCTCGAAAGACTGACCGCGATAGCGCATGTCCGCGGTATAAAGCAGGGTCCCCTCGCCCTCGAAATCCTGCTCTTCGCGCAGCCACGCGATCGCGCGACGGCGTAAATCGGCATAGCCGTCGCGCATTGTCTGCGCCGCCGTATCGAGATCGCAATACGCGGTGCTGATGAAATCATTCTTGATATCGGCGATAAGTCCGCCGAAGGCGCTCAACACACCTGGCGTCGTAGGCACCGCGACTCGCGTCATGCCGAGCTCACGCGCGACAAAACAGCTGAGCATCGGTCCGGCGCCGCCGAACGCCTGCAGGGTGAATTCGCGCGGATCGATACCGTACCGGGATACCAGCTTACTCACTTCGAGATACATGCCGGAGACAGCGACCTTGATGATCGCCTCCGCGGTTTCTTCGAGGCCAAGGCCAAGCTGCGCCGCGATCTCGCCGACAGCGGTCCGGGCCCGGTCCCTATCGATATCGACCGCGCTGTATCCGAGTTCCGTCTCGCCGAGGAACCCGCAGACGCAAAACGCATCGGTAATTGTGGGCCGGGTTCCTCCCCTGCCATAGCAGGCCGGGCCCGGGTTCGAGCCCGCGCTCTCCGGCCCGACCTTGAGGACGCCCTGCGCATCGACCCAGGCGATCGAACCGCCGCCTTCCCCGATCGACGTCACCGAAACCGTTGGGATGAAGATCGGAAACTCGCCGATCATCTCACCGATACCGTATTGCGGCGCACCGTCCCGGATAAAAGCGACATCCGCGCTGGTGCCGCCGATATCAATACTCATCGTGTTCCCGTCACCCGTCATCCGGGCGACATAGCTCGCCCCGATGACGCCCGCCGCCGTTCCGGAGAGAAGCATCTGCGCGCACTGGGTCTTGCCGAGCATCGCGCTCATCACGCCACCATTGGATTTCGTGATCATCGGTGTTGCGGAAACACCGGCGCCGGCCAACGATTGCTCGAGTGCAGTCAGATAATTGGCAACACGCGGCTGAACATAACCCGCGACCACGGCGGTCACGGTGCGTTCATATTCCCGTATCACCGGCCAGACCTCGCTCGTGCAGATCACATCCAGATCCGGCGCTTCGGCGTTCACGATATCGCGGACCTTTTTCTCGTGCGCACCATTCCGATAAGCGTGCAGCAAGGCGACGACGATCGCGTCGCCGCCAACGTCTCGGACACCAGCGATAGCGGCCCGCACGCTTGCTTCGTCGACCGGTTCGTCTTCGCTGCCATCGGCGAGTATGCGCCCTCCGATCTGAAAGACCTTTTCCTTCGTGACCAGCGGGACCGGCCGGCGTGAAAACAGATCATACGGATCCGGCATCTTCAGCCGGGCCACTTCCAATACATCTTCGAAATTCTTGGTCGTGAACAGGCAGAGATTGGCACCTTTGCGCTGGATGACCGTGTTTACGCCGACTGTCGTGCCGTGAGTGAAGTAGGAAACATCGCCGGGCTGGATACCGTAACGATCTCGCAGCGCCGCAAGGCCGGCGACAACTTCCGCGCCGGGCTCATCCGGGGTCGACAGCACTTTCAGTGTGTGGACCGCTCCGCTCGATTCATCGAAGGCGCAAAAGTCTGTGAATGTGCCGCCAATGTCGACACCGATACGATACCCCATACCCGAACGCTACCCCCATTATGGCCAGGGCAAAGTTCTACAATATGAGCGCCCCAAAGGCGTAGGGTAAATTGGCGACGCAGCTTGCTTAGTCGAACATCGGCTCGATGTCGGCCTACGAAATGCCCTCGCCCGCCGTCTGCGGTCCTTCCAGCGCGACACCATCCGCGTCTTCCAGTTCTTCGGGTTCGACGAGTTCCGAAAATGCGGAATCGTCGCCCCCGAGACATTCGATCATGGCATCGACCCGTGTCTCCACATGCTTCAGCGTTTCGCAGACTTTGGTGACGCAGTGGGCCGGTCAGGTCCTGGAAGTTGCAGGCTTCGTAGATCTTGATGACTTCGGCGCTCATTTTCCCAGCAACATGAACCCGTCATCGGTCGACGCCGATTGCTGCATCTTCCGCAGATCCGAGTCGATTTCCTCTGCAGATTCGAGAATGTTGTTCGTCGCCTCTTCGGCCGCCATCACGATTTCGTCGAGCTGATTGTTCAGCGACGAAATCTGATCACCGTGAATCGAGGAATACCGAAGTCCGGCAATTTCCTTCTTGGTCTTGTCGAATGCGCTTGAGAGTAATTTCAATTCATTCTCGACGGCGACCTTTTCTTGAATAATGCGTTCCGTATCAGGGGTCAGATTCGCAGTCGCCACGTCTCCGCCTAGAAAGTCTGCGCGCAAGGCCAAAATGGCATCAAGGATCTCCTGCCTTCCAACATTGTTAGATACGCCGCCGGACGCGATCGCGCCGCGGCTCAACCGTGCCCGGCACGCCTCCTGTTGCAGCTCAATCCTGAACTTTTTTGAGGCCGAGCAATCATATGTTCACTCCCAGCTTTGCACCCTACGCCCCATGGTTTAGGGCGTTGTCTGCTCATTTTTCGTACCGCGCAGCTGCCGGTTCGAAAGCCGCCCCACCATTGGTGCAATAGGTTAAATTTCCCTCAATTTCCGGCTCTAACGAGTTTCCTCTTGCCCGGCACAGCGCCGATTTACGATGATCGCGCGCGGCCTGCTGACGATGCCTACTCGAAAGAGGAGTAACCAGCCATGCAACTGACCGAAGCGCAATGCGCTCAATATGAGAGAGATGGCTTCCTTATCTTTCCGGAGCTTTTCTCGGCCCAAGAAGTCGCCATCCTGCGCGACGAGGTCGAACGTGTTTCGCAGATCGAGTCCAATTGCATCATCCGGGAGGAAACCGGCGGACCCGCGAAAACGATATTTCGCATGCACGAAGACGATGGCGAAACAGCTTCGGGGGCGGTTCGGGCCGCAGCCCGGTCTTCCCGGGCGTTGGGTGCCGCACAGCAACTGCTAGGTGATGACGAACTTTACCTGCACCACTGCAAAGTCAACGTCAAAGCAGCAATTCAAGGCTCCGCTTGGCCCTGGCACCAGGATTTTGGTGCGTGGCACCTCGACGGTATCGCGGAGCCGGAGCTAACGACAATGGCCGTCATGCTGGACGAAGCGACGGAATTCAATGGCTGCCTATACCTGCTGCCGGGCAGCCACCACGAAGGCCGCCATCAACCTTACTGGGACGATTCAACGGCTTACAGCCTTTGGGCCGTTGGTCCAGAAACAATGCGCAATAAAATCGCGCGCTATCCCGATCCCATACCAGTGACGGGCGCACCGGGGACGGCTGCGATCTTTCATTGCAACAATCTTCACGCCTCGGGTCATAATTTGTCCGCGCATGACCGCTGCCAGATGTATTTTTGTTACAATCGGGTCGCCAATCATCCAAAAGAGGTCGAAAACCCGAGGCCTGACTATGTCCGCTCGCAGAACTGGCAACCGATGACCCTCGAGCCCGAAGACGCCATCCTGCGAAGTACCGTCATACCCGCTTGACGCGTGAAGAACGGCGGCATTTAACTGATCGGTTAGCGTTAATTCGCAATATGAGCAAGGCGGGTCCTCACCAACGCCTGTAGGATTTACTTCATTTTCCGAAAGTACGCTCTGGCGTTTCTTGTTAATGGTATGTAATAAAGACCTCGTTTTAACTGTGACCAGCTTGTTGGACTTGGAACTATTGTCTGATTCCTTGATTTTTTAACACGACTCTCATGGCGTCGGCTGGTAAACTTGGTTGTAGGATGTCGCCTAAATGGCAGAGTGCGGCGGTCCGTGAACAAAAAATGAGACAAAACCTGCCCCGGTAGTTGGGGATAATTTCAGGAGGGACACGATGAAAAAAGTTCTAGTCACAATCAGCGCTGTTGCCGCAATGCTAGCCCTTGGCGCTTGCGCAGCGAGCAATCAGACTGCTAAGGCCCCTAAGGCCCCTAAGTATATGACCGCCAAAGAAATGCAAAAAGAATTCAAAAAGGGCAGCATTACTTGCAACAACGTTTTAGCAGATGGGACGAAGGTACAGGATTTTTATTACAAGGACAAAACAGCGTGGTCTGGTAATTTAGATCGCAACATCGGCGATAAAATAAAGCAAGGTGAGTGGAAAATTATGGGTCCAGGCCTTCGCATTAAGGACCATAAGAAGAAAAAACCCTATGGGAAGTGGTTTAACCTAGCTAAAACTGGCAAAAAATCATATGTCGCATATGATAGTTCAGGCAAAAAGCACATGACGATGAAGTGTAAATAAGCCACCTCATAGTCAATTTTGAGTAAAAGCAAAGGGCCGGCGAGCGATCGCCGGCCCTTTCTCTTATCTGGGGTGGCTGATGGGATTTGAACCCACGACCCCTAGATCCACAATCTAGTGCTCTAACCAACTGAGCTACAG
>CAJWOT010000042.1 GCA_913044215.1 uncultured Rhodospirillaceae bacterium | reverse complement strand
CAGTCTGCAAGTCATCGTTTCGGGAATACTGATTGGCGTTGTGGCATTGCTTTTCAGCGCCAATGGGTGGGAGGCGATCATCATCGGCGGCGGATTAGCCTTGTCATCGACCGCATTCGTCTTGCAACTGCTGATCGAACACGGCGAACGTGCGAACAGCTGCGGCCAAACCGCCTTTGCCATACTCCTGCTGCAAGACCTCGCCGTCGTCCCGCTGCCATCATCGTCCGGCTGCTCGCCGACACCGACATTGGTCTTGCGCAAGTCGCGTTCCTTTCAGCCGTGCAAGCCGCTGGTGCGATACTCGCCATAATTATTATCGGCCGGCTGGTATTGCGCCCGCTCTATCGGCTGATCGCCGGAACCGGCAGTTCGGAACTGTTTGTCGCCACGACGCTGCTCGTCGTTCTGGGAACCAGCTGGGCCGTCTCCCTTGGCGGCTTTTCCATGGCGTTGGGGGCTTTCATGGCGGGGCTGCTGTTGGCGGAAACCGAGTACCGCCATCAAGTCGAAGCGGATATCAGACCGTTCCGCGGCATCCTGGTCGGGCTTTTCTTCATTGTCATCGGCATGTCGATCGATCTGCCGCTTATCGCTGCCCGTTGGCTGGATATCCTGCTTGTGGTGAGCGCCCTCATCATCGGAAAGAGCCTCGTCACCGGTCTGTTCTGCCTAGCGATTGGGCAAAACAAGGAAACGGCACTGCGTACGGGCCTGCTGCTGTCGCAGGGCGGGGAATTTGGATTTGTCATATTTGGCGCCGCGATGGCGACCAATGTCCTGGGGCATGAGACCGGACAAATCCTTGTCGCCGCGATTTCGCTCAGCATGGCGGTAACGCCGTTGATGCATGTCCTCGGGAACCGGCTGTCGCCCTTGATAGGTCGCGGGCCTGCGCCCAACCTCACCGCGACCGGTCAAGAGACAGACGATCTGGACGGCCACGTCATCATTGTCGGTTTCGGGCGTGTCGGCCAGACCGTTGCCAAGGCATTGACGTTGGGCGGGGTCGACTATGTCGCCCTTGATCTGTACCGCCGGCGCGTTACCCGGTGCCACCGCGAAGGTCTCTCGGTTTTTTACGGGAATGGCGCCGATATCGGCATTCTCAATGCTGCCGGCGCCGGCCGTGCCAGTGCTGAGGTCGTCACGACGGACCAGAGCGCTTCGACCGACCGGGCCGTGAAGGCCCTGGGGGACAGCTTTTCCGATCTCAAAATTTTCGTCCGGGCACGAGACCTGCGGCACCGGCAGACATTGACCCAAGAAGGCGCAACCTCCGTGGTTCCCGAAGCGCTGGAAGCCAGTATTCAGCTTGCGGGAATTGTGCTCCGCGCCGTCGGCACCAGCGTCGAAACCATCGATACGGTCAAGCAGGAATTTCGCCGCAACGACTACCTGGCCCTGGAAGAGATACAGGGTAACGACTGAACCTATTTCTTCTTTCCTGAGCCAAGCATCCAAGTAGGGATCATGGCCAGCATGAAGACGATCACAAAAATCAGGAAACCATCCTGGAATCCGAGTGTCGTCGCCTGCGCCTCGATAACCTGCCCCAGGAAATGCAGGGCCCCCGGCTCGGTCACCGTCTCCGCTACGCCCGCTTCGCGCAACATTTGCCCGACGCCTTCCAGCATCTCCCGGCTGGCGGCATTCGAAGAATCCTGCGTCGCGGTCAGGGCGTCGCTATGGAATTGGGTCCGCATCTGCACGAAGACCACCCAGGCATTAGTGCCAAGCGAACCGCCGAGCTGGCGGCAGAAATTCACCATGCCCGCACCGGAGTTGAGCTGTTCCGGCGGCAGACTACGCAACGCTGTGCTCATCAGGAATGGCATGGTAAAGGCCATCCCGAAACGGCTGATCATGTAGTAGATCATGACGTCGAAGAAGGGTGTGTTGACATCCGCATCGATCATCAGGGCGGAGCCCATCGCGAACAGGGTGAGTCCGACCATGATTCCCAAACGGGCCGAAATGGTATCGGCCAGCCGCCCTGTGAAAGGCAGGGCAACGGCGACGGCCAGCGCCGCCGGCATGATCACCAGCCCCGCGGCGAACGGTGTCATGTTCTGCACCAGCTGGCCGAACACCGGCACGGCATACCCGGTACCGAAATTGCCGATTCCGAAAATCAGGGTCACGATGATGATGCAGGTGAATTCCCGGTTTTTGAACAGGGTGAGATCGACCAGGTTCGAGCCTTTGCGCATTTGGGAACGGATGAAGGCGACAGCGGCGACGGCCGCGATGACGAAATAGGTCACGATGCGGTCCGACACCCATCCGTCACGCTGGCCGTCGGTCAGCCCGGTCATGACGCAATAAAGCGTGACGATGACGAGGCCGTAACCGGTCCAATCGAAAGGCTGTTCCTTGGCGTCCCGATAAGACGGCATGAAGACAAGCCCGGCGCCGAAGGCGATGAACACCAGCGGCAGGGGAACGAAGAAGATGGCGCGCCAGTTGAGCGCCTCGATCGCGATCCCGCCGAAAGCCGGCCCGATCGCCACCGCGAGCGACAATGCCATGCCATACAGCCCCATGGCCGCACCGCGCCGGTCGCTGGGGAAAACTTGGAAGATCGTCACCATGACAAGCGGCTGGATCACGCCGGCGGAGAAACCCTGCATGGTGCGGCCGAGGACAACAAAGCTGTAATCATCGGCAAAGCCGCAAATCAAGCTGCCGATCGTGAAGATGATCAGGGTGGCGGAAAATCCGATGCGTTGCCCGAAAACGGCGATGACCCAGGCGTTCAGCAGCTGGCTCGTCGTCATCGCGACGTTGAAGGCCGTCGCCATCAACTGCGCCTGATCGAGGCCGATGCCGAACGTCCCCATCACGTCCGGTACCGCAACATTAACGATTCCCCCCGACACAACCATCACAAAGGACGCGGCCATACCGGTGACGGTGACGAACAGCTGATAGGACGGTCCGAACCTGTCGAACAGATTGTCGACGGATTCGGTCCTCACGCAGGGGCTCCTGTTCTGAATTTCAAAGTGTCTAAACGTATTCGCAAAACGCCGCGATGCTATTGCACGCGGGGGAATATGCCTAGGGCATGCCGGTGGGTTATTGTTCGTGGCAACGGTTCAGCGGAACGGAGCAGGTATCGATGGGCGAGGTCAAGGTTCTCAACATTCAGCGCATGTCCCCGGCGGAGACGGAGCGGGTCAAGGCGATCAGCCCGGCGATCCAGTACACGGACGCCGCTGGCTGGTTCGACGGCGAGATTCGCGAAACTTGGCCTGAATTCAACTCCAACCGCTACCTGCTGCCGGACGCCAACGGCGAGGGTACGCGCGAGGAACGCGATGCGCTACTGGCAGAAGCGGAAGTCGTGCTGGGCGGCTGGCCTTTTCCGCTCGACCTTCGGGCCCGTGCACCGAAGCTGAAATGGTTCCACCAGCGCCCCGCCGGCGCCAGCAACCTGATGCTGGGCGACCTGTGGGGCAGCGACGTCACGGTGACCACGTCGCGCGGCTACGGAAACACCCTACCCATCGCTGAATACGCGATCGCCGGCATCCTCCATTTCGCCAAAGGGCTGGAGCGCACCGCGGTCGATGCGGCGCGCGCGCAGTTCGAGCACACCGCTTACAAGCCCGTGCTGATCGAGGGTAAGACCATGCTCGTCATCGGCGCCGGCGGGATCGGCCTCGATGTTGGGCGGCTCGCGGCTGCGCTCGGCATGCGCGTCATCGGCACGCGCCGCACGCCACCCGCTGCCAGTGAGGCGCTGCCCGCGGGATTTTCAGCGATCCACACACCAGACGCCCTGATGGACCTGCTGCCGGAGAGCGACTTCATCGCCGTGTGTTGCCAATGGACGCCGGAAACCACCGACCTGATCAACGCGGAGAGCCTCGCCGCCATGAAGCCCGGCGGCATCCTCGTGAACGTGGCGCGCGGCGAAATCATCGACGAGACGGCGCTCGCGGATTCGCTCGATGCCGGCCATCTGCGCGCCGCCATTCTCGACGTCTACACAGGCGAGTTTGAAGGGCCGCCGCCGGCGCGCCTCTGGAACCATCCCAAGATCATGATCACGCCGCACACGTCCAACCTGACAGACGTCAACCGCCACCGCGCCATAGAAGTTCTATGCGAAAATATGGAGCGCTATCTGAAGGGCGAACCGCTGATGAATGTCATTGATTGGGACGCGGGGTATTAGGTGAAACTTGCGATCATCAACGACTACCAGGACCTGGCGCGGGAGGCAGCGGACTGGTCGAGCCTGCCGAACACGGTAGAAACCGATGTTTATGCGCGCCGTGTCGAGAATGACGAAGCCGCCGTCCTGCTCGCCCCGTACGACATCATCGTTACCGCACGGGAAGAAACTCTGTTCAACCGCGTGCTCGTCGATCAGCTGCCCAACCTGAAACTCCTGGTCACCCATGGCCAACGGAACGCCGCGCTGAATATGGCGGCGTTGGCGGCCCGACAGGTCACCGTTTGCGGCACCGGGTACGGTTTTCCCATCGCCACGGTCGAACTGACCTGGGGCCTGATCCTCAGCCTGCTGAAATTCATCCCACAGGAGGACCGCGCGATCCGCGAGGGACGCTGGGGCGAGCATTTGCCGCTCGGGCTCAGCGGCCGGACGTTGGGCGTCGTCGGACTCGGCACGTTGGGCGGCGGTGTGGCACGCGTCGGCAAAGCCTTCGACATGGACGTCATCGCCTGGAGCCAGAACCTGACACAGGAGCGCTGCGACGAACTCGGTGCGGAACTGGTGTCGAAAGACGCGCTGTTCCAGCGGGCGGATATCGTAAGCGTCCACCTCATCCTGGGTGAGCGGAGCCGTGGTGCGGTCGGCGCGCGCGAGATCGGCCTGATGAAACCAACCGCCCTGCTGATCAACACAGCGCGCGGCCCGATCGTCGATGAAGATGCGCTGATCGACGCGCTGCAGACGGGCAAGATCGCCGGCGCGGGGCTCGACGTCTACGATCAGGAGCCGCTGCCGGCTGACCACGCTCTGCGTACCCTAGCGAACACCGTCCTGATGCCCCATGTCGGCGGCCGTACTCGTGAGAATTTCATCGCCCGCTACCGAGACAGCCTGGAAGACGTGCAGGCGTGGTTGGACGGGAACCCAATCCGGATACTGCAATAGATCCAATAACCGGAGACCTCCAATGAGCGACTTCAACCCCTTCGCGCCGCCGTTGGGCCGAATTCTTCGAGGAATATGACCTGTTGCTCTGTCCAGCCGCCGCTTCGGCCGCCCAGCCGCACGACCATGAGGGCGAACGCTGGACTCGCACCGTGGCGGTTAACAACGAACATGTGCTGACGACCGATCAGCTCTTCTGGGCCGGCATCAGCGGCGTGGTCTATCTCCCCGCCACCGTGGCCCCGGCGGACTTCTCCCACTCGAACCTGCCCGTCGGCATTCAGATCATTGGGCCCAACTACGGCGACCACACCTGTATCGAATTCGCGCGCTTGATCGAGGAGAACTTCGGCGGGTTCGTCCCACCACCCGTGTATGACTAGCCGTTACTCGTACGCAATACCCTCCGCCGGAAGGTGCCGCCAGCGCGTTCCTTGCTGCTGCTCCTCGTGATAATGCGCCGCGAAGCTGACCGAGCGCGGAGTGATCAGGAACATGCGGGTGAGCTGCCAGGGGAATCCGAGATCGAGGATCACCGAGGCGCCGACACCGTCCAGGTTGAGTGGGATGATTTTGCCGGTCTTCGTCGTGATCTCCTGTTCGATCAGTTCCGCCAGCCGGCTGTGCGGGCCGAAGCAGCCTTCCTCACGGGTGATCGCCAGCATCTTAGGGGATCGCGGGTCGGCACCGTGCAGCGGGATGCCGTAGCCGGGCACCCTGCCCTCGCGCGCGACGACCCCCTGCGCAAGGCGTTGCAGGTCGTCGTCCGTCGGATCGCCATCGAGACCGCCAATCGCCTCCGACAGGATTTTCGCCAGCTGTTCCCCCGCGCCGCCCATCGTGTCGCCAAACGCCATGATACCACCGGCCATCGCCGCCTGGATCGAGGTGCCGTAGGAAGCGTAGCAGCGGGCGATCATCGAGGGCGGCGCGATGCCGTGCTCGATGGAGGCGACCAACAACGCGTCGAGCACGCGGGCCTGCGATTTGGTCGGTTCCCGCCCCGTCAGCAGTAGGAACATCATCTCAGCGAAACTGACCGACCCCACCAAATCGCTCAATTTGCGGCCGCGGATCAGGATCTCTTCCTCGCTCTCGGTACTGACGACTTCGGCGATCGAGGTTCGCCAATTGGACATGTCGTTGGCGGCCATGGACGGTTCTCCCTGCACTAATATCATCATCCCGGACAAGGTGCATCGCGCCGCCGATCCGAGATCCAGGGAACACCACGTATGGCATCGGGGCTGGACCCCGGCTCGGAGCCGGAGTGACACGAAAGCGTGTTTTGCTGCCCTACCGACCCTTGAACACCGGCTTGCGCTTCTCGACGAAGGCCTTGCGAGCCTCCGTCTCGTCCTCGGAGCTGTTGAGTATCAGCGCGGCGTTCGAGGTCAGCACCATCGTGTGGTCCAGGGTCGTGTCCAGGGCCGAGCGCATGATGCGTTTGCTGTTCCACTGCACTAGCGGCGGTATGGCCAGCATCTTGCCGCACAGCTCACGGGTGAACTCCTCGAGGTTCTCGGAATCGACCAGATGGTTGAGCATGCCCCAGCGATAGGCGGTTTCCGCATCGCATTGGCCGGTATAGGCGTATTCCAGGGCGCGGCCGAGGCCGATCATTTTCGGCAGGTAGTAGCAGCCGCCATTCTCGATGATCTGGCCCGCCTGGTGATAAGCGATGAAGCGGGTCTTCTCGCAGCCGATGCGGATATCGCAATGCAACGACATATCCATGCCGGAGCCAACCGCCGGGCCGTTGATCATGGCGACCGTCGGCTTGCGGATATCGGCGATGTCGCGATGCAGCTTGGTGAAACCGTGGAAGAAATGTTGGCGCACCGCGTCGGCGCCTTCGCGGCCGCTGCGATTGCCGACGAAGTTCTCGCCGGTCACCTCCGGAGGTGATTTCTTCTTCAGGTTCGCCCCGGCGCAGAAGGCCCGGCCGACGCCGGTTAGGATGATGACGCGTACGTCCGGATCGTCGTCACCGGCCCGCATGTACTCGCCGACCTTAGCGACCGTGCTGTTTTCCTCGGAATTGCCGACCAGTGCGTTCAGCACTTCCGGCTGGTTGAACTTGATCCACAGGAGGCCGTTATCCTCCTTTTCGTACAACAGATGGTCGACGAGCTTCGGGCCCATGATCGTGTCCTCCTTGCGTGGGGTATTGGTTTTGAGTGTCTGGTGCCATGTTGTGACGCGGGGCCCAGCAATGCAAGAATATGGGCAAGTTTGAACCCCTACAGGAGGTCAACATGGATCTGCTCATCAAGAACGGAACGGTTGTCGACGGCTCCGGCGGCGCACGGTATCGGGCGGATGTAGGGGTGAAGGACGGCAGGATTGTCGAGATCGGCCGGATTCGAACACCGGCAGACAAGGTGATCGACGCGGACGGGTTGATCGTTTCGCCCGGCTTCATAGACGGTCACACCCATATGGACGCGCAGGTCACCTGGGATCCGCTCGGCAGCTGTTCTTGCTGGCACGGTGTGACGAGCGTCATGATGGGCAATTGCGGCTTCGCCTTGGCGCCCTGCAAACCGGAGGAGCGTGAATGGTTCGCGCAATGCCTGGAAGCGGTCGAGGACATTCCCACCGAGGCCATCATGTCCGGCGTCGATTGGAGTTGGGAAACCTTCCCGGAATATCTCGATGCGGTCGACCGCGCACCGAAGGGAATCAATTACGGTGCCTATATCGGCCATTCCGCGCTACGCATGTATGTCATGGGCGAACGGGCACTGGGCGAAACGGCGACGGAGGACGACATCGCCAAGATGCGCGCCGCGATCCAGGAAGCGGTCAAGGCCGGCGCCGTCGGTTTCTCCACCTCGCTGTCGACCACGCATTCCACGCCGGACGGCTCACCGGTCGCCAGCCGTTATGCGGACTGGGCGGAAATAGACCAGCTTGTCGGTGCGATGGCGGAACTGAATGCGGGCATCTTCCAGGTTGGCCCGGATGTGTCCAGCGGCTCGGCGCAAAAGGAGTTCTTCAAGGAGCTGCAGCGGGTCGCGCTCGAGAGCGGCCGGCCGATCATGTTTGGCACGATCGCCACGCAGATGCTGGACGATCCGACATCCTGGCAGTTTCAGACCGGCATGATCGACGAGACGGTCGCCAAGGGTGGCCGCATGTTCGGACAATCCTCGACGAGACCAATCAGCGTCGTCTTCTCGATGAAGTCAAACCTACCTTTCGACGTTCTGCCCAGCTGGCAGCAAATACGCGCCCTGCCCCTCGAAGAGCAGAAGCGCCGCATGGCCGATCCGGAAACCCGGCGCAAGCTGGTCGAAGAGGAAGCGACGATGCGACCGAGGGTCGCGGAGTTCCAGGGCGGCGGCGACGCCTCCACCAACCCGATGCGGCCGGATTACGAAAATCTGCTGGCAATGCAGGGGGTCGACTGGAACGACCCATCGGTCGCCGAGGTCGCCCGACAGCGCAATTCCGGGCCGGTGGAGACCATGCTCGATCTGATGCTGGAGAACGAAGACCAGATGTTCCTGCAGCCGCTGGTCAACAAGGAGAAGGAAGACGTCAAAGGCATGCTGAAGCATCCGCGCACGCTCGCCACCTTCTCCGACAGCGGCGCGCATGTCTGCCAGGAGATGGGCTCGTCCCTGCAGACGCACATGTTAAGTTTCTGGGTACGCGACCGACAGGATTTCACACTCGAAGAAGCGGTCCGCATGCTGACCTTCGACAACGCGTCGGCCTGGGAGCTGCCCGACCGAGGATTGATCCGCACCGGCTACGCCGCCGATATAGCGGTGTTCGACGCGGACAAGATCAAGCCGAAGCTGCCGACTGTCGTACAGGACCTGCCCGGCGGCGCGAAACGGCTAGTGCAGAAAGCCGACGGCATCGCAGCAACGGTGGTGAACGGCAGTGTGGCCTTCGAGAACGGCGAGTCGACCGGCGACTATGCCGGTCAGGTGCTGCGCGGTCCGCTGGCGGCAGGCTAGGCAACGTGATGGCTTTGGAGATCGTTCCCAGCGGCAAAGATATCGGGGCGGAAATCCGCGGGTTGAAGCTCGCAGAACCGCTCACCGCTGCTGACCTTACCGCGGTGGAGAACGCGTTCGTGGCGCATCAGGTTCTTGTCTTTCGCGACCAGCCGCTTAGCCCAAGGAAGTTCGCCGACTTCTCCGCACAGTTCGGACATCTGCAGCGGCATATTCAAAAAAAGTACTGGCATCCGGAAATCCCAGAACTCGTCTTCAACCGCAATGTCGATGATGAAGGGAATTTCGACGATCTCGCCGCCCGCCGCGGTGTGACCGATGATCTCCGCACCGGCTGGCATTCCGATACGACCTACGACGAGATTCCGGCGAAGGCCACGTCCGTGCATGCGCTGGAGGTGCCCTCGACAGGCGGCAACACCTGTTTTGCCAGCGCACATCGGGCCTACGAGCTACTGCCGGAGACCATACGCCAACGGGTTGCCGGTTTGCAGGTCGAATTCCAGCTCGGCAATAATCCACGCAACAAGACGGCGAACTATCTTGGCTCCAACCTGACCGACGAGGACAAGGCCCGTGACACCGTCTGCCACCCGGTGATCTGCCAACATCCAGTTTCGAAGAAGCCGGCGATCTATGCCAACCCCCTGATCGCGCTGCGCATCCGCGGCCTGGAAGACGCGGAAAGCGACGAGATTCTCGAGACTTTATACGACTGTCTACACGCCGCCGGCGCCGACGAATACCGCTGGGAACAGGAGTGGCAGGTCGGCGACACCGTTATCTGGGAGAATCGCGGCGGTTTGATGCATACAGGTCGTCTCGATTATCCCGAGGGTGAACGCCGCATCATGATCCGTTGTACGATCGGCAACAGTCCCATCGAAACCTATCAAGGCTGAGCTAACACCAGACCGGAAGTCCCCATGAGTGAACAAGCCACCAAGCTGCCGATGGACGGTGTGCGCATCCTCGATATCGCGACCTTCATCGCCGCCCCCTTTGCCGCCACTGTGCTGTCCGAATTCGGCGCGGAAGTCATCAAGATCGAGAACCCAAAAGGCGGCGACAATTGGCGGCGCTACGGCACAAAAACTGATCGCGACGGGGATACGCTGGCCTGGCTGACCGAGTCGCGCAACAAGACCTCGGTCGGGCTCGACTTCCGCACGCCAGAGGGCGCCGAGCTGTTCAAGGAGATGGTCGCCGTCTCCGACGTGATCTGTGAGAACTTCCGCCCTGGGACCATGGAGAAATGGGGTCTTGGTTGGGATGTCATCCACGAGATCAACCCCAAGATCGTTATGCTGCGCGTCTCCGGCTACGGCCAGACCGGCCCGTACAAGAAACGGCCCGGTTTCGCCCGCATCGCGCAGGGCTTCGGCGGGCTCACCTATCTGGCTGGCATGCCGGACGGCCCGCCCGTGACGCCGGGATCGACGTCACTTGCCGATTACGCAACCGGCCTGTATGGCGCGGTCGGCATTCTGCTGGCCCTGCGTTCTGTCGAGCAGACCGGCAAGGGACAATACATCGACTTGGCCTTGTACGAGTCGATCTTCCGATTCCTGGACGAACTGGTTCCGGCCTATGCCAAGGAAGGCACGGTCCGCCAGCGCGAAGGCATGGGCACGCGGCTCGCCTGCCCACACGGCCATTTCCAGACCGGCGACGACAAATGGATATCGATCGCCTGTACCTCCGACCGCATGTTCGAGCGGTTGTGTCATGTGATGGACAAGCCGGAACTGGCCGAGCCGGGCCAGTACCAGACCTCCGCGCAGCGTATCGCCGCGCGCGATTTCATCGAGGGAACCGTGTCCGCGTTCACCACGGGCTACCCGATGATGGAGGTCATCAAGCGCTGCACCGACGGCGGCGTGCCCTGCGGCGCCATCAACTCCATCGCCGACATCTTCGAGGATCCGCAGTTCGAGGCACGGGAGAACCTGCAGACCGTCCACGAACCCGGCGCCGGCGACATCGTCATCCCCGGCGTGATCCCGAAACTCTCGGAAACCCCCGGTCGCGTGACCCATCTCGGCCCGGCGTTTAAAAACGGGACGGAACAAATCTTCGGCGAATTGCTGGGGCTGTCGCCCGAGCGAATTCGCGAGCTGTTGGACCGGGAGATTATCTAGGGCGACACAACGTCCATCGTGGTGCCCTAAGACTGTAGTACCAGCTTTCCAAAGTGGTTGTTCGCCGCCATGTAATCGAGAGCGGCCGGAGCCTCGTCGAGCGGGAAGGTGCGGTCGATCGGGATGCTAAGCGTGCCATCCGCGATAGCGGGGCCGAGATCGCGTTCGACACCGGCGACGATGTCGCGGATTTCGTCGATCGAGCGGGTGCGGAAGGTGACGCCGATATAGTCGATACGGCGCAACGCGTGCAGGTCAAAATTGAACTCCGCCACGCCGCCGCCAAGACGGCCGACATTGACGATGCGGCCGAGCACCTTGGTCGCGGCAAGGTTCTGGTTGGCGACAGAACCCGACACCTGATCGACGATCAAATCGACGCCTTCGTCGCCGGTCGCTTCCAGCACCGCATCGACCCAGGCCGGGTCGCTTGAGTCGAGCGCCATGTCGGCGCCATGCTCGGTCAGCTTGGCCCGGCGTCCGTCATTGGTCGAAGTGCCGAAGACCTTAGCCGCCCCCATATGTTTGGCGATCTGCATCGCCATGAGCCCGACGCCGGAGCTGGCGCCCTGGATCAGGACGCTCTCACCCTTCTGCAAGCGGCCTTGGGTGACGACAGCATTGTGCATGGTGTGCAGCGCAATCGGCAGGGTCGCCGCCTGCTCGTAACTCATATTGTTCCCGGGAATTCTCATGGTCCGGCCGTAGTCACTGACCGCATATTCGGCATAACCCGCCGTACCAGTGCACATGACTCGGTCACCCGGGGCAACGTTCGTCACGTCACTGCCGACAGCCTCGACCTCACCAGCCCATTCCATGCCCATCACGGTACCGGACCCGCCCTGCGCACCGTGGAACGCGCCGCCGGCCATCAGGACGTCGGCGCGGTTCAACCCGCAGGTCGCGACCTTGGTCAGAACCTCGTTGGCCTTCGGCTCGGGCTTGGCGACATCGGTCACTTCCAGACCATTCTCGCCGATGACGACTGCTTTCATTTTTTTATCTCCCTTTCAGGACCCTTCATTCGGGTCATTTATTAAATCGAGCGGATAGATGGGTCGGCGGACATTCTCGAAGGTCAGTTGGTCGTAATCTGACGTGCAGACCCCGGTGCCGGCGCATTCGATGATTTCCGTCGCGATATCGCCGTAACCGGCGCGGTAGTGGATGCGGCTCTTCAGCATCAGATACTTCTTACGGGCCGGATCGATACCGAGGCTGAGGAAACAGTTCTTGTCGTTCGGCTCCTGTTGGCGCGAGATGACGACGATCTCGACCTTGCCCGTATCCAGTACCGCGGTCGGCCCCATATCCATCAGCACACCCGGCGAAGCGGGGCCGAGATTCTTGTAAAGCCCGTCGGAGATCAGCTTGACTGTACCGGTGACAGTCACCGGCTGGCCGGTCTTGCCGATCGACGGCATGTCCATCTTGCCACCGATAGGGAGGGTCACCTCGTTGCCGACGCCCGTTTCGATCAGGGACTGCACCGCTTCCGGATCGCAGATCGCGAACACGGCAACGTCTTCCAACCCCGCTTCCAGGATTGCGGCAAGCACCGTCGTTGTGTCCTGCGTGCCGCCGGAGGCCGAATTGTCGTAGTGATCGAGCAAGACGACCGGCCCGTCGTCGATCTTCTTCGCGCGCGCCATCGACTCTTCCAGCGGTTCGATCTGGTAGACCCAAGCCTCGCGATCCTTCCAGGCGGAATCGAGCAGCTCGTCGCGCAACGCCTCCGCTTTCGCCATATCCCCGTCCGTGACGATGCAGACGCTGAGGCCGGCATTGCGGATATCGGCGTGCGGGAAGCCGGTGAACAGGGTTGCAGCCATCGCCTCGCCTTTGGATTCCATGTCCAACACACGTTCCTGTAGCTGCTTGTTCGGGAAATCGCCGGTGCCTTGACGCATCACATGAGGCAACATCGGCCGGTTGCCCCATGCCATGACCGGGTTCGCTTCGCCTTTGATCTTCTTGATCAGCGCCTCGCCAGCGCGCATGCCGGTCTCGTAATTGTCGATATGCGGATAGGTCGTGAAGCCAGCTAACGTGGTGACATTGTCAACGATTTCCGGATAGAGATTGGTGTGCATATCGAGGGCGACCGCAATCGGCACGTCCGGCGCTATTTCGCGAATTCGTACGAGCAGGGCCCCTTCCCCGTCCTCGCGGCTTTCCGTCACCATGGCACCATGCAGATCGAGCATGATCGCATCGCAGCCTTCGGCGACCGCGTCGCAAATCGCGTCGGTCATTTCCTTATAGGCCGCATCTTGCACCGGCGCGCTCGGCGAGGCCTGCGCGGCGATCGGTGTCGCAATGTCCCATCCTTCACGTTCCGCCAAGTCGATGAAGGCCGCCATCGCGGATCCCGTTCCCTTAAACGCGTTATAGGCGTCCTTGCCGCGCGGCGGCAATGGAAAACCGCGCGCGAACCGCTCGATCGGCGTCGGTACCGGCGAAAATGTATTGGTTTCGTGTTTCATCATGGCGATAACGACACGCATGACGGTCCCTCCCTTGAAAGTGCCCGCCATTTTACGGGCCACGCTGGATTAGCAGGCCGGGAGGATAGATCATGGGAGACGCACGGCGAAAGGGTTTGCCGGACGAAGACGAACGATTGTCGACCTCAGCGTTTCACGACGAGGCAGCTCTGCCCTTTCGCTTTGAGTGATCGGCACGTCGCCGCCTGACGCTTGCTCGACAATCCATCCGCCCGCAACCGATTGAAGGTACCGCGCTTCTTGATCACCGTTTTCTGAATGAAAGGTTCCAGTCCGGCGAAGTGTTTCTGCAACCGGGTCCACTCCCAGCTCGCTGCCGCATTCGATTTAACCGATACGAGCTGAATCAGATAGGGCGGGGTCTGCACCGGCGCAGGCGGGCACGCCGCAACGGTCGCAGGTGTCACCGGTTGCGTCTTTGCTGAAACCGGCGCTGCCGCTTTGGGTGTCTCCGGTGGCGTACTTTCAACCACCGCGGCCTTCGCTTCCTCTCTTGCGGCTGCAGGCCGGGCTGCCGTCGTCAACGGGGGCGTCTCCGGCTTCGCTTCTATCGGCGGGCACCGGTTCGCTCGGCGCCACAGCCTGTGTTGGCTCAAGTGCCGGCCGGAGGGCGTAACCGGCCCCCCACCGCGCCGCCCACCAAAAGAACGGCGACGATGGCGATCCAAATTTTTGCGTAATTCTGCTTTGCGGAGTCCGTTTGGGCATGCGGTTCCGCTGGCGGCAACAGCCCCGCCTCCTGCGTATTCAGCACATCCCGCGCAGCGGAAACCGCCTACCCTTTGCGGGCAAGCAAGTAGCCTGTTAGAGGAGCCGCATCCCGACGGGCGGCGCACTTCTCGGAAATGTCGATCAACCGTGGGGCCGCTTCCATCCAGGGCCTCTATCGTTCAGGCGCGCGCCTGGCCGGAACCGAAGGCACGGCTCGCGGCCGTCAGTATTTAACCGAACGGCAACCGAACCTTTTTGCCGAAGGTTTTGTTGAGCCGTTCTTCTAGATAGGTCCACAGCTCGGCGATCTCCTCGGACGCGCATTTCTGCCCCTGGATTTCCATGACCGTTCGCCCGTCGGTCATACTGGTCGCGAAACCAACGCGCTGATGGATGATCGAGGGAGACACCGTGCCGTGCTGCGAAAGCGCGATGGCCACTTCCGACGTCACTCGATGCGCCGACCGCACGCAGATCGTGCGGGGCTGGGCCGGGTCGGAACGGCGACCAGATTGGCGACCTGCACCACTTCGGTGATGGTGTTGGTGATCGCCGGCGGCTTATCGATAATGACCAGATTGATGCCATGATCCTGCAACCGCTTCAGGTCCGCATCCAGACTTGCGACGGTCGTCCGCATGAACACCGGCATCGACTCCGTCCGCTCGTTCTATCAATCCGCCAAACTTGCCTGAAGGTCGGTATCGACCACGGCGACCGGCCCTGCCCCCGTCATTGTGTTGCGGCGCAACACATGAGACAAGCGATCCGAAAACCCGCCTGACCATCCCCCGGTCATTCGCCGAATAAACGCTGCCCCAAACGGCGACGGCGACTATTTCAGCCGACGCTCCCACAGCGCGAACAGCTTGTCCCAGGCTTCCTCTGCAGCCACGGGGGCGTAGACGGCCCGCTCGACGAATTGGAAGCCATGCTCGGTGCCAGGGAAAACCTGAACCTCGTGCGCCGTTCCCGCTTTCTCCAGCGCGGCGCTGAGATCCGGGATCACATGGTCTGGCACGTGGGCGTCGACTTCGGCAAAGGCGTAGTAAAGTTCGCCCTGGACCTGATCGAGCAAAAGGTGCGGCGAATCTTCCTGATCCGTCACAATCTTGACACCATACATGGAGGCAGCGGCCGCAAAGCGGGTCGGGAATTGAGCCGCAACCGTCGTGATGTACTGGCCGCTCATGCAGTGACCGACGCAGCCGACCGGTCCCGGTGCGCATTTATCCTGCGCGTCCAGGAAACCAAGGATCCCAGCGGTATCGTCGACGACATCCGCATTGGTCAAATGGTTCATCGACGCCATAACGACAGCGCTCATTCCATCGTTGCGTCGCGGCAGATCGAAGCGGATCGTGCCTAGCCGGTAATACATATCCGGCAAAATGCAGAAATACCCTTGCTTGGCAATGCGTCGGGCCATGTTGCAAAGCTCTTCTCGGTATCCCGGTGCGTCCATGTAGAAGATGATGCCCGGGAAACGGCCCGGCTCGTCAGGACAAGCGGTAAAGCCTGGCATGCGCCCGTGTTTCGTGGTGATCACCACATCCTGTTCGATCAGTGCCATCTATCTATCTCCCAATGTCGTCCGGTTATCTCAGCTTAAGCTTTCCAGGAATGGCCCAACCGCATCCAGAAAGCCCAGCGTATTCTGCGAATGAACGTTGTGGCCGCAATTCGGCACCTCGATGAGCTGCCCCTGTGGCAAGGCGTCCCGGAAGCGGATGGCCGCGTCTGGTTCAAGAATATTGGACGTCTCGCCGCGCAGGATCAGAACCGGGAAATCGAACGCGCCAACCTCTTCCAAGGTCACATTGTCCTGCTGCGCCTTCTGGGCCTGGGCGCCAGCTCGGCGCGGATTGGAGTCGCACTTGCTGACGAACTTGCCGTCTACCCGCTGGATCATGTTGTATTTGACCGTCCGCTCGATGTGCTCACGGCTGCGGTAGGGATCGTATTTTCGAACATTCTCGACAAAGTGCTCCAGATCGTCGAATTCCTGATTCTCGCGCACGAAGGAGGAGATCACTTTGCGGCCGCGTTCGGATACTTCCGGACCGACATCGACGATTGCCAAGCCGCGCATGATCCCCGGCGCGTTCCGGGCCAGCAGCATTGAATTGCGGCCGCCCATGGAATGCGCCATGACGATGGGCTTCTCCAGCCCCATGGCCCGAATGAAGGCTTCGGCGTCGAGCGCCATCGTGTTGTTCGAGTAATCCCAGTCGCGCGCCCATTCGCTGTCGCCGTGGCCGCGTTGATCGAGGGCCAACACGCGGTATTTCTGTGCCAGATGGAGGCTGACCAAATCCCAGGAATGGCACGATTGATGCCCGCCATGCAGCAAAACGATGGTTGGGGCATCCGCCGCCCCCCACTCCAGGAAATGAAAGCGCTGATGGCGCAATACGATGTTACTGGACCGGTAGGCGATATCGGGGGAATGGGGAATCGATAGGTCCTTCGCGCTAGACAGCAGGCTCGCGAATTCGTCCGAGGTCGTCATGTCGAGTGCTTCGGAACTCTCCGAAAACAGGTTCAAATGCATGCCTTTTGTCCCAATCCCGTGTTTGTTTCGGCGGCAGCTTAGCCGATGACACCTGCATGGGCGACTGGGGGACCTGGAAATTCGCGATCCGATTTGGGTTTTTCGACGTAGCCACTTATATTGAGCCGCATTCGCAGCTGCGGGCTTTAGCTTCGCGGCATTTCTTTATTCATAACAATGTAGAATTCATGACCAAAAGACTCCGTTTTGCCCATTGTTCCGATATTCATCTGGACGGCGATGCCGGCGAGAAGATTGAAGGCCATGTGGATTACTATAAGAGCGGCTTCGCACGCGCTCTGATGGAAATGCAGCGCCACAAGCCAGACATGCTGCTGATCGCCGGCGACCTGTTCGACGCCAACACAGCCAGCGACGAGACGATCACCTGGGCGATGGACATCCTTTCCGACCAGCCGCTGCCCATCGTCATGATCCCAGGCAACCATGATTGCCTGGAACCCGGCGCGATCTATCACCGCTACGATTTCAACAAAATTCCGAACCTGCAGATGATCGATGCGGAAGAAGGTGCGACCGCACGGGTCGATACGCTTGACGTCGCCGTTTGGGGCAAAGGCATGGTGGAGCATTCGCCCGACTTTCTGCCTCTCGACAGTTGCCCGGAGCGCCCCACGGACTGCAGTTGGTATCTTGGCATGGGCCATGGCATTTTCGTGCCGCATGGCGGCGAAACGGACCGGTCGTCGCCAATCCCCATGCAGCATATCGAAGACAGCGTCTGCGACTATCTTGCGCTGGGCCATCATCACGCCGCGATGGAGCTGGTCAACGAAAAGGCGACGGCAGCCTATAGCGGCTCGCCAACCGATACGATCGGGCGTGGCGCGACCTATGTCATCATCGACCTGGCCGACGACGCGGCGCCGGCGGTCAACGTGCACGAGATTAGCTAGGGTCCGCTAACTCAAAAAGGTCTTGTAGACGGGATTGTCCGTCTCCGGCCAATGGGCGTAGCCGAGCGTGCCAAGGAATTCCTTGAATTCCGACATGTCGGCCCGTGGCACCTGCATGCCGCATAGCACCCGTCCGAAGGCGGAACCGTGGTTCCGGTAGTGGAACAGGCTGATGTTCCAGCGTTCGCCGATATGGTTGAGGAAATTAAGCAAGGCCCCCGGCCGTTCCGGGAATTGGAACCGGTAAACCACCTCGTCCGCAAGATTCTGCGGTCGGCCGCCCACCATGTAGCGGATGTGCAGCTTGGCTGTGTCATTGTCCGAGATATCGGTCACCGGGTAGCCGCCGTCCTGGAAGCGCTTTAGCAGCGCTGATTTCTCGTCCTGCCCGCCACTCAACTTGATGCCGACGAAAATCTGTGCGTCGGTTTCGTCTGAATAGCGGTAATTGAATTCGGTTACCGAGCGTTTGCCGAGAATATCGCAAAACCGGCGGAAGCTGCCCGGCCGTTCCGGTATGGTGACGGCGAACAGCGTTTCCCTATTTTCGCCGATCTCCGCCCGTTCGGAGATATGGCGCAACCGGTCGAAATTCACATTGGCACCGCTATTCACCGCGACCAGGGTCTTGCCCTGCCAACCATGTTGCGCCACATAGTTCTTCATCCCTGCGATGGCGAGCGCACCGGCGGGTTCCGCAATCACCCTCGTATCGTCGAACACGTCCTTCACCGCCGCGCAGATCTCATCGACCGAGGCGGTCACCATGTCATCCACCAGTTTGCGGGCCAGCCGGAAGGTCTCCTTGCCCACCTGTGCGACTGCGACGCCGTCGGCGAAAATTCCAACCTGTTCGAGCGTGACGCGCCGTTTGCGTTCCAGCGACCGAGTCATCGACGCCGCGTCTTCCGGTTCGACACCGATTACCTTCACCTCGGGCCGTACCGCCTTCACATAGGCGGCGATCCCAGCGATCAACCCGCCACCGCCAACCGGCACGAATATCGCATCGATCTCATCCGTACACTGCCGCAGAATCTCCATGCCAACAGTCCCTTGCCCGGCGATCACATCCGGATCGTCGAAGGGGTGCACATAGGTCAACCCGTCCGTCTCGGCGATCTCCAAGGACATTGCGTAGGCCCCCTGATAGTCGTCGCCATGCAAAACGATGCGAGGCGACCAATTGCCAACTGCCTGCACCTTGATGTCCGGCGTCGTCTGCGGCATCACGATGGTTACCGGAATGCCCAGCTTCTTCGCCGCGAGCGCGACGCCCTGCGCATGATTGCCGGCCGAGGCGGCGATTACGCCACGCTCTTTTTCCTCATCCGTCAGGTGCAGCATCTTGTTGTAGGCGCCGCGTAGCTTGAACGAGAAGACCGCCTGTAAATCCTCGCGCTTGATCAGTACCTTGTTGTCCAGTCGCGTGGACAGCGCTTTCGCTTCGTCGAGCGGCGATTCTTCCGCCACGTCGTAGACCCGCGCGTTCAGGATCCGGTTCAAATAGTCTTTCGGCACAGCCGTTTACCCCCATCGACCCGCTGCCGGCACGACATAACAAGGTTATGTCTTTGGGGCCAGCGTGGAATTCGGCACCGGCGCATTTGCCGCAGGACTGGCCAGGGCTCTGCGCCTGGAGTAGACACACCACTATCCCCGCCACATCCGGCAGCCGATGTCCACTCCAACCAAATCTCTGTCTCAGAACATGCAGGCCTATGCGGTGATGACCGTCGCCGCCTGGTGCTGGGCCGGGAACTCGATCTTCAGCCGACTGGCTGCAGGTGAAGTGTCCCCCATGCTGCTGGTCACCTTCCGCTGGGTCGGTGTGCTGTTGCTAATGCTGATCTTCGCGCGCCGCTACATCGTCCAGGATTGGCCCGTTCTAAAGCAGCATCTGCCCTTCATTGCGATCATGGGGACATGTGGATTTACGGGATTCAATGCGCTGTTCTACGTCGCCGGACACACGACAACGGCGATCAATCTTGGCATCTTGCAGGGCGCGATGCCGATCTTCGTCATCCTGGGCATGTTCGCGGCCTATCGCGTGCGCGTCACCCGGGTCCAATCCCTTGGCGTCTTCGTCACAATCGGCGGCGTCATCGTCGTCGGCTCAGCGGGTAGTTTTGACCGTCTCGCCGCGTTGGAATTCAACATCGGCGACATCCTGGTGATGGGGTGTTGTCTGCTTTACGCCGGCTATGCCGTTGGCCTTCGCAACCGGCCGGAGGTCAGCGCTCTCGGCTTCTTCACCGCTTTGGCTATTTCGGCGTTCGTCACATCAATTCCACTAACGGCGACGGAGTGGGCTTTGGGCGACTTGCAATGGCCGACGGCGAAGGGCTGGATGATTATCCCGGCCGTCGTCCTGTTCCCTTCTTTCCTGGCACAGATCTGTTTCCTGCGTGGCGTCGCATTGATCGGACCGAACCGAGCAGGCGTGTTCATCAATCTCGTGCCGATCTTCGCCGCTATCCTCGCCGTCCTCTTCCTCCGCGAAGAATTCGAAATGTTTCACGCTATCGGTCTGTTCTTCGTACTCGGCGGTATCTGGCTCTCGGAACGCGGCAAGGAAACTTGAAAGAATTCCGCTCAATTCGGGATTTCATACCCATGTAAGGTAATATGCGCGTTCACGAAGGAGACCGGATATGCGAGTTCAATTGGCCCTCAATGTCGAGAACCTCGACGACGCGATTGCCCACTACAGCAAGATGTTCGGCTTACAGCCGCACAAAAACCGGGACGGCTGCGCCAACTTCGCGGTCGAAAACCCTCCGCTTAAGCTCGTCCTGTTCGAGCGGCCGGGCGCCTCGGAACGGCTGAATCATCTCGGTATCGAGAGTTTCGACCATGCCGACGTCGATGCCGCCGAGGCACGTTTCACCAAAGCCGACATCCTCGACAGCCCGCGTCAGCGCATGGTCTGCTGCCACGCCGAACAGGACAAGGTATACGCCAAGGAAACCGACGGCCTACGCTGGGAATGGTACGTGGTGAATGACGAGATGCCGGAGATCAAGCCGGATACAAAGACGTGCTGCCAGGAACAGGAAGCCCAGGTGGCGGCGGAAATTTGCTGCGAAGAACCCGCGACCGAAACGACAGCAAGTGTTTGTTGTGAAGCGCCGGCTGCCAAAACGTCTTAAACACCGAGCAGAACGCCTTAAAGACCAAGCAGCAAGTTTGTAATTTTATCCGGCAATTCCGCCACACGCCGGGCGCCAGCGGTTTCTAACTCTTCCTGTGTGCCATAACCGTACAACGCACCGA
>CAJWOT010000041.1 GCA_913044215.1 uncultured Rhodospirillaceae bacterium | reverse complement strand
CCAGTTCGGCTTCATTATATGGCGCAAGAAAAACGGCGCACGGAGCAAACCCGTACGCCGTCAAAATTAGACTACCATCGTTGCAACAACGTTACTTGATGCGCTGCAACTCGCCATGGATCGACTTCACTTCCTGACCTTCCAGGAAACGCTGGAAATTGAGCTTGATCCCATTTTCGGTCGGGGTCCGGTCATAGACCTGCATATCCTACGTTATCTCGATTTGCTCACGATCAACTGCCGGCACCGAAAACTTTTTGCAGCAATGCCGTCGAGCGCTTCACCGGGTTCTCCCGGGTCGCCGCCTCTTCGCGCGCGAGATACAAGAACAACGCGTCCAGGTCCCTTTCAAGCACATGCGTGGTTAAATCTGCCTTAACGTCCGGCACAAAAGGCACTGCCTTGTATCGGCCCATCATCGAATCGTACTCCTGGATCGCGCCGACTTCGGACAGGGTCGAGTCGACCATCGGCCGCATGCTGTCGGTCAGTGGGCCGGACATCCTACCCTTGAAATATTGTGTCGCCGTGTCTTTCGGGCCCTCATAGATGCGTTTGGCGTCATCCAGCGACATATCGGTAATTGCGTTCCAGAACACTTCCTTCGCCCGAGATGTCGCCGCTTCCGCCGCCCGGTTGAGCTTCAATTCCAGATCGTCCGCCAATCCGGAAGCGCCGACCGTCCACAAGGACTATTGCACCTTTGCCAGGGTGTCTGGCAAGGGGATGTGGATTTCCGAGTTATTATTGAAGCCGTTTTCACGGCCAACCGTGCCGACGACACGTTCGGTTACCACCTTCAGGGCTTCCTTCAGGCCGGCAATGATTTCATCTGTCGCCAGACCAGAGACGCCGGCCGTGCTTCCGCTTAGGGCAGCCTTAGTTGCGCCCTCCAGCAGGCTCTTGCCTTTCTCGAGCCAGCTTTGCGCCGCACTCTGCCCGGTGCCACCGACGATAAGGCCGGTCGCAAGGATGGAAATGCTGGTCAGTCGAAAAAACATCTTAAACTCCTCAGGGTGTTTTCAGCGTGGCCGAGCGCCAGTTGGGCTTTATCCTAAATATTGGCAACCAGGTACGCTTCGCAAGTCAGCAAAACCCCTTACACAGGATTTTGCGCAAACCGGGCGGATTTGTGCGCCGCTTTGCAATCGTGCCTCGTGTGCTGATCGTAAAATTCAAAGTTTTGAATTTCATGTGAACCAGCACACCACTTACTAGGTGCTAGTGTGATTCAGCTTCTGAGATCTCTCGCATTCAATGCGAGAGATCTCAAAATCATCACGCTAGCGAGTATCGTGGCGCAAAAACCAGATAGCCCATCACCGGTCGCCCCGTCACTCGGCGCAACGAGCCTTTCTGCGGCTGTCCTTTCAATCGTGCTGATGGGCGACGCGCTGATCTATGTCGTCTTGCCGGTCAGCGCGGAGGTGTTCGGCGTCTCGCTCGTCTGGGTCGGTATCCTGCTCTCGGCCAACCGGTTTGTGCGGATTGTCACCTACGGCGCTATTGCGCACGCGACGACGACCTACGGCATCCGATTGGCGACGATCGTGGCCTGCATCGGCGGCGCCTCGTCGACGGTGATGTATTGGACGTTCGATGGCGGATGGGCCTTGTTGTTCGCCCGGTTGCTATGGGGCATGTCCTTCGCCGCCTTGACCTTGACAACGCTGGCCTACGCCGTTGCGGATCGCCGCCGCGCCGGCACCCGCGTCGGGCTGAGCCGGGCAATCCAGCAGTTCGGCTCCGTGTTCGCGCTCACCGCCGGTGCCTGGCTTGCTGGTCAGTTCGGTGCCAAAGCGGCTTTCCTCTACCTTGGCTTGGCGTCGTTCATCGCCCTACCCTTCGCTCTCGCCTTGCCAAAGGAAAAGGCCCAACCGGCGCAAGGCAAGACCCAATGGCTGCCAAGACCGCATCTGCTAGACCTGCTGTTTTTCGCTGTCGGTTTCGCCGTCGATGGCGTTTTTGCCATGACTATCACCTTAATCCTCGCCGATCTGGTGTCCCTGGAGGCGGCGATCCTAGGCGGCGGAATCGTCCTGTCGCTGCGCCGCGTCGGCGACGCCGTTTTTGCGCCCATTGGCGGCTGGCTCGGCGACCGGCTCGGATCGGAAAAGTCGTTGTTCGCATCGACTGCATTGACGGCCCTCGGCCTCGCAGCCATCGCGCTGGGACATGTCTATATCGGCGCGGGCGCGATTATCATCGGCCGCGCCGCAATTGCAGCGCTGGGTCCGGCCACAGTCGCGGTGCGCAATTCGGCCGATCAGGTCATGCACCGTATGGCGGTGATGATGACCTGGCGGGATTTCGGCGCGGCTCTGGGACCGCTGCTCTCCGGTTTTTTTCTCGGCGCCATTTCGATACCCATAATCTACAGCGCGCTCGTCGCCATCCTGACCATCGCGCTGGCCGCACAGATATTTCGCCGCGGAAGAATTTAGCCCAGCTCACTGTTCGAATTGCTGACGGCAGGGCGAATCCGGTGCATAACAGGATCGAGGGTCTTTTTAGGGAGTGATCGACCATGTCCGTGAAACGGATCTTTCAAACCATCTTCGTCGCCAGTGTCTTCGTATTTGCCGCCGCCTGCTCGCAGAGGTCGGCAGCGAGGAATGGTGTGCGGATATGAAAGAGAAGCCGAAGGGCGATTGGAGCGCCAACGAAGCCGCAGATTTCGCCAAGCACTGCGTCCTGTAGCGCCGACACGGCAACGTTTGCACTCTTCCCATTTGGGCACAGCGTGCTAACGTTTCCGCGTGCCCGATTGACGAATTCGGCGTCGTGCCTTTTGCTGACAAGACTCTATTGGCGCGACAGTCTAGGGAAAGGAAACGATGAGCGAAGCGGAAACCCTTCTCGACATCCAGGATAGTGTCGCGACATTCACCATGAACCGGCCGAAGAAGCTGAACGCGATCAGCCAGAATATGTTCGATCGCGACTTCCCGGATCTGGTCGACCGATTGGAATCGGACGAGGCAATCCGAACGCTGATCCTGACCGGCGCCGGCGGCAATTTCTGTTCAGGCGCCGATGTCGGCCGCATGGGACCGGACAGCCCGCGCACGCCCGAGCAGAAGAAAAACGGACTGCGTCAGACACTCGGCTGGATATACCGCCTGGCCAATGTCGATCAGCCGACCATCGCTGCCGTCGACGGCATCGCCTATGGCGGCGGCTTCAGCCTGGCGATGACCGCCGATATCGTCCTCGCCACGCCGCGCGCGCGGTTCTGTCTGGTCTTCGGCCGCATCGGACTGATCCCGGATATGGCGGTGACCTATTTCCTGACACGAGTGGTCGGGCCGAAGAAGATGAAGGAACTGGCCTTCACAGCGCGCAATATCTCCGCTGAAGAAGCAGTCGATCTCGGTATCGTGAATTCGTTGCACGCGCCGGAAGAGCTGATGCCCGCCGCACAGGAGATGGCGCGCAACTTGACCCATGGTTCGCAGGTTGCAATGGCCCAGGCGAAGCAATTGATCAATCGCTCGCTCGACAGTAGCCAGGCAGAAATGCTGGAGGCCGAGGTCGAGGCGCAGCCGCCCTGCCGCGACAGCGATTTCCATGCGGAGGCGGTACGCCGTTTTGCGCACAAGGAGCCGCGGCTCTACGACTGGGACGCGATGACACGGGCCGCAAAGGCGGCTGAATGATGGCCAGCGGCGCCCCATCCGGCGCCGCGCTGGCGGAAGCGAAAGCCGCCCATGAGGCAGGCGACTTCCGCAAGGCAGACCGTCTCTACCGCCGAATCCTGCGCAAGGACCCGAACAACGCAGCCGCGCTGAACCTGCACGGGATCCTCGCCAGCCAGTCGGGTGACCCGAGGCGCGCCGTACAGAGCCTCAAGCGTGCCGTCGCAATCGACGGCGATACAGTCGACTACCAAATCAACCTTGGCGTCGTTCTGGAATCCTCGGGCGATATCGCGTCCGCGTACGACCACTACGCAAGCGCCCTCGAGCGTAAGCCGCACAACGCCGACCTGCTTGGGCGCGTATCCGAAGCCGCCCGGGAGGCCGACCGGTACGAGGATTTCGCGGTGTTGCTGGAGGGTCTCTGCACAGACGACCCTGATTATCCGCAAGCGCAGTTTCTGCTCGGCCAAGCGCTCTATTTTCTCCAACGGCCGGCGGAAGCCGTCGAACCGTTCCGACGTGCGGCCGCACTTGCGCCAAGCTTCACGCAGGCGTACGCCAATCTCGCCAGCGTCTTGATGGATTTGGGGCGTCCGGAGGAAGCGCTCGCAGCCTGCGCAGACTGCCTTCGTATCAATCCCGGCGACTCATATGCATTGGCGACGCAGGCGATCGCACTGATGGAGACGGGCGACGGGAACCGGGCAAGGGCGTTGCTAGACTTCGACGCGCTGCTGGAAGTTCACACGCTGGCGCCGCCCAGCGGATATTCCGATATCGCCGCATTCAACGACGCGCTGGAGGCCGCCGTCATGGCTCACCCAACCCTGCGCGTCGACCCAAACCATCGCTCCTGCCATTTCGCCGGACAGACCGACGATCTCTTCCAAGACCCGGTCGAACCCTTCATCGCGCTCGAAACCGCAGTAAGAACCGCCGCGGAGTCGTATCGTAAGAAATTGGACCCGGCATCGACGCTCCCCTTCCTTGCCAACCCGGCGCCCCGCACGGAGCTCATCGGCTGGGCCACAGCGATGCGTGCGCAGGGTCACCAGTCGGCCCATATTCATCCGGCCTCATGGCTCAGTGCGGTCTACTATGTCCGGGTGCCCGATCTGGTGCGGCGCGGCGACAACGCCCATAAGGGCTGGATCGAATTCGGCCAACCGCCGGAGCACTACCCGATCACCAAGGAATCCGATGTGACCTTCATCGAGCCGGTCGAGGGAAAATTGATCCTGTTCCCCTCCTACGTCTACCACCGTACGATGCCCTACGAGGACGACGCGCTGCGCATCAGCATAGCCTTCGATTTTGACCCAACGTTGGCGTCCTAAAGCCCGTCTTAAGATTGACGTAAGATCGAGTTCAAACCGTTCGGCACGCCGGACAAATACCATTGAGAGCAGCGGAGACGATGCAAAACATCGAATTTAAAAATTTCGACCTTGAAAATGGCGTCGAGCCCATGCCCGGCCGGGAAGGCCAGATTTGGCACAAGGTCATCACGGATACGCTCGATCACGAAGCGAAGACCGGGCAGCGAACCCGTATCTTAAAAATTAAAAAGGGCTTTCAAACCTTCGGACAGCACAACCACCCCTATTGGGAAGAACTTCTGATCTTCCAGGGGACGCTCTATGACGGCGAACCGGCCGATGGCGAGACCAAGCTCACCGCGCCCGCCTACGCCGGCCGAGCCCCGGGCCACATGCACGAACCGGCCCGGACGGGCGAGGTTTGCTGCATGATCGAGTTCAACTATTACGACGATCCGTCATCGTCGTAGACCAAACACGCTCTAATAATCGACCGGTGTGTTGTAGTCCGGATCCTCGTGCAGGGCCCAGTACATGTCCGTCAGGCGCTGCGTGACCGGTCCCTTTGTGCCATTGCCGATAACCTGATCATCGATCTTGCGGATCGGCATAATGCCGCCGGCTGTCGAGGTCATGAACACCTCGTCCGCGCTGCGCAGCTCATCCGCCTTCAGCTTGCCGAATTCCGCCTTGATATTGGTCTGCTGCGCCAACTCGACCACCGTGCGCCGCGTTATCCCTTCCAGCACGCCATCATCCGGTGAGACCAGTCGCCCGCCATGCAGCGCGAAGATGTTCCAGCCGCGCCCTTCGGTTACGTTGCCGTCGCGGTCGAGTAGAACCGCATGGTCATAGCCCTTGTCATACGCTTCCAGCAGCGCATCGGAGAAATCGATCCGTGCGAAGTTCTTCACCGTCGGGTCGATCGCGTCCGGCGGCGTGCGCAGCACGGAACTGACACAGATATCGATTCCATCTTCCATCTTGTCGTCCGGTATGACGGCATAATAGGGCACCGCCCAGGCCAGAAAGCGGTTCTGGCATTGCCGCAAATCCTTTAGCCCATCCAAGGCCTCGCCGCGGGTCGCCAGCAAATAAACCATCGACTCCCGCAGGCCGGACCGCCGCACGCATTCCATTAGGATCTCGCGAGTCTCGTCCCGGTCGTAGGACAGCGTGTTGAACCGGCGCTTGGTGATGGACTGCTCCCAGCGGTTGAGATGGTCTTCCATACGAAAGAAGCTGCCGTTTATTACATGCAGCGCATCGTAGGTCGTATCCGATAGTAGGAAGCCGAGATCAGCGACCGGCAGCTGCATATCCTGCTTGGCGCAATAAGCACCATCCATGTAGCCGACACCGTAGGGGAATTGTTCCGTTGCTTCCGTCATGGGACCATCTCCAAAATTGCGATGGATCATGTTAGCGGCTTCGGATTTGAAACACTATCCACGCCATCGCGGCTTGGATCGCGCCGCGCGAGGTGATTGAATTGACGAAACTGCGGGAGAACTGGCCATGACTGCACTCACTATCGAACCGCTGCATCCGGATTTCGGCGCACGCATCACCGGTCTCGACGTGTCCGCCCCCTTATCGGAAGAAACGGTCGAGGCCGTCCGGGTCGCTGTCGACGAACACGCCTTCGTGCTCTTTCCCGGCCAAAAGATGGATGACGACGCCCATCTCACCTTTACGCGCTATCTCGGCGAACCGGAGCCGAACCACGTCAAGCTCGGTCAGGAAGGCATCATCGAGTATTTCGGCACCATCGGAAACGTGCAACCGGACGGCAGCGCGATCGGCAATGATCACAAGCGCACCGTCTTCCAGACCGGCAACAATATGTGGCATTCCGACTCCTCTTTCCGCGAGGTGCCGTCCTTCGTATCGATCATGTGCGCCTATGAGGTACCGGAAGAGGGTGGCCACACGGAATTCGTCAGCGAGCGCGCCGCCTATGGCCGCCTTTCGGATGACGAACAAGCGAAGATCGATCCGCTCAATGCGATCCATGACTACGTATTCTCGCGCAGTAAGGTTAGCCCCGACGCCGTAACCCCGTCGCACGCCAAATCACTGCCGCCGGTTGAGCAAAAGCTCGTCCGCACCAACCCGCGAACTGGCGCGAAGAACTACTATGTCGGCTCACACGCAAAGCAGATCGCTGGCTGGAGTCTGGAGGACAGCCGCCCTCTGCTCGATAATCTGCTAGACCAGGCCACCAAGCCGGACCATGTGTACGCACACGCCTGGCAGCCCGGCGACGTGGTGATCTGGGACAACCGCTGCTTGCTGCACCGGGGCAGCGGCTATGACGCCGACAAATACCGGCGCCGCATGCGGCAAACGCGTGTGCAAGGTGCTGGACCGACACTGAGCGAGTAACGGTTTTAATACCCTCCAACCTGTCGTCCCGTACTTGATGCGGGACCCAGGCTGCGCCGACGGCGATATCACGACCGGCAGCGCGATGTCACATGGCCAGGCCCCGGCTCAGGTCCGGGGCGCGTAGCAACGAATTCGCTGGGGCAATGAGTTTTCGACATGGCTGAAACCAGGCGGAAAACAGGTCTTGGTTCCCTGCGGCCACCAAATGAACTATACATTCCAACAACTGTTGTAATCGAAAGGGCACTCCGGTGGACGACGTAACGGTACTCTCGACGAATGATCTCGATGTGGTGGATGCGCAAGTCCGCTATATCAATGCGGAATGGCGCGACAGAGCCGAGTCGCCGCGGATTGGGTCACGGGAAACGCGCCGGGCCAACACGTCCTTCCAGTCGATCAAAGTCCACAATGCGCGGCCGCGTTTCGAAGCGGGCGAGATCAATCTCGACCAAAACGGGTTTACCCTGTCGAGCAACCGCGCAACGGTCACCGACTATCGCGACGATGACGAGGTCAAGGCGAAGTATCACCCGCAGATGATCGACCTTGTGAAACGCGAGACCGGAGCGGCGCACGCCTTCGTCCGCGGGCATTTGATCCGCACCGAAAACCCAATCGATTTCAACGATGGCTACGCGCGCTTCGTCCATTGCGACTACAACATGACGCGCATTCATGAAATGGCGCACGATTTGTTCGCCGAGCAAGGCGTGACGCCGAACAAGAACTGGAAATATGCCTGGTACAACACCTGGCAGCCCTTCGACAATCCGGCCCACCACAACCCGCTGACCTGCATCGACTGGGAGTCGCTGCCGGAAGGCGACGTGATCGATTACTATTACACGGGCCGCGGCAACGACAGTAAGGTCGCCGCGCCCGTCTATAATCCCGATCACCGCTGGTGCTATTTCCCGGAGATGTCGACGGAAGAGGTACTGGTCATCAAGCAGCTCGACGAACGCCCGGGCCGCGCCTACTACTGCCCGCACGTATCGTTCGACAACAAGTCGGTCTCCGAAGACCTGCCCCCGCGGCGCAGCATCGAAACACGCCTGGTAGCGGTGTTCGAGGACTAGGGACCTCTACTCGTTGTTTGCGTTCGCACTGATTTTGCGCGGGTCAATGGACCGACTGTTTATTGGCGCGCCTCAGCGCACCTCCACCAGTACCAGCGCCTCCCGGCTGGGGCCTTCGATCATGATTGCGCGCGTGTCGCCGAGCAGATAGGCCTCCGACAGGAACGTCACGCCTTCTCCCTTCAGCTTTTCGGTCCAGGCGTCGAGATCTTCGACCGACAGGCCGATATGGTCCTGGAACTGGCCGCGGGAGGAGACCAGCGGGCTGTCGCCCTGATTGGGGTACCACATCATATCGACGTCGCCGAAGGTGACGCCGCCGCGCGGGGCGCGGTACATGCCCTCCGGCGTCAGCGACGGGAAGGACTGGTCCGGCGTGCGCGGCACCTTGCAGTCCGCTTCCGTCACGCCGGCATCGCCGAAGCTGGCGCGCGGCGCCGCGTTGAGGTGCTTCTGGTACCAGAGCTGCGCGCAGAGCGGATCTTCCTGCCACATATGGATATGGTTGAAGCGCTCCTGGTCATAGTCCCCGGCGATTTCGAAAAGCGCTTCCTCCGGGCCCTCAAAATAGGCGAAACCCGCCCCGCCCGGGATGGGTGCGCCCTCCGCCTGGAGTTCGGCGATCTGGGCCCGCGTTACGCCGAGCAAGTCGCCGTTGCGAAACCAGGTGTCGCTGCTGATCAGCACGTCGCCGTCCACGACACCGCTAAAAAGCAGCCGGTTGATGACTTCTTCACGCGCGTCGAATGCCGCGGTCGTAGCGCGGCTGTCGGGAACATGCCAGCCGAAATGCCAGATCGCACTCTGCGGCAGCTTCGGCGCCGGCGCATCGACCGGCTCGAACAGGACCTTCACGTCGTTCGGCGACAGCAGCGCGGGAAAGCCAGCCCATTCGCCGCGCACGCAGCTGGGAAACTGCCGCACATAAAAGGCGATGGCGGCTTCCGGGTCCGTCGATCGCAAGTGTAGGTGGTGAAATCCCGGCGCCGGCAACATGCTGTCCATCTCCTTAGGAATAATTGTCCGCTCGCTTGTTACTTCTTCTTCGCCTTCGCCCAGCCGTCGCGGAGGGCGACGGTGCGGTTGAACACGCGCGCGTCGCCGGTCGAGTCCGGATCGACGCAGAAATAGCCCTGTCGCTCGAATTGCACGACCTCGCCGGGCTCCAGGTCAGCGAGAGCCGGCTCCAGCACCGACGACTCGACCACCAATGAGTTCGGATTGAGGTCGTCGAGGAAATCACCTTCGGCGCCTGGGTCTTCCCGCTGGAAAAGATGGTCGTACAGTCGGACCTCAGCCGGCAAGCCATGTGCCGCCGAAACCCAATGCAGCGTAGCCTTGACCTTGCGACCATCCGGGGCGTTGCCACCCTTTGTCTCGGGATCGTAGGTGCAGCGCAGTTCCACCACCTCGCCACTTTCGTCCTTCACCACCTCTTGGCAGGTGACGAAATAGGCGTAGCGCAGCCGCACCTCCCGGCCCGGCGAAAGGCGGAAGAACTTGCGCGGCGGGTCCTCCATGAAATCGTCCCGCTCGACGTAGAGTTCGCGGCCGAACGGCACCTGCCGCGTGCCCATCTCCGGGTTCTGCGGATGGTTCTGCGCCTCGAGCATTTCGCTCTCGCCTTCGGGATAGTTCTCGATCACCACTTTCAAGGGCCGCAGGACGCCCATACGGCGCAGCGCCGTCGTATTCAGCAGGTCACGGGTGCAATGGTCGAACAGCACCCAATCGACAGTGCTATCCGCCTTGGTGACGCCGATCAGCCCGGCAAACTCGCGGATCGCAGCCGCCGGAATGCCGCGGCGGCGCAGGCCGGACAGGGTCGGCATGCGGGGGTCATCCCAGCCGCTGACATGGCCTTCCTGGACGAGCTGCATGAGGCGCCGTTTCGACAGCACCGTGTAGGTGAGGTTGAGGCGCGCGAACTCGTACTGCCGCGGGCGCGAATTGGCCGGCAGGTTCTCGATCAGCCAGTCATAAAGCGGCCGGTGGTCGGCGAATTCCAGGGTGCAGACCGAATGGGTCACGCCCTCGATCGCATCCGACTGGCCGTGCGCGAAATCGTAAGTGGGATAGATCGACCAGGCGTCGCCAGTGCGCGGGTGGTCGGTATGCAGGATGCGGTAGATCACCGGGTCGCGCAGATTGATGTTGCCGGACGCCATGTCGATCTTGGCGCGTAAAACCCGGGCGCCATCCTCGAACTCGCCGTCGCGCATGCGGCGGAACAGGTCGAGATTTTCTTCCACCGGCCGGTCGCGGTAGGGGCTCGGTTTGCCCGGCTCGGTCAGGGTGCCACGGTATTCGCGGATTTCGTCGGCGGACAGGTCATCGACATAGGCCTTGCCAGCCTCGATCAGATGCATCGCCCATTCGTACAAACGCTCGAAATTATCCGAAGCGTAGAAGAGATGATCGCCCCAGTCGAAGCCCAGCCAGCGCACGTCTTCCTGAATGGAGTCGATATACTCGATCTCCTCGTTCACCGGGTTGGTGTCGTCGAAGCGCAGATGGCAACGCCCGCCGAAATCCGCCGCGACGCCGAAATTGAGGCAGATCGATTTGGCGTGCCCGATATGCAGGTAGCCGTTCGGCTCCGGTGGAAAGCGCGTCACGACGCCGTCCGTACGCCCCGCCGCCAAATCCTCGCGGATCACATCGCGGATGAAATCCGACCCGGTCTCGGTGTTCTCGCTGTCCGTCTCGCTCATCGTCTTGCGCTCGCCCAATCTCGACGGGGCCGTGTCTGCCAGAAAAGCGCGGCAGGGCCAAGTGCTGTGTTGGTTGGAGCGGGGTTCTGGGAAAAAACCGCGGGGCCTGACAATCCTTGCCCTATTGGTTAGGTTTCGGGCCAACGGCATCCCGTCCCCCCGGGGACCGCGGATCATCATTTCGATTCATTTCGGAGAATCAATAGGTTATGGAAAAATTATCGTTCGAGGGCCGAATCCTCTTCCTGTCGCAGGACCCGGAAACCGTCACCCGCCAGCTTGAAGGCGCGGATATCGACGTCGCCGACGCGCAGCCGCTGCGCGAGGACATCTCCACCGACGAGATCACGCCGATCCCCGTCCTGGTGCATTACGACCGCGAGCTCGGCCGCTACGCCCATGTCGGCTTCGAGACCGGCGGCAAACAGCCGATCGGCACGGACAGCATCCTCGACGGCAAGTTCTCCGTCATCGTCGGCGGCAAACGCTACGGCAAGGGCTCGTCGCGCGAGCACAGCCCGCAGGCGGAACTCTATTCCGGCGTCAAGCTGATCATCGCCGAGAGCTTCGAGCGGCTGTACCGTCAGAACTGCGACAATCTCGGCCTGTTCACTTCCACCGATTTCGGCCTGATCGACCGCATTCGCGCCGGCGAGGACATCCCCATCGAGGATTTGGTCGGTGACCGCGAACCGCTGGCGGCGAAGATCCTGCGCGCCGGCGGGCTGCTCGGGTTCGGCAAGGCCATCGCCAAGGGCCTGCGCCCCGCCGTCACCGACCCGGACGCGATGGACGGCCCCAAGACGCTTGCCGAAAAGATCGTCGCCCGGCACGCGGTGGTTGCGGACGAACTCGACTGGGACCTGAAACCCGGCACGGCCGGCTTCGTACAGCCGGACTGGCGCTATTTCCACGACATCTTCTCCGCCCAGTGCGCCCATGCGCTACACGAATTCTACGGGCCCGATCTCGACCTCCACAAACCGGACTCCATCATCTCCTTTGAGGACCACTACTCCTACGCCCACCGGCCGGAGGTAAACATCAAATACGACCGCATGCCGGACATCCGCCGCATGGCGGCCGGCCATCGCGCCTTCTGGCAGAAATACGGGCTGAAGGATCACGGTTATCTGGAGGACGAGGAAGGCTCGGAAGGCATCTCGCACGCGGTGATGACCGAATCCTACGCCCTGCCCGGCCAATTGCTGGCCGGCACTGACTCGCACACGCCGCACAACGGCGCGCTGGGCTGCCTGTCTTACGGCGTCGGCAGCACCGACATGGCGAACTCGCTGATGACCGGCCTCAACCGTATCTCGATGCCGGAATCGGTACGAGTCGAGCTGAAGGGCCATATCCCCGCCGGCGTCATGGCCAAAGATATCGTGCTCACTGTGCTGGCCGACGAGTTCACCAAGAGCGGCGGCGGCATCGGCAAGGTCTACGAGTTCGGCGGCCCCGCGGCGGCGCAGCTGCCGGTCGACGAACGCACCACCCTGACCAACATGACGGCGGAGATGGGCGGCCTCACCGGCATCTTCGCCCCGGACGAGCAGACCGTGCGGTTCCTCAAGGAACGCCGCGACGTCGATTTCACACTCGAACCCTGGATGAAGAGCGATGCGGGGGCGGCCTATGTCCACACGATCGAGATCGATTGCAGCAGCCTGACCCCGATGCTGGCCGCGCCCGGCGACCCGGGCAACGGCGTCCGCCTGCCCGATCTGGGCGATTCGGTTCAGGTGCACATCGCCTATGGCGGTTCCTGCACCGCCGGCAAGCGAGCCGATTTCGACGGCTATCACGAGGTGCTGCGCTGGGCCGCGGACCGCGGCTTGAAGGCCGCCGATGGGGTGAAGCTGTACCTGCAATTCGGCACCATCGCGGTGCGCGACTATTGCCGCGAGCAGGGCTATATCGACGCGTTCGAGAAGGTCGGCGCGGAAATCCTGCAACCGGCCTGCGGCGCCTGCGCCGGCTGCGGCCCAGGCCTGTCGCTCGATACGGAAACGGTGACGGTCAGCGCGATCAACCGCAACTTCCCCGGCCGCTCCGGCCCCGGCAAGGTCTGGCTGGCGAGCCCGGTCACCGTCGCGGCCAGTGCGATCGCCGGCGAAATCGTCTCGTTCGAGGAGCTGCAAGCCCGGCACGCCTAACCGACGGAGGACCGCCATGTTCGAAGGATTCACCCGTGACCGAGCCTCGGTAAAAGGTGTCGAGATCAACTTCGTGCAGGGCGGCGAGGGGCCGGTGGTGTTGCTGCTGCATGGCTACCCGCAGACGCATGTGCTGTGGCACAAGGTGGCGCCGCAGCTGACCGGCGACTACCGCATCGTGGCGCCGGACATGCGCGGCTATGGCGACAGCAGCAAACCGGCCGCCGCGCCTGGCGACCACAGCGTCTACTGCAAACGGACCATGGCGCAGGACATCGTCGCGCTGATGGACGAGCTGGATATCGCGCGCTGGCATGTGGTCGGGCACGACCGCGGTGTGCGGGTCGGCCACCGCATGGCGCTGGACAATCCGGACCGGGTACGCAGCCTCACCTCGCTCGACGTGGTGCCGACGCAACAGGTGTTCGAAAACATGGACGCGTCGATGGCGATGGCATTCTTCCACTGGGTACTGATGCGCCAGCCCCATCCGGTGCCGGAGACGATGATCGGCAACAGCGTCGAGTTCTATTTCGATTTCCTGATGGAGACCTGGTGCGCCACCGAGGGCGCGCTGACCGACGAAGCGATGGCGGAGTACCGCCGCTGCTTCTGCAACCAGGAAGCCGTCAACGCCTCCATTGCGGAATACCGTAGTTCCGAACTCGACCTGCAGCATGATGAGGCCGACCGGGATACCAAGCTCGCCTGTCCCGTCATGGTGCTGTGGGGCGGCAACACGGCAAAACGCCCCGGCTGGCAGACCGGGGATCGGATGACGGTGCTAGACGCCTGGGCCTTGCGGGCGGAAAATGTCCGCGGCAAGGCGCTCGATTGCGCCCATTTCGTGCCGGAGGAACGGCCGGACGAGGTGGTCGCCGAACTGCGCGCCTTCTTCGCGGACATCAGTTAGGAGGGCAATCATGCTGGACAACCCGAGCGTACAGGTCACCGCGATCGTCGACGGCTTTGTCGGCCGCATCTCGGGGCTCGACCTTTCCACCGGGGCGGACGCAGAAACCGCAGACTTCTTAAAACGCACCCATGCCGACTATCCGGTGCTTGCCATCGAAAGGCAGTCGCTCGACCCGGACAGCTTCAAGAGGTTCGGCCGCGTCTTCGGCGAATTCGAGATCGACCATCACGTCACCCAATTCGCGGTCGATGGCCATCCGGAGCTGGTCTACATGACGAACCGCACCGCCGACGGCAAGCCGGACCCGGGCTCCGCCGAACGCGGCGCCGCCTGGCACACCGACAGCACCTTCAAGGCGCACCCCTGCACGCACACGGTCATGTACGCGATGGAGATGCCGTCCCAGGGAGCCGGCACCCTGTTCGCCGACATGTACCGCGCTTATGAAACCCTGCCGCAGGACATCAAGACCGCAATCAACGGCCGCGAGGGCAAGCACAAATTTTCCGCCGGCCCCGCCGAAGGCGGCGTTATCCCGATGACCGAGGAACAGGACGAGATGCACCCGCCGGTGGTCCATCCCATGGTACGCACCCATCCGGTGACCGGGCGCAAGGCGCTCTACGTCAATCCGCTGCATGTCTATGGAATCATCGACATGCCGCAGCACGAGGCCGCGCCGCTGCTCGACCGGATTTTCGCGCACGCGCTGAAGCCCGAATTTCAGCACTGCTACAGCTACCGGGTCGGCGACCTGGTGATCTGGGACCAGCGCTGCACCTGGCACAAGGCGGAGGCCGCCTATTCGATGGACGAGGCCCGCCTGTTGATGCGCGCCAAGATTAACGCCGCCGCCTGACCGTGGAGGACGACACAGAACAGGATTTGCGGCGCCGGCGCGCAGCCGCCGCGGAGATGGGCAGCGCGGCGCGGATCGAGAAAGCGCATGCGGCCGGCAAGCTGACGGCACGCGAACGGCTCGACCTGCTGCTCGACCCGGATTCCTTCGTCGAAATCGGCCAACTGGCGCACAGCCAACACGACAATCTGCGCGACCGGACGCCGGCGGACGGCATGCTGGCCGGCTCCGGCACGATCGACGGGCGCACGGTCTATGTCACCGCCGATGACGGCACGGTGCTGGCCGGCACGCGCGGCCGCGTCGCGGAGGTCAAAAACAAGCGCGTGCGCGATCTCGCCTTGCGGCACGAAAAACCCTTCATCGCGTTGATGGAGGCCGGTGCCGCGCGGGTGCAGGAAACCTACGGCGCGACGGCTGCCGGGCTCGGCTATCGCTTCGCCGACCACTTCCGCATGTCGGGCCGGGTGCCGCAGGTGGGCGCCGCGCTAGGCCCCTGCTTCGGCGGTCCCTCCTTCACCGCCGCGCAGTCGGACTTCGTGCCCATCGTGCAGGGCACCGGCTTCATCGGCATGTCGGGCGCGCCGGTCGTCAAGGTCGGCATCGGGCTCGACGTCGACAATGAGGAAATCGGCGGCAGCAAGATGGCGGCAGTCGAGACCGGACAGGCCGGCTATCTGGCCGAGACCGAGTCCGACTGCATGGCCGCCATCCGCACCTTCCTGTCCTACCTGCCATCGAACTGCAACGAAGCGCCCCCGCGCGCCACGCCGCAACCGGCCCCGGCCGATAGCGCGGAAGGGCGCGAGGCGATCACGCGGTTGGTGCCGGAAAATCACCGGCGCGCCTACGACATGCGCAAGCTGATCGCGCTGCTGGTCGATGGCGGCGAAACGTTCGAGTTGAAACACGATCACGCACGCAGCCTGATCACCACCTTCGCGCGGATGGACGGCCACCCGGTCGGCATACTGGCCAACCAGCCGCTGCGCCAGGCCGGCACCATCGACGAGAAAGGGGCGGCCAAGGCGCGGCAGTTCATCGATCTCTGCGACGCGTTCCATATCCCGATCATATCGCTCATGGACTGCCCGGGTTTCCTGGTCGGGCCGGAGATCGAGAAACAGCGCATGGTCAGCCTGACCGGCCGCCTGTTGAATTCGATCATCGGCGCGTCGGTGCCGCTGGTGACCGTCGTGCTGCGCAAGGCCATCGGCCTCGCCTATATCGCGCTCGGCGGCCGGGCGGTGGAGCCAGACCTGCTGGTCGCCTGGCCGACCGCGCGCTTCGACGTGATGGGACCGGAAGCGGGGATCGAGCTGGTGCATGGCCGCGACATCGCCGCCTCCGACGATCCCGACGCCGCACGCGACGAAATCCGCAAACGGATCGAGGCGGAATCGAGCGCCTATGCGACGGCCGGCATGGGGCTGATCGACGACGTCATCGCCCCGGCGGAGACCAGGGCGCGCATCCTGGAGGCGCTAGAGCGCTGCCGGGCGAGCCAGCACTTCGCCTTCAAGCACCGGATTGACCCCTAAAGTTACGCCGCGCCGACCAACCGCTTGACCGCCTCGATGATCGCCGTCGGATCGCCCTTGTTCTGCCCGGCGATGTCGTGGCCGCTGCCATGCGCGACGGAAGAGAACAGGATCGGGCTACCGATCGACAGGCCCGCGGTGCGACGCGGCGCCAGCAGCTTGGCCGGAATGTGCCCCTGATCGTGCAGCATGACGATGAAGGCATCGATGCCCTTGCGCTCGAGCATCGCATCCGCGCCGACGGGGCCCTCCACATCGACGCCGTCGGCACGCGCATCAGCGATGGCGGGGGCAATGATCTCGCCATCCTCTTCGCCGAACAGCCCGTTCTCCCCGGCATGCGGGTTGAGCCCGCCGACGACGATCTTCGGCGCCCGGCCGGTCATGCGCACCAGACTGTCATGCACGGCCTTGATGACGCCGCGCACCCGCTCATAGGTGATCAGCTCGACCGAGTGGCGGACGCTGGCATGCAGTGTGCAGTGGGCGATCCGCATCTCGTCGAAGCACAGCATGAGGAAAACGTCCTCCGGCGCGAGGCCCGTTTCGCGCGCGACGAAGGTGGGATAGCCGTCGAATTCGATGCCGGCCGCGGCGATCGCCTTCTGGTTCTGCGGCGCGGCGACGACGGCGCTGACCTGTCCGTCGAGCGCCGCCTTGATCGCCGCCGACGCGCTGTCCAGCGACGCGAGCCCATTCTGTGCGTTCACCGCGCCCATCTCGAAGGGGGCATCACGGAACTGGTCGCTCGCGCAGAGCTTCGGCGACGGGCTGTCCCAATCGAACCCGACCGGGCTGTCACCGGTTTCAAACGACGCGGCCATACCGCAGGCCTGCGCATGCACCGCGAGCGCGGCGGGATCGCCGTACAGGATCGGCCGGCAGATCGTCCGCAATTCCGCGCTGGCGGCGGCTTTCAGGCAAAGCTCTGGCCCGATCCCACCCGGATCCCCGGTGGCCAGCGCGACGGCGGGCAGGCTCAAATCACGAAGCTTTCGAGACATTCCGGGGCGAACAGTTCTTCCGGCGACAATTGCCGGTCGGACAGCCCCTGCTCATGGTGATAGCGCAGGAAGACCTCGAGCGTTTCCTTGTTCTCCGCGAAACCGTACTGCCACCAGTCGCGGCCGAAGGTCTCCATCGTGTTCTCCACATGGGCGACCATCCAGGGCAGCATGTATTTCATCGCCGCGGTCTCGAAATAATTTTCCCAGGCACGCCGCTTGGCCTCGACGAAGGCCTTGTACATCGCCTGTGCCACCCAGCGGTGCGCATCGTAGACGTCGCGGCGGATGACCACCGTGTGCATGATCGGGAAAATACTGGTCTCGGCGTAGTAGTCACGCTCAACCGTTTCGTAATCCTCGAACAGGCGCCGGATGGTGCCGGGCCGGCTGTCCATGGTCGAGGGCTTGCGCGCCGTGTGCAGCGCATCGATCTCACCGTCCGCCAGCATCTGCGCCAGGGTCTCGGTCGGGCCGATGCGGTGAATGCGGAACTTGTCCGGCAGGTCGAGGGCGATCTTCTCGTCGCGGTTCGGTTCCTCCTCGCCGCCGCAATAATAATCGACCGCAGTCACATCGACCCCGTAATGGTCGGCCAGGATGCCCCGGATCCAGACCGGCGCGGTCATCTGGTATTCCGGCGTTCCGATTTTCTTGCCGATCAAATCCTGCGGCGTTTCGATGCCGCTCTTCGCGTTCACATAGATGCTGGAATGCCGGAACATGCGCGACGGGAAAACGGGGATCGCAATGAAGGGCGCATCGCGCAGCAGCGACACCGTGTAGGAGCTGAGCGACATCTCCGCCGCGTCGAACTCGCGATAGCGCAGCATGCGGAAGAAAGTCTCCTCGACCGGCAGGGAATGGTAGACGAGGTCGATCCCGTCCGGCTGCACCGTCCCGTCCGCCAGCGCACGGGTGCGGTCATAGTCCCAGCAGGACAGTGCCAGTTTGAGTTTCCCAGACATACGTGCCGCTCTCCTATGCTTTCCCTGTGAATATATCCGCCAATGCTGGTTCTCCCCTCACCCTGCCCTCTCTCTTGGGGCTGAATGGCTTTGATGACCATTCAGGGTGGGGTGAGGCGATGCCTATGAACACCTTCGCCAATTCGCACACAGCCTCAAACCGTCAGCGGTTCGGTGCCGAGTTCCGCGAACAGGCCGTGCCGCGCGCCTTCGACGAAGTTGGTGTCATGTGGCAATTCCACCGCGGCCGACCGCACATGCTGATCGCCCGCCGCCAGCCCCTTGACCGGTTTGCCGTCCAGGTTCGCCTGCGCCGCCCGCATGAGCTCGCGGCGGGTCGCCACGATACCGGCATCGGTGAGGCAGAGATTCTCTTTCGTACGGTCCTGGATCGGGCCCATGCTTTCCTGCAACGAGGCGTCCTGCATGGCGATCCCTTCGACGCCGTTCGCCAGCCGGCCGGAGGCCTGTGCCTCCCGGTCGATGAGATAGTCGTTCCGCGCGTTCGCTGCCGGGATGAAGGTGCCCGGGACGTAGGTGACGTGGATGCCCTTCCCGCCCTGCATGGCCTCGCGCTCGGCCTCGGTGAGGTCCCGGTTGGGATGATAGTTAATGCTCCAGGCCCAGCAATGGTGGTCGTCGATCGGGACCCAGGCATGGCCGCCCAGCGGATGCCCGGCGCGCGGCGGGATGATCGTGTACCAGGGCATGATCCAGGGGGTGATGCGCCAGTAATAGTGCCCTTCCGCCCCATTGCGGCGCGCGCCGATCAGCAAGCCGCCGTCGAACGGTTCAATCTCGAAGATCGGCATGCGGTCTTCTTCGTTGTACTGATTGCCGCGGCTGCCGGTGAACAACGGGTCTTCCTTGAAGGCGTTGCCATGCAGCCAGGAGACATGGCTCGAATCGATGCCTCCCTCCAGCGCCTGCAGGTAATTGCACTCCTGCAGCCGTTTGGAGACGAAGAGCTGGTCGGGCGAGACCTCGGTCCACTCCAGGGCCGGTTCCGGCGGCCGCTGGCCCGGCGGGCCGAGATAGGCCCAGATCACGCCGGCCTTCTCGATGCAGGGATAGGATTTCAGCTTGATCCGCGACCGCGTGCCCGTGCTGTCATCCTCCGACGGCAAGTCCACGCATTGCCCGGTCACGTCGTACTTCCAGCCATGATAGGGACAACGGATGCCGCATTCCTCATTGCGGCCGAACCAGAGCGAGACGCCCCGATGGGCGCAGAACTCATCGATCAGGCCAAGTCTTCCATCCGTATCGCGGAAGGCCACCAGCGTCTCGCCCATCAGGGGCACACGGACCGGCGGGCAGTCGGGCGCCGGCAGCTCGCTCGACAGCAGGATCGGCGCCCAGAACCGCCGCAACAGACCGCCCATCGGCGTACCCGCATCGGTGCCGCACAAATACTGATTCCGCTCCGCCGACAGCATGCGGCGCCCTCCCCGTCATCTCGACTGGGCCGAATTCTTGGCGATCAGGCCCGCATTAGCAATCCCGGGGAGGCTATTCGTCCTTTCGGACGAACAGGAAATCACCGCCTTCATGGCCGGCCTTGCGGATGTCGGAATATTCCGGCGTCTGGTCGGCGTTCAAAACGACGGTTTGGCGGACCCTTTCGAACATCTGCGTGCCGTCCAGCACGCCTTCGTTCGATCGCAGAGCCTTCAGAAACTGGGCGGCGAACACGGAATGTTTGCCGCCGCCGGAGTCCGCGACCGGCTCCAGCCCACCGGAGGACAGCACGACCCGCGCCCGTTTCTCCCCGATGCGTTCGATATAGGCCTTGTTGCGCTCCGGCACCTTGACCGACCGGGTCAACGTGCCCAAATAGCAGCTGTCCGCCACCACCATCACATGCTTGGCGTGCAGAGCCTGCAGCGCGTCCGTCAATATCGCGTCCGACACCCAGCGCGACCGCCGGTCGTTGCGCGCATTGACCGGCATCCAATAGCCCCGGCCGGACTGCTCGTCCAGCCAGCCATGCCCGGCATAGTAGATCAGCAGGTTGTCGGCCTCGACCAACGTCTCCCGGAGTTCGTCGAGCTTATCGATGATGTCGGCCCGGGTAGGGTTCTCCATCAGGTGAATGGTGTAGCCGTACTCATTTTCCAAGGTCGCCGCCACCGCCCGCGCATCGGCGATTGCCGTCTGCAGCTTCGGCAGCGAGTCGTAGTCGTTTATGCAATAACCTCCGCATGGTAGGTACCGAATTCGATCTCCGGAATGTCGCGTTTCCAGGTGACCAGAACAAACCGTTCCGCCTTGTTGCCGCTGGCGTCCATGGCGGTAACCGCGCCCCGGTTCCGGCCCAAGGCAATCGGAACCACGGCGAAAAAGCGGCCCGTGCCGCCAACCATATCGACGCGCCGCCCAGCCACCCCGACGCGGGCGAGCTTCACGTCGTCCCGCGCGACACCCGCAATTCGAACGGTTTTGCCTTTAGTCGTCGCCGCCTCGACCGTCTGGATCACGGGCTTGATGTCGTCGACGCGCGTTGCGCGCTACTGCTGTTGTTTGAGAAGGAGTGCCTGGCGCTGAATCTCCAGCTTCTGCTCCTCCAATTCCAGGCGTTGCCGCTCCAACGCAGGCGCTGTTCCTCCAGCGCCCGCTCGCGGGCATCGTCCTTCGGCGGTGCCGCTGGC
>CAJWOT010000040.1 GCA_913044215.1 uncultured Rhodospirillaceae bacterium | reverse complement strand
TAGAATTTCATAGCCTTGCGACTCAAGCAGGTCATGAAATAGCTTCATGTTCAGTTCGTTATCTTCAACGATCAGAACGGTTTTCTACATGGTTTGGTCCGACCAAATACCGATTGGGTGTACGTTTACACTAGCAAATTGGAGATTAAGAATGTCTGAAGATCAAGGATGCTGAAATCCCCTTTGTTAATCTTATTCACTCTATACGCATTGATGTCATGATTCGTTGAATTTATTGCTAAAATTCAGTCTTTCATCGGACATTTCACGAAGCTGAAATTAACATGGTCCGGAACGGGATGGATACCGTTTAATGCGCATAGGCGTCGATGTCGGAGGCACGAAAATTGAAGCGGCGGTGATGGGTGCCGACGGCCGCCTCGAGGCCCGCAAGCGCGTTCCAACGCCGGTAAAGGACTATCCCAAAGCGGTTGAGGTGATCGCCTCCCTGGTAGAAGAGATCGAAAGCCAAGCGGGAACCCGTTGCTCCGTCGGGTTTGGTATTCCCGGAACGATCTCACCGGCAACGCAGCGCGTGAAAAACGCGTATAATTCGCCCTTTAACGGGCATCCACTCGACCAGGACCTCGCACAGCGTCTCAAACGGCCGGTCAGGATGACGAACGACGCGAACTGCTTTGCGCTATCGGAAGCAACAGATGGCGCCGCCGTCGGCGCCGCAATCGTCTTCGGCGTTATTCTAGGCACAGGCTGCGGCAGCGGGATCGTCATCAACGGCAAGATACTCTCCGGTGCCAACGCGATTGGCGGCGAATGGGGTCACAACCCCTTGCCCTGGGCCACTCCCGATGAACTGCCCGGACTGCCATGCTCGTGCGGCTTGATGGGATGTATCGAAACCTTTCTTTCCGGAACCGGTTTCGCCGCACACCACAAGGCAGACACCGGCGACGCCCTCACGCCGCGAGAGATTGCAGCGCGTGCCGCGACCGGCGATACGGCATGCGAAGACAGCCTCTCACGCTACGAAAGCCGGCTCGCACGCGCGCTTGCCAGCGTCATCAACGTCATCGACCCGGATATCATCGTGCTAGGCGGCGGTGTCTCGAACATAGAACGGCTTTACGACAATGTGCCGAAGCTATGGTCGCAATGGGTATTCTCCGACCGGGTCGATACGAAACTGGTCCCTCCGACCTACGGCGATTCCAGTGGCGTTCGGGGCGCCGCATGGCTTTGGCCTGACGGCGTGCAGCCATCATGAAGACGGGGCTCTGCCGTGACTGCCTCAGCGTATTTGAAGACGATGGGACGAAGTCTCGCTGTCCGAATTGCAATTCACCCCGCCTTATCTCTCACGCGGAGCTTCCGACATTGTCGATCGCGCATATCGATTGCGACGCCTTCTACGCTTCGATCGAGAAACGCGACGACCCGTCACTGAAGGATCTGCCGGTGATCGTCGGCGGCGGCCATCGCGGTGTTGTTTCGGCTGCCTGCTATGTCGCCAGGATGTACGGCGTTCGCTCTGCAATGCCGATGTTCAAAGCGCTGAAGGCGTGTCCGGATGCCGTTGTCATCCGGCCGAACATGGCGAAATACAGCGCCGTGGGTGGTGAGGTCCGCGCGATCATGAAGGATTACACGCCCTTGGTGCAGCCCTTGTCGATAGACGAGGCCTTTCTCGACCTGTCCGGAACCGAAACCCTGCATAAGGGATCACCTGCACGCACCCTGGCGCTCATCCTAAAGCGGATCGAGGATGAGATCGGCGTCACCGGCAGCGTCGGACTTAGCTACAACAAATTCCTCGCCAAGGTCGGCTCGGACCTGGACAAACCGCGCGGTTTTTCGGTGATCGGGCGGGCGGAGGCCACATCATTCCTGTCATCGAAGCCCGTGAAGATCATTTGGGGCGTCGGTAAGGCTCTGGAAAGCAAGCTTCGGCGCGACGGGATCACGATGGTCGGCCACTTGCAGAAGGTCGAGGAAGACAAGCTCGTCGCGCGCTACGGCTCCATCGGCCATCGGCTTTACGATTTCTCGCGCGGCAACGATGACCGGTCAGTCGCCCCCTCCTCCGCGCCCAAGAGTATTTCCTCTGAGACGACGTTTGCGGAAGACATCTATAACCTCGAAACGCTGTGCAAGCGCATGTGGCCGCTGTGCGAAAGCGTCGCGGGGCGTATGAAAAAACGGTCTCTCGCCGGAAGAAGTGTCACCCTCAAGCTGAAACGCGCGGATTTTCAGCTTCTGACCCGGAGCCGGACCCTCTCTAGTCCGACCGAACTGGCGGAGATTATCTATCGGACCGCCGTATCGTTGCTGGAAAAGGAAGCGAACGGACCGGCATTCCGTCTGATCGGCGTCGGGGTAGCCGATATCGTGGACGCAGACGAAGCGGATCCGCCCGATCTACTACACCAAGAAACGCCGAAAGAACGTCAGGTCGAAGAGGCAGTCGATGCCGTCCGCGCCAAATTGGGCCCCGACGCCATCATCAAGGGACGGAAGATGCGGTAAAAAGCCTGCCCGGCGTGCGAAACCGTTAGCAGCCGGTCTCCGGTAGTGTCTCGATCTTCGCGAGTTTCGCCTTGAGTTTGAAAATACCGTAATCGACGACGAATCCCGTTACGACACCATTCGCTTGCACATCGATCGAAAGCTCGGTCTCGGCACGCCCGTCGACATTGTCAGCCGGAAAATAGGCAATGTACATCGGCCAAATTTTGCTTGGCCCCAAGGGCGGTTTCAATAGATCCGATTTATCCGCTGCGCGAGACGGCAGAAATGTCGTGGCCACCGATTGCGGTCCCTCCACCGCCGACCCTTCGAATACCAGTTCCCGTCCCATACGTTCACCCTTCACCGCTGCTCGCATCTGGCTGATCATGAAATCGGTCGGAAACTTCGTTCCGGCGGGCAGCTTTATCGTTTGCGAGTCTGGCTTTTCGAACTTGACCGAACCCGCTGCCCCTTCCGCATCCAGCTTTGCGTCCCCGCGTAAATCCTCGACCAGCGTCCCGTTGCGGCCGCGTTTGATATTGAAACGATATCGCAAACCATTCTTGGCCTCCCAGGTGACATTGCTGGTACTGATGTCCGTTTCGGACCCGTCGCTGCCGGAAATGCGTAACAGGTAGTGCTGATTGAGCGCCCACCCCTCGCAAGCGTCCGTCCATTCGAATGTCATGCCGCCCGTAACGTCCGCAACGCCACCGCCGGGCTCAACGGAGACCGTTTCGAACACATAGGCAGCCTTGTGTGGGACTATTTCGATTGGTGTCAGCGCTTGCGCGGAAGCATTCACCGCGAGCAGTGCCGCCCCGGACAAGACAAAAGTTCTCAGGTGTTTCTGCATAGCAAATGCTTGGCTTCCCGAGCGGGTTTGTGGATCATGCGCCGTATGCAAAGCGCGCGCGCGATAACCGAGGAAATTCTCATGTCTGACCGTCCTGTTCTTCTTCTAACCCGCAGACTGCCGGAAGCTGTCGAAGCGCGTGCCTCCCGCGACTACGACGCGCTGCTCAACGCCGACGACTCACAATATGATGCCGACGCGCTGATATCCAAGAGCGCGCAAGCAGACGCCATCCTGACATGTTCCACGGAGAAATTTTCAGCCGAGGTCATAGAGCAGCTCGACGCTCGGGTGCGTGCCATCGCCACTTTTTCGGTTGGATACGAACACATTGACGTTGCGGCGGCGGCAGCGCGCGGTATTACCGTGACCAATACGCCGGACGTGCTGACCGACGCGACGGCTGATATCGCCTTACTTTGCCTGCTTGGCGCGGCCCGGCGACAACACGAATCCACCGCCATGCTGCGCGAAAGCCGGTGGGGCCGTTGGGACGCCACGAGCCTGTTGGGCGCCCATGTGACCGGCAAACGGCTTGGCATTCTCGGAATGGGCCGTATCGGCCGCGCTGTCGCGAAACGCGCGCGTGCCTTCGACATGGAAATCCATTACAGCAACCGCTCACAGTTGTCTGCTGAACTCGAACAAGGCGCGACGTTTTACCAGAATCCGGAAGACATGCTGCCGAACGCGCAGTTCCTCTCCATCAACTGCCCCTCGACCCCGGAAACGCATCATTTTCTGAATGCCGACCGGATCGCCTTACTGCCTGATGGTGCGGTGGTCGTGAATACTGCGCGTGGCGATATCGTGGATGATGAAGCCCTGATCGCAGCCGCCAAATCCGGCAAGGTTTCCGGAATCGGGCTCGATGTCTACGAAGGGGAGCCTAATTTTCACAACGACTACCTGGACTTGCCGAATGCCTTCCTGCTGCCTCATATCGGCAGCGCAACCGTAGACACGCGCGACGCGATGGGTTTCCGCGCCCTGGACAATCTCGACGCCATATTCGCCGGAAATCAGCCTGAAGATAAGCTGACTTAGAGTCACGGTAGAAGATTCCTATCTCCACCGGCAGATGATTCCGGAGCCGCTAGCATTAACCTCTTGTTAACCATAAAGTTTAATTGGATTCAGTGATGTAGCCAGTGGCACATCACTTGCGACTCCCAACGGCAGAAATACAGAAAATGTCGATAATTTTCACGGGAGTCGGGCGATGAATATGCCTCTTGCAGCGCAACAAAGCGCCAACATCAATCGACCATCAGCGCGCAAACGCCTTAGCAATAAGATCGTTCCATTCAATTTGGATCTTGGTACGGACAACACCAACGCGTTGCGGCGCATGCTGGAGCAAGCCCTGGTGACCGCGCGAAATGCCGAGCGGTACGCGGCGAAACAGCAGGCAGAGATCGACCGTCTGCGAACATTGTCGATCACCGATGAGAATACCGGTCTCCTGAACCGCAGGGGCTTCGTCGAGGCGCTAGACCGCGCGGTAGCGCGGGGACAACGATACGAAGAACCCGCCGTCCTACTGCTTATCGATCTCGATGGCTTCAAAGCCACCAACGATACATTCGGGCACCCTGCCGGAGACCTGGTGTTAACGGCGGTCGCGAATGTCCTCACGAAAATCACCCGTAAGGTCGACGATGTGGCGCGTCTCGGCGGCGATGAATTCGCGGTGATCCTGAACAAGCTGCCGGAATCGCTTGCCCAAAAAACAGGCTGCGACGATCGAGGCACAACTCAATGCTCTCACCGTACCGTGGCAGGGCAATTAAATCTCCGTTCGGGCCAGCGTCGGGAAGCACTGTTTCGGTGGTGGCGACATGCAGGACGCGCGAACGATCTATGAAGGCGCGGACAATGAGATGTATCTGCGCAAGCGATTGCAACACGGATCGCTCGGCTTACGCCAAGCGGAAGCGCATTCGATCTAAGGCAGTTGTGCCTGCTGTACAGGCATCTTGCATGGGGGCGCCGTCAAGCTGCCGGGGCATAGTTTAACCGCCCAGCTGTTGCGGATACCGGCCTTTGCCAAGTCGACGCGAAGCGCCGTCAACGACGCCTTCTCGATGGGACCGGCGAGCAGCCGATACATCGTGCGTCCATCGTTCTCGACCTTCGACACCACGGTGTTGACCGCGGCATGCTCGGAACCGAGAACTTCCGCGTTAGCCCTGTCGCGGAAACTTCCCATCACGAGAAAAATAGCGGGCTCAACCGATTGAACTGCTGTTATTTTCATCGGCTCAATAGCTAAAACTTCTTCACCGCGTTTGGCCCGCACCAAACCGTTCAGATCGAGCCCGCGCGATGCAAAGGCGTTCGGCTGCCAAGCAGTATCGCGTCGCGGCGCTGCCGCCCAATCAGGCACGACCAAGCCGTCGAAATCGATGGTCCGGGCCTCCTGACGCGCGACCGGTGCGACTGGCTTGGTCAGATTGATCGCGACCAGTGAGGCTCCGGCAGCCGTCGCTTCTGAAGCTTGCGTCGGTGCAGTGGGGACCGTGGTATCCGGAACGGGATCTTCGGGGCCGTTCGCCGCCAGGACCTGATCGTTAACCGCCGATTGCTCCGGCAGGGTCCAAGTCGACGCCATCGCCGCCCAGGAGCTCTCGAAATCGCTGCCATAATCGACGCAGATTTGCTTGCCCTGCAGCATACGCAACGTGGCACAATCCTGATTGAGAGCGAGCGATAGGGCATGATCGCCGACACCTTTGCCGGAGAGCATGTAGCTGACCCCTGTCGCCGTCCAGGACGCGATTTGGTAGGCCGACAGAAAGCAACCGCCAACCAATAGGCCGAGCGAAACGACCAGCCCCTCCCGCCAAGGCATCATTTCTTTCCCTGTGATAGACGCGGCTTTTTTTGCCGCAAATTTTTCTACCTAAGACGATCCAAAGCGCCTTGGCAAGGAAAGTCCTTAACTTTTTGATAACTATTCTTTTTCCGGCGGCAGATTCACGCGAATGTGGAGTTCCTTCAAGTGGCGCTCATCAGCGGCTGCAGGGGCCCCCATCATCAGGTCTTCCGCCTGCTGGTTCATCGGGAACGCGACGACCTCGCGAATATTCGGTTCATCGGCAAGAAGCATAACGATACGGTCGATCCCCGGCGCCGAGCCTCCATGCGGCGGCGCGCCGTACTTCAGGGCGTTGAGCATGCCGCCAAACTGAGTTTCCACGGCTTCCTGGTCGTACCCTGCGAGGGCGAAGGCCTTGAACATGATATCCGGACGATGGTTCCGGATCGCGCCGGACGACAACTCTACCCCATTGCAAACGATGTCGTACTGATAGGCCTTGATGGTCAGCGGATCCTGGTTTTCCAGCGCGTCCAGCCCACCCTGCGGCATCGAGAACGGGTTATGGCTAAACTCGAGCGTACCGGTCTCCGGATCCATCTCGTACATCGGGTAGTCAACGACCCAGCAGAACCGGAACGCGTTCTCCTCCACCAAGTCCAAATCATCGCCGAACTTGAGCCGCGCCTTGCCGGCAAGGTCCGCCGCATCCGCCGGCGATCCCGCGGCGAAGAACACCGCGTCCCCATCCGACAAGCCGGTCGCCTCGCGGATGGCGAGGACACGATCGTCATCCAGATTCCGGGCGATCGGGCCTTTCCCGCCGCCTTCTTCGAAGACGATATAGCCGAGGCCCGGCGCCCCTTCCTTGCGCGCCCAATCGTTCATATTGTCGAACCAGCTACGCGGCTTCGCACCGCCACCGGGCGCTGGTATAGCACGCACAACCGATCCCTTTTCAATGGCTTGCGCGAAAATCTTAAACCCTGATCCCCGGAACGCTTCGGTTACATCGACAATCTCGAACGGTATCCGCAAGTCCGGTTTATCGGACCCGTACTTCAGCATTGCTTCGTCAAAGGGAATACGGGGGAACGGCGGCTTGGTGACACTGCGACCATCCGCAAACTCCTCGAATACGCCGGCCAAGACCGGCTCCAACGCCGCGAACACGTCCTCCTGCGTGACGAACGACATTTCGACATCAAGCTGATAGAACTCACCGGGAGAGCGATCCGCCCGGGCGTCCTCGTCGCGAAAGCAAGGGGCGATTTGGAAGTAGCGGTCAAAGCCGGCAACCATGAAGAGCTGCTTGAACTGCTGCGGTGCCTGCGGCAACGCGTAGAACTTGCCGGGATGCGTCCGGCTGGGCACCAGAAAGTCACGCGCGCCTTCAGGCGACGTCGCCGTCAGAATCGGGGTCTGGAATTCGGTAAAACCGGCGTCAACCATACGGCGCCGGATCGATGCGATAACGTTGGAGCGCAACAGAATATTGCGGTGCATCTGCTCACGGCGTAGATCGAGGAAGCGATAGCGCAAGCGGATGTCTTCCGGATACCCCGCATCCTGATTAACCGGCATCGGCAAGGGGTCCGCCGTCGACTGAACGTCGAATGTCTGAATCTGCAGCTCGACCTCGCCCGTCGGTATCCCCGGATTGATCGTCTCATCGCTTCGGCGCACGACCGGTCCCGTCACGGTAATGACGGATTCAAGGGGAAGCGCTTCGATTTCGGGGAACAGCGAGCTGCTGACATCGACAACGACCTGTGTGGTACCGAAATTGTCCCGCAGGTCGATGAACAGCAAATTGCCATGATCCCGTTTCCGGTCGATCCAACCGGACAGCCTTGCGTCGCTGCCGGCCTGTTCGGCGCGCAATTCGCCGCAATTGTGTGTGCGATAGGTATGCATCATTTTTCGTGTCGGTGAGGCGTGGATTTCGGCGCGCAAAGGGCACGCATTCCGCCGCCTTGTCAAGACGGCGCGTTACGAACGTGAGAAACTCGGCGCTTGGTCCTTTTTGCCCCTGGCGACTCAGTGTAGTTTCCTTGGCCATGGAAATTACACCCATCTCGACATCGGACGCCCTCGCTGAATTCTGCGAGAATCAAAGAAATTCCGACTATATCGCCGTCGATACGGAGTTTCTGCGCGACCGGACCTATTGGCCGCAACTCTGTCTGGTACAGATCGCCGGATCGGCGGAATCCGCTGCGATTGACACCTTGGCCGCGGATATCGACCTGACACCGCTTTACAATCTGATGGCGGACCGTGATCTTCTGAAGGTCTTTCATGCGGGCCGTCAGGATGTGGAGATTTTTTTCCACGGCATGGGATCGATCCCGGAACCGCTGTTCGACACGCAAGTCGCGGCCATGGTCTGCGGATTCGGTGATCAGGTCGGCTATGAGGCGCTTGTTTCGAAGCTCGTCGGTGCCCGTATCGACAAATCCTCCCGCTTCACGGACTGGTCGCACCGGCCGCTCTCGCAAAAGCAGCTGAAATATGCCCTCGCCGACGTCATTCATTTGCGCCCGGCCTACGAAAAGCTGGCAGATACGCTGGAAGAAAGCGGTAGAACGCATTGGCTAGATCAGGAAATGGATATCCTGATGGATCCGGAAACCTACCGGCTCGACCCGGAGACCGCTTGGCGCCGCATTAAAAGCCGCAACAAGAACAGGCGGTTCCATGCGATTTTGCGTGAACTCGCCGCCTGGCGGGAACGCGAAGCGCAGGGCCGCAATATCCCGCGCAACCGCGTCATGCGCGATGACGCAATTCTGGAAATAGCCGCCCAAGCCCCCGGCTCCTCGGATGATTTGAAACGCATGCGCGCGGTACCGAAGGGGTACGTGAATGGTGAAAAATCGGGCACTATTCTGGACGCCGTGAGGCGCGGCAAAGAGGTCCCGGAAGCGGACCTGCCGCGCCTTGAAAAGCCAAACCCGCGTCCGCCAAAAATCGGTCCTGTCAGCGATCTGCTGAAGGTATTGCTGAAGCATGTAACGGAGACGCAAGACGTTGCCCCGCGTCTGATCGCGAGCGCGGACGATCTCGACCGTATTGCCGCGGATGATAATGCCGATGTCCCCGCCTTGAAGGGTTGGCGACGAGAACTGTTCGGTGAACAGGCCCTGGCGCTCAAGGCAGGACGCGTTGCGCTGACCGCAAAAGGCAGCCAAACCGAGATTATAAAGATCGGTAAAGGATCGAGCTGATGTGGATGCGGCTCGTCTTCTCGATGAGCGTCATTCTCGTTCTACCGCTGCCGGCGTTTGCCGCCCCCCCGCGTCTCGCCCTACCCATCGACTGCGAGATCGGACCAGACTGCTTCGTGCAGCAATATGTCGATCAAAATGCAGGCGTTGGCTATCGGGACTATCGCTGCGGACCACTTACATATAACGGCCATAAGGGGACCGATTTCCGGCTGCGCAGCCACGCTTCGCTTGCCGATGAGATCGCCGTCGTCGCGGCCGCACCGGGGACAGTGAAGCGGGTCCGAGACGGCGTGCCCGACGTCGATGCTCGCCTTGTGGGGCGCGACGCCGTACTCGACGTCGGTTTGGGAAATACGGTCATCATCGATCATGGCGGCGGTTGGCGCACCATATACGCCCATATGAAACGGGGCAGTATCGCTGTACAACCGAAACAGACCGTACAAATGGGACAGAAACTGGGTCTGGTCGGATTGTCCGGCCTAACAGAGTTCCCGCATGTGCACTTTCAGGTTCAGTTTGGCAATCGGGTTATCGATCCCTTCGTCGGGCTGGAAACGCATACTGGTTGCGAGGTCGGCAAGAACGCACTGTGGCGACCAGAAGTCCTGACACAGCTCACCTATCAGCCCACAAGGCTCTTGCAATCCGGTTTTTCAACGCGGCCCATGAAGCGCGCGGCGCTGCAATACGGGCTGCATGGGCGAAACGTCCTTTCTCGCAAGCGCGGCAACCTGTATTTCGGCGTCTTCGTGGCCGGCCTTTATCCGGGCGACAAGTTCGTCATGCAGATCTTCGATAGCCAGGGAAAACGGATTCGAGCCGGCAACAGCACGATGAAAAAGTCTGCCGCCGTGCAGTTCCGAAGTCTTGCCCACGAGCAGGCGACACCGCTTCCCGCCGGGCAATATCGAGCCCGTTTCACACTACTTCGAACGAAGGAGAAAAAAACAGAACGGGTGATCGCGATAGAACGCCGCGTGACCCTGCGCTGACTGTGATTACCCGATCGCCTTTCGTTGCGGCTCGACATAGGAAAAATGCGCTTCACAGCGCAGGACCTTGGCCAACGACCGGAAACGCCGCTGCACGGTGTCTCCCACCAAGACTCCGGCGCTCTCCGGCAGTTCGAAGATCAACCGATCGTCTTCTCGCCGAATGTGGCTTTGCTCGAGCAACGAGATCACGCCACCAGACAGCGTATAGCCAAGGCGCATTGCTAACCCAGTCGCGCGCGCCCTTCGCGCCACCTTCTTGTCCAGCAGCGGTTCCAGGAAGCGGTCAAAAAGCCTTTGGCGAACCTGCGCATGCCGCGACGCGACGGCGAGTCCCATAAAAGCCCGCCCTGAATGATCAACACCGATCATCGGGTAACGGAGAATTCGCAATAGCGCATGCTCGACCCGATAATCCGGATGCTCGGACCATTCGAGATCAGCCAGTAGGCAAGCAGCCCGCCGTAATCGCCGTTCAGCTTCGGTTTCCTTGGGGAAAGCCGGGCTCATCCAATGGAACAAGGCTTCGCCATCGACGGTCGCGCGCCCCGTCATCCACGCCAAATTGAGACATGCATCGATGAGCGGGTCGTCCGATTTGACCTTAGACGGCAGGCGATCGAATACGCAGCCCTCGCGCAGACCATAGGCGGAGAATACAACTTTGGTAACACCCGATTTCTCGATTAAGCGACTCATCAATTGCGCCGCAAAGGGAAGCGTTCCCACGCGTTTTTTGGAAATGCCGCCATAGAACTTGCCTAGCATACCGTGTTCGTCCAAGGCGACGGTATTGGCGAATGCAAGGGCCTGTTTACCCGGGATTTCGTAGTGATGGGCGACCAGCAGCGGGTAGTCCGTCAGGTTCATATGGATACGCGCCATCGCCCGCCACGCGCCCCCAACCGCGTAAAAGGTCTTGCCCTGTCCGGAGCCGAGCCAGCCGGCACCCTCGAGATGTTCGTCAATCGCTTTTAACGCTGAATCTCCACCCATGCCGTTTCGAATGGCCAACCGAATCGGTCCGATGGGCAATGTCGCCTGCCGGTGTATCGTGCCCTCTCCAACGCGGACAACCTCGAAACTGGCACCGCCGAGATCCCCAACCAGCCCGTCGGCCTCAGGGATCGCGGAAAGAACACCAAGGGCCGAAAGCCTTGCCTCCTCCTCTCCCGGTATCGGTTGAATTTTGAGCCCGCACCGCTGCTCAACCGCGTCGACAAATGCGCCGCCATCCTCGGCCTCACGAACCGCGGCCGTCGCGATCACTGTCAGATCGTCGACCCCCATGGAATCGGTCAAAACGGCAAAGCGCTGCAATGCATCCAGCGCCATGGTAACGCCCTCGGGATCGAGCCGTCCCGTACTGTCAATGCCGCGGCCCAAGCCGCACAGCACCTTTTCGTTGAAAACCGGCATGGGCACGCGCCGCGCCGCATCGTAAACGACGAGACGTACCGAGTTCGAGCCGACATCGATCACCGCCACCGGACGGGCATCAGGCTGCGCATTTATCGATCGACCGCGTATGAGAACACCTGGCACGTCGTCAACCCCTATTCGTCGAACGCCCGGCTTTGCGGGTACCGGCGGCCTTTGATCCACCGAACCAGTATCGGCCGCAATAGCCCACTAAAGACTCGGAATTAAAACAGTGTAACTCGGCAGGATTTTGGGTGCCACTGACGCTGACCGGTCAATTTGCCGCGCCCTACATCGTGCTGTTGAAACTGCCCCCATCCATCAACAGGTTTTGGCCCGTCATGAAACCCGCATGGGCGCTACAAAGAAAGGCGCAGGCTTCGCCAAACTCGTACGGATCGCCAACCCGTCCGGCCGGATTATCCGCCGAACGCGTTGCGAGCATTTCATCGTAGCTGACGCCCGCATTATCGGCCTGGACCTGGATATTGCTGCGGAACCGGTCCGTGTCGAACGGTCCCGGCAACAGGTTGTTGATGGTCACGTTGTGGCGGATCGTCTTGCGAGATAGACCGGCGATAAAACCCGTTAAGCCGGCGCGTGCGCCATTTGACAGACCGAGTATCTCGATCGGCGCCTTCACGGCGGCAGAGGTCACGTTGACCACGCGGCCGAACTTGCGCTCGATCATGCCGTCCACAGTCGCCTTGATGAGGAAGATCGGCGTCAACATGTTCGCATCGACGGCCGAAATCCAATTGTCGCGATCCCAATTGCGGAAATCGCCAGGCGGTGGGCCACCCGCATTGTTGACCAGGATGTCAGGCTGCGGACAGGCGGACAGAACAGCTTCTCTACCCGCATCCGTCGTAATGTCGCAGGCAACCGCCGTAACCTTTGCGCCGGTTTCCTGACGGATTTCTTCAGCCGTCGCCTCAAGCGTCTCAGCGGTTCGTGCGTTGATCACCAACTCGACACCTTCGCGTCCCAGCGACATGGCACAGGCGCGGCCAAGCCCTTTGGACGCCGCGCAAACGATGGCCTTGCGGCCGGAAATACCTAAATCCATGATTCATTCCCTCCCTGAATTGGAATCCTCTAATGCCGCCATGACCTCCCGGGCCAGCGGAATGGTTATCCTTCGGTGTGCAGCAAGCGCCGCCCGATCCAGCGCCGCGACAAGTGTTCTCGCCGCCGCGAAGGAGCGTTCCATGCGCGCCAAAACGTATGCCAAAACCTCACCGTCGACCGGCACTTGCCTGTCGCCAAACAGCTTCACGAGGACCGCACCGATCAGTGCATCATCCGGCCTCCCGATGGCGACAGCGGGCGCGGCATTCAAACGTGAACGTAGGTCGGCGAGGCCGACCATCCAGCGCGAAGGCGGCATTCTGCCCGCCAGCAGCAAATTGCCTCCCGCCTCCCCAATCATGTTGTAGAGATGCAGCAACGCGCGCTCGTCGATTCCGGAGCCGGCATCATCGACAATGACGTTATGTCCCTGCGCCATCACACGGTCCGGCGCCAATTCCGACAACTCCCCAGCACTCAGTAGTTGGGCACCGCTGCGATTCATCCAGATATGAGTCAAATGCGTCTTACCGCAGGCCGCCGGGCCATGCAGCGCCAACGCCGGGCCTGGCCAGTCCGGCCAACGGTCCAACCATGCCACCGCGTCCTGGTTGCAAGGCGCCACCAGATAGTCTTCAACGCCGTGGGCCGATCGGTGCCCCAGGTCAAGGACCAGCTGCTCCGTCACCCTTCCCCCTCCGTTTCGCTTTCGCCCGGCGAGACCATCTTCGACCGATACATCGGGCTATCGAGGTAATGTCCCAGGACGAAACGGGCAAGCACACCGATGACCGCCATGATCGGTACCGCCAACATGACACCAACGAAACCGAACAAGCTGCCTCCTGCCAGAAGCGCAAAGATGATCCACACGGCGTGGAGCCCGACCCGGTCACCGACCAGCTTTGGTGTCAGGAAATTTCCCTCAAGGACCTGACCGGCCCCGAAAACAGCCGCGACCATTGCAATCGGCACCAAATCTCCGAATTGCGCGATCGCAATTCCCATCCCAGCGACGAAGCCGAACAACATGCCAAAATAAGGGACGAAAGAGATTAAGCCGGTCACAAATCCGACAATCATGCCGAAATCCAAACCGACAAGCGACAGGCCAATGGCGTAGAATACGCCGAGCAGTACACAAACCATGGCTTGACCGCGCGCAAAACCAGCCAAGGTCTCATCAATCAGCCCGACCTGCTCGCGTATCATTTCGACCCGGTCACGCGGCAACCAGCTATCAACCTTGCCGACAATCCGGTCCCAGTCCCGCAAGAGATAAAACGTCACGACCGGCGTGATAATCGCCAGGGACAGCAGAGACAGTAGGGTACCCAAGCCGCTGATCACATGGTTCGCGAAACCTGCCGTATAGGACAGCGCCGTCTTCGAAGCCGTCGCAAACAATTCTTCCAATTGTCGGACCTGCTCTTCGGCCAATCGGCTCTCGACGAGGCTCATCAGAAGAACGATTTTTTCGCGCAATGCGGTGAAATAACCCGGCACCCGCTCCGCGAACTGGATCAGCTGCGCTGAAATGAGCGGAATCAGCAACATTAGAACGGCAACCAGGATCGCAAAGAAAACGAACGTAATCAGGCTCGTCGCGACAGTCCGCGAACAACCCCACTCTTCGAGCTTGTCGCAAGCTGGGTCCAGGAAGTACGCGATCGCCATCCCGGTCACGAAGGGCAATAGGACATCGCCCAAGACAAAGACGAGCGCCAGAAAGACAACGAAACCGAGAAGCCAGGCGAAGGCTTGCTGCCGTGCGGTCATCGGCCCCTCTCAAGTCGTTTGCCGGTCGCGATCGCATCCCCCGCACGTCGCCATTTCGGATCGACACGAACACCGAAAACCCACCGGCCCATATAGGCCAACCCGGAAAGTGCCGTCGTGACGCCGACGAAAAATGCCAGTGTGGGAAGGCTATCGAAGTCTGGAATCCCAATACCGAGATTGCCGAGCAGCACGGCGATCAGAAGTATTTGCAACAGTGTATTGAGCTTACTGATGAAGAATGGTCGCATTTCCACCGGCCGGTCCAGCGTATGGAATAAGACGGTGCCGCCGATAATCAATACATCCCGAAACACGACCAGGATCACCAGCCAGGCATTGATGTGCCCTGCCTGCCCCAAAGTGATATAGGCGCTGACCAGCAACGCTTTATCAGCGACGGGATCCAGATAGGTTCCCAGTGTGGTGACGAACCCGAAGCGTTTCGCAATGAACCCGTCCAGCGCGTCCGACACGCCGGCGAGAACGAACACCCAAAAAGCGGCAGCGATTTCACCATGAATGATCAGCCAGACAAGCAAAGGCACCGCGAACAGGCGTGCCAGCGTTATCAGATTGGGAATGTTTCCGGCGATCGCGCTGGGGGACATATCGTTACCGGCCGGACCCTGATAGCAAGGTCCAGACCGCCTTGTCCGCCGCGTAACTTAGGTCCAATTCGCTCTGTGCCATCGCAAGACGGAGTTGGTCCGCACTCCCGAGATAGGCAAGCTCCACTTCCGCCCGGTCAACAGACAACTGCAGAACGTGCAACTCTTTGACCGCCGCGATGCTGTTGAGGCGTTCGCGAACGGAAAGCCAATCGCCGAGATTGTCTATAGGAACTTGAACGACAATGCGCTGCTCGACACCGCGCTCAAAAATATTTTTCTGCTTCCAGCCATCTTCAACCGCAAGGGCGACGCTCTTCGCCGCTTGATCCAACAATTGATCACGTGACCCGTTGGCTTGCGATTCGAACTTCTGGAATTCGGTCTGCCCGGTGCTGTTTCCGCCAAAGCGCGACGTCGCAACCTCCACCCGCAGCAACCCGAATGTCTGATCCACAATAAGCGAGGCGACAATGACCATTGTCTCTCCGGCGCCATATCGGCTCGCAATTTCCGAAAGTTTCGCTTTGTCGCCAAGGACGGCCTCTTCGGCACTGATCACCGCGACATCTGACAAATCTCCAACGGGCAGCAACAAAGGCTGCAATCCACTGCGCCGGCCAAGGCGGGACCAGGCGGCAAACCAGGGGTTCGTATCTTCCCAAAGTGCGGTCGCCCCCGCGGTCTGAAAAACCGGAAGAACGAGGACCGGGCGGCTAGCTGTCTCCGCAAAGGGAATATCGGCGTCGTGCAATACTTTGCGCACCCTGTCGGCTTTGAACCTCACCGTCAGGGTTGCGATATAGCGGCCGCCACCAAACTTCTCGCGGTCGACCGAAAAGTCCCTCACCAGGGCGGTAATCGCTTCTTTTTCAGGATCGGGGAGACGGTCATGGTCGCGCTGCAGGGTTAGCCGCTGCAACAAGGTCCGAAATGCATCCATTTCACCTTGCGCGATGCCGGTAGCCTTTGCGGCAAGCTCGTTGTCGGCACGAGCATCGACAACGACACCGCTTACACTGAAGATATCCCGACCCTGTGCGAAGCCGGCATTTGCCGACATCGCCATAGAGACCAACACAGCTCCGAAAGCTAGAAGAGCGTTCTTAAGCATCCACGCAAATCCCCTGTCCGGCGTGTCGCCAACGTAAGGCCTTTGAAACGCAATGGACACGATGGAGGAGCATTGCAAACCCTCCCGGATAAAGTATCTTCTGCGCCCGTTGTATACCTCGTAGCCCCATGAGGAAACCATAGCGCAAGAAACAGCAGATAACGGTCTTTCGTACCGTGACGCCGGTGTCGATATCGACGCGGGGAACGCTCTTGTCGAAACCATAAAACCTCTGGCGCGGCAGACTTCCCGTCCCGGCGCGGATGCGGCATTGGGTGGTTTCGGTGGGCTTTTCGATCTTAAAGCCGCCGGTTTTAGCGACCCGGTATTGGTCGCGGCGACCGACGGGGTCGGAACAAAACTGCGAATCGCCCTCGACTCCGGCCGGCATGATTCGGTCGGCATCGACCTCGTCGCCATGTGCGTCAATGATCTCGTCGTCCAAGGGGCCGAACCGCTTTTCTTTCTCGACTATTTCGCATGTGGGACGCTGGACGCCGCCATCGCGAAGAGCGTCGTCGCTGGCATTTCTGAGGGATGCCAGCAAGCAGGCTGTGCTCTTATCGGCGGCGAAACGGCGGAAATGCCCGGCATGTATGCCGACAATGATTATGATTTGGCCGGTTTCGCCGTCGGCGCGGCCGAACGCGGACAGTTGCTTACCGGCGATCAGGCCGTCGAAGGCGACGTGATCCTGGGTCTTGCATCGAGCGGTGTTCATTCGAACGGCTATTCGCTGGTTCGGAAAGTCATGGCGAATTCGGGTCTCACATGGTCGGCCGAAGCCCCATTTCAACCAGGGAGCACGCTGGCAGCCTGTCTGATGACGCCGACCCGAATCTATGTGAAGAGTTGTCTTGCGGCCCTGGAGGCCGGCGGCGTTCATGGCTTCTCGCACATTACCGGCGGCGGCTTACCGGAAAACCTGCCTCGGGTCATGGGAGCGGACCTCGCAGCCGAAATTACCGTCGGTAGCTGGCCGGAACAGCCCGTCTTTGGGTGGCTTTCCGAAGCTGGCGGGATCGCCGCCCCGGAAATGCGGAGAACCTTCAATTGCGGAATAGGAATGGCGGTAATCGTCGATCCAGACGCCTCAGCCGACATTCGCGATGCGTGCGAGTCCCAAGGTGAAACCGTTTTCGAAATCGGTCGGGTCGCTGCACGCGGGTCCGGACAAGCCGTGCGTTTTAGGGAGGCGACGTAGACTCCATGCTCCGTGTGGCGGTGTTGTTGTCCGGCAGGGGTTCAAACCTTCAAGCGTTGATCGATGCCTGCGGTGCGCCCGATTTCCCGGCTGAAATCATCCACGTCATCTCGAACAATCCCGATGCGGTGGGACTGTTGCGCGCGCAGGACGCCGGGATCGGAACATCGGTCCTGAATCATCGCGAATATGAAACGCGAGAGGCTTTCGATACCGAGGTTACGAGGGTTCTCGAAGACGCGAACGCCGAATTGGTCTGCCTCGCCGGCTTTATGCGGATCCTGACAGAAGGTTTCGTCTCACACTGGACAGACAGGCTGCTGAATATCCACCCCTCGCTGCTGCCGTCGTTCAAGGGCCTCGACGCGCAGCAGCAAGCGTTGGATGCAGGCGTCAAACTCGCCGGATGCAGCGTCCATTTTGTACGTCCGGGAGTCGATGAAGGGCCGATTATCGCGCAAGCTGCCGTCCCGGTGTTGGACGACGATGACGCGAAGGCGCTTTCGGCGCGGATCCTGGCCCTGGAACATCGGCTCTATCCCCGCGTTGTCCGGTTGATCGCCGAAGGACGCGTCACCGTTGTTGACGAGCGGGTTACCATAAGCGACAGCCAAGCGCCCACAGGAGCCCTTTCGAACCCGTCGCGGGACTAGCTTGTCAAATTTGCCGCGACGGTTTACCTAAGGGACTAATTCATTCACGCGAGCTATTTTCGGAGACCCTGCAATGCACAAATTGGCATTCCAAGACGCCCCTCAAGAGAATCTTCAGACTTGGAGCCGGGTTGTGAAGTTGCTGGCCTATGGATCGGCAGCCACCGCCATCCTGCTGCTGATTATGGCGGCGACTCTGCTTTAGAAAGCGGGCGCAGCTAGCCGACGATTTCCGTCTGGCTGAAAAAATACGCGATTTCCTCCGCCGCGGTTTCCGGCGCGTCCGAGCCGTGAACCGAGTTGGCCTCGACCGACTCGGCAAAATCCTTGCGGATTGTGCCGTCCGCGGCATCGGCGGGGTTCGTTGCGCCCATGACCTCTCTATTTTTGGCGATCGCGCCCTCTCCTTCGAGAACCTGCACGACGACAGGTCCTGACGTCATGAACGCGCAGAGATCGGAATAGAACGGACGTTCCTTGTGCACGGCGTAGAACTGTTCTGCCTGTGCCAGGCTCAACTGAAGCCGCTTTTGAGCGATGATGCGAAGACCTGCCGCCTCGAACCGTGCGTTGATGCTGCCCGTCAGATTGCGGCGCGTGGCGTCCGGTTTGATGATCGACAAGGTACGTTCGATAGCCATTGATTGATTTCCTTTAATGCGCCCGTAGCGAAAAGATGCGGGGTTATAGACGGGGCCGCAGAGCCGGGCAAGCGCTCTGTTCGCCGACACTTCCAGCAATGAAAACCGCGCTTCGAATATTTGATCGGCGAAAAACTATTTTCGTATGAGTACTCCGCTTTAACTAAGCTGGTGTTGTCTTCCAATTTGTCGACCATCGATTTTATTTAAATTGGGAGCAATCGTTACGTTTCGTTAACGCTGCACTGTTACCGATGCGCCTGATTACGTTGTTGCCTGGGCGACCGGGCGCCCTGGTTGAACTGAACTAAGGAGCCAGAAGATGGCATCTGTAGCACGCAAGAAAACCACCACAGCGCGGAAACCGCGCACTGTGGCGAAACGCCGCCCGACCGCGCGCACCACGGGAACACGGGCTCGGGCCACGACGGCACGGAAGACGACCGTCCGTCGGCCGGTCGCGAAGAAAACGGCGACCAAAAAGACTGTTGCACGCAAGACAACAGTGGGGCGCTCGACAACGAGCCGTGTTGTTCGCCTCAAGCCTCGTGCGAAGAGGCCGGCCGCACCCCGGCGCAAGCCGCGCAGGGCGGCCTAGCAGCGATCATTGTTTAGGAGAACGGCGGGCTTAGTCCGCTGTTTTTCATTGCGGTCCTGAGTATCCACCCGACGCTTTCGACCAACAGTTCAAATCGAATTTATGCAGAGGTGACAGGCTCGTTCGCTTCCGCCCTTTTTTCCCAGCCACCGCGCTCATTCTGCTGCCAGTAGGTCAGGTGATGACCCGCCTCAAGGTAAGCGCTCCATCGGCCGCGCGCGGCATTCACCGTTTCGGCATCACTGTCGTCGAACAATTCGCAACACAGGTCGAACAACCCGACATTTTCCGAGACCGCGCCGTCCGTGAGAAACAGGACATCGGCTTCGTTCGGGTTCTCGTCGACTTCCGTCAACCAAACCGGCTGCGCGGCAGGGTTGCCGTCCTCGGCGCTGCCGTGAGGCAGGAAGCCGTCATTGCTGTATGTCCAAAGATATCCGTTCAACGCATCGACGCGTTCCTTCGAACGCATCATCACAACAGCCCGCCAAGATCGCTCAAGCGTCTTCTCCAGCAGGACCGGCAGCGCCCGCTCAAGCGTCGTTCGTTGCAGATGATAGAATCGAATTTCAGTCAAGACGCCCTGGATTAGTCCTCGTAATTGTCGCGCACCAGCCTGTCGAGAAGCCTGACGCCGTATCCGGTTCCGCCTTTCGGCACGGTATCGGCTTCCTTGTTCGACCAGGCGACGCCAGCGATATCGAGATGGGCCCACGGCGTTTTGTTGACGAAGCGCTGCAGAAACTGTGCCGCGGTAATCGAGCCGGCAGGCCGTCCTCCGATATTTTTCATGTCGGCTGCCGGACTGGTGAGCATCTTGTCGTACGCATCGGCAAGCGGGAAGCGCCACACTTTCTCGCCCGTCGCCTCCCCGGCTTCGTGCAATTTTGCACTTAGATCATCGTCGTTGGAGAACAGCCCGGCGTGTTCGTGCCCAAGGGCGATGATCATGGCACCGGTCAAGGTGGCCAGATCGACCATGAATTGCGGCTTAAACCGATCTTGCGTGTACCAAAGCGCGTCGGCCAGAACCAAGCGTCCCTCGGCGTCCGTGTTGATTACCTCGATCGTCTGACCTGACATCGATTTGACGATATCGCCTGGCCGCTGCGCGTTGCCGCCAGGCATATTTTCCACCAAGCCGATCACACCGATCACATTGGCTTTCGCCTTGCGGCCGGCGACCGCTTTCATCAGACCGGACACCGTGCCAGCACCGCCCATGTCCCATTTCATCTCCTCCATGCCCTGCGCGGGCTTGAGAGAGATACCGCCAGTATCGAACGTTACGCCCTTCCCGACGAAAGCAACGGGCTTCTTGTTGCGAGCAGCACCATTCCAACGCATGACTACCAGACGGCTTTCGCGGATCGACCCCTGCCCCACGCCAAGCAAGGCACCCATGCCGAGACGCTGCATCTGTTTTTCACCCAACACTTCGACCTTGACGCCGAGGTCGGTCAGCTTCTTCACCTCTGCGGCAAAGGTTTCCGGATAAAGATCGTTCGGCGGCGCGGATACCAGATCGCGCGTGAAGAAAACGCCATCTGCGACCTTGTCTAAGGAAGCAAATGCGCGGCGCGCCTTGGCGAAGCTGTCGACACGTATCGCCAGCGTACGCAAGGTCGGCTTCTTACTGGTGTCCTCCTTGGTCCTGTATTTGTCGTACCGATAGCTCTTGAGACGCGCGCCATAGGCGATCTGAGCCCCCGCCGCCGGCAAATCATCAGCGCCGTCGTCGACCAGAACGGTCGCTGCCGACTCTCCCACGCTGTTCATCCGCGCAAACACCCGGCCGCCAAGTGCCTGTTGCGCCAACTCGTCGAGCCCCTTACCAAGTCCGACAAGTAGAATGCGTGAATTGCCGATGCCGGCCGGCGCAACGATTTCCAAGGACTGACCTTTAGCCCCCGTAAACCGGCCGGAAGCCAGGGCTCGCTTGATCGCGCCACCGGTCCGCTTGTCGATTTCGGTCGCGGCCGGTGTTAGTTCTTTGCCGTCCTTGACGCCGACGACGATTGCCCCGGTCTTGGGTAGACTCGGGGACGCGAATGAGATTCTCATGTTGGGCTCCGAACTGGAGGAAAGCTGTAATTAGAGGCGTTTGACCGTTATCGACTACTCCAGATGAGTTAGCCGATCAAGGAAAAGACGTGCTAACAGCCTCCGCACCGACCAAGGGCTGTTAAACCTATCTTTTCGG
>CAJWOT010000039.1 GCA_913044215.1 uncultured Rhodospirillaceae bacterium | reverse complement strand
ATCGCCCGCGATATCACGCCCTATTTTGTTCAGGGCATCTTCGACGATCTGGAAAAGGAACGGCCGTTCATCAGCAGCGAGTCGGACGCCATGCGGCTGTTTGTCGACCTCCGCATGCTGGACGAGAAAGGCCGCCTCGACACGGCCTCCGAACTGGAAGGTGCCGCCGCTCGAATACGCGGTCAGCAAAGCGCAGCGGACTGAAACGATCCCTACCCTTCGCCGCGCTTGTCGCGTTCGACGATGCGCGCCTGGAAGTCCGCCGTCGTGTTGGTCAGGGGAAAGGGCTCGTCCGGCACAGGCACGCCGAGAAACGCACAGAGCGGTTCCCAGCCCTCCGCCACGTTGTAGGTCAGCAAGCGATCCGGCGCGATCGTACGCTGCACTTCGGCGATATGCGCTTCATAGACCGACTTTGCGTGGTCGGCGTCGCCCAATTTGCCGTGGAACGTCTGGTTGACGATCAACTCATAGGCCATCTCGCGCCGGTTCCGTCCTGCCCCTTCAGGATCGGTCGCGCGCTTCATCAGGCTGGCATATATCGTGTTGTGAATGCTTTTCACCCAATCCTCGGCCGGCCGGACCGAAAGCAGGACTTTGGCGTCGGCGAAGTGATCGGCGAGCTCTCGCCAAAAGGCCGCCGAGGGCCAATCCACGCTCGCGCCATAGTCCGCGAAGACCTCGTCCCAATCCATTGTGTCGCCGCGCACCGCGGCTTCCCAATAGGGCAGTTGGTCCGGATTGGTTCGCACTTCAAACATATGGTGGCACGGTCCGAGCCCAAGCTTTTCGAGGGCCAATTTCAGCGAATTCGTTCCGGTGCGGCCGAACCCGGCGCCAACAACTTTCAAAGGCATATTGCGATCCTCGGCATCTGATTACTGTTTGTCGGGATAGGGCCGCGCCATCCCCGGGCGGACCGGAATGCGAAAGGCGTTCAACGTCATCGAGGCGGTAACGTAAAGACCGGCCAATCCGATCAGCTCGACCAGCCCATCTTCGCCGAGCACGTCCAACGCGTCCTGGTAGGTCGCGTCATCGACCTCATACGCGGTCGTCAATTGATAGGTGAAGTTGTACACGGCCGCCTCGTCTGCCTTCTCGAATACCGGCGTCTCGCGGCGCCGGATGGCCTCGACGATATCGCTATCGATCCCCGCGGCAACGGCGGCTGGCCCATGCGATCCGAAAACGATCTCCGCGGACCAGATGCGGCCGACCGTTATCGTCGCCAATTCCAAGAGCCGCGGTTCCAGCAAACCGTCCTTGCGCAGATATTGCTCCAGAACCGCCAGTTTTTCCGCAAATGCCGGGCTCCGCTGCCAGGCATGGAACGGGCCCGTGAGCGGCGTGCCATCCGGTAGGTCTTTGTTGTTCGGACGGTTCTTGATCGAATCGTAATAGCGCCGCTGCGCGGCCGGCATGTCCTCCGGTTTTAAGGGGTCCAAACGCGACATAAGCCCTCCTCAACAATCACCATCCGCCTCCTCTTCATCCGCAGCGGCTTCCTGCTGGCGGGTCCACATCTTGGCATAAGCACCGCCGCGGTTCAGCAATTCCCCATGCCGGCCCCGCTCCACAATCACGCCCGCTTGCAGCACGAGAATCTCGTCCGCATCGATCACGGTGGACAGACGGTGCGCAATCACCAGAGTCGTGCGGTCGCTCGATACTTCGCGCAAGCTCTCCTGGATTTCCTTTTCCGTGTGTGTATCGAGGGCCGAGGTCGCCTCGTCGAACAGCAATATTGCCGGGTTTTTGAGGATCGTGCGCGCGATGGCAACCCGCTGCTTCTCGCCGCCGGACAGTTTCAGCCCGCGCTCCCCGACGCCGGTCTCATACCCATCCGGCAGATCCATGATGAAATCATGGATACGGGCCATCCGCGCCGCCTGCTCCACCTCCGCCGAACTGGCATCGGTGCGACCGTACAGGATGTTGTAGTAGATCGAGTCGTTGAACAGCACCGTATCCTGCGGAACGATCCCGATCGCGGCGCGCAGGCTTTCCTGCGTGATATCGCGAATATCCTGACGGTCGATCTGCACGCTTCCCGCCGCGACATCGTAGAACCGGAACAGGATACGGCTCAGCGTCGATTTGCCCGCCCCGCTGGGGCCGACGATGGCGACCGTCTTGCCCGGCGGGACGGTGAAGGATACGTCCTTCAGGATCGGCCTTCTGGCGTCGTAGTTGAAATCGACATGCTCGAAGCGCACTTCCGCGCCGTTCACGGCAAGCGGCTTGGCATCCGTCTTGTCCGTGATCTCGGCAGGCACCTCCAACACGTTGAACATCACCTCCATATCCGTCAGCGATTGGCGGATCTGGCGGTAGACGAAACCCAGGAAGTTGAGCGGCAGATAGAGTTGGATCAGGTAGGCGTTGACCATGACGAAATCGCCGACCGTCATCGTCTTTTCGACGACTTCGTTGCCGGCCATGAACATGATCAGGATTAGCCCGGCGGAAATGATCGCGGCCTGCCCGACATTGAGATAGGACAGGGTCACCGTGTTGCGTACCGAGGCTTCCTCGTAGCGCCGCATGGAGCCGTCGAAGCGCGTCGCCTCATGCGCCTCGTTGCCGAAATATTTGACCGTCTCGTAATTCAGCAGGCTATCGATGGCCTTGGTATTGGCTTCGGTATCGCGGTCGTTCATCTCGCGCCGGAACTGAATGCGCCATTCGGTCACGACCAAGGTGAAGACGATGTAGCCGACGATGGTCACGAAGGTGACCAGCGCGTACCAGACATCGAATAGCCCCCAAAGGATGGCGCAGACCAGCCCGATCTCCAGCAAGGTCGGGATGATGTTGAACATCATGAAGGCGAGCACGAACTCGATGCCCTTCACGCCGCGCTCGATGATGCGCGACAGCCCACCGGTCTGCCGTTCGAGATGGAAGCGCAGGCTCAGCGCATGAAGGTGCTGAAAGGTACGTAGCGCCGCATTCCGCACGGCGCGCTGTGCGACGCGCGCGAAGATGGCCTCACGCATCTCGGCGAAGACGACGGACAGCACCCGAGATCCGCCATAGGCGAACAGCAAACCGATCGGCAGCGCCACGGCGAGCGCCGTTTCCACGGTCAGGGCGTCGACGATATCCCGGTAGAATAGCGGTACATAGACATTGACGATCTTCGACAGCGCCATCAGGCCGAAGGCGATGAAGACCCGCGCGCGCATGCCCCATTGGCCCACCGGCCACAGATAGGGCATCAGGGTGAGCAGCGTGCGGTACTGCCCCTTCGACCCCGCGGGCGAACTGTACAGGCTGGCGTGGCTCATTAAGTCTGGTTTTCCGGCGACGGCTGGCGCTCGTGCCGACGACGAGCGGTCAGAGGTAATAGACCAGCAAATAGCCGCCGAGCAACAGCATTACCCATAGCGCGGCGCCGCTGATCGCCCAGGTCCGGGCGAGGATTCCGCGCGGCCCGTGATAGTGGAACACTCGGGCCAACAGATAGGTCGCCAACGAAGACCGCCAGCGGCGCAGCTCGTCGCGCGCCTGTACCAGGCTCCTCATGAACGCGGCCACGGTGCGCGGGACCAATCGACGATAAATCCAATCGGTGTCGAGATTTATGCCGCGCAGTTCCTGTGGGTAGAAACCGTAGCGTTGCAGTAGCGCGAAGCCCAATGTGGCAAATGCCAGCAACTGCAGCATCGTGATCACGTGGGCCGTCGTATAGGGCACGTAATTCACCGCATAGGGCAGAATTGCGTAGAGCGGATCCGGATAGACCCCAATGGCGACGCATAGGAACGCGGTGATCCCCATGGCGATCAGCATGTTAAGCGGCGCTTCCTGAACCCGCTTGCCGGAATCCTGCGCGAAGAAGGCTAAATACGGGACCTTTATCGCCGAATGATAGATCACTCCGGCAGAGGCAAACACCAGGACGGTCCAGGCGATCCAATGACCCTCCTCCGCCGCGGCGGTCAGGATCATCGATTTTGTCACGAAACCGCCCAGCAGCGGCATGCCGGAAATTGAGGCGGCACCGACAATGCAGAACGTGGTCGTCCACGGCATCGATTTGTAGAGCCCACCGAGATCGGACCCGTTTGCCGTACCCGCGCGGTACAACACCGCGCCCATCGTCATAAACAGGAGACCCTTGTAGAGGATGCCCGCGAACGCATGAGACACCGCACCATTCAGCGCCAGGTCCGTGCCGATACCGACGCCGACGACCATGAAGCCAAGCTGGTTGTTCAGGCAGTACGCCAGCACCCGGCGCAAATCATTTTCGATGACCGCGTAGAAGATCGGGAAAACCGCCATCGTGGCGCCAATCCAGATCAGCATCTCGGTACCGGGGTAACCGCGGGCCAGCGCGTAGATCGCAAGCTTGGTGGTGAAGGCGCTGAGGAATACCGTGCCGGTAACCGTCGCTTCCGGATAGGCGTCCTGCAGCCAGTTGTGCAGCAGCGGGAAGGCCGCCTTGATGCCGAAGCTGAGCAGGATCAGCTTGCCGCCCAAACTGTCGATGCCGATCTGGCTGAAGGTGATCGATCCGGTCTCCCCGACAATCAGGATCGCCCCCGAAAGCAGCAGAACGCCGGATGTGATCTGGATAACCAGATAGCGCATGCCCGTGCGGTAAGCGCGCTCCGACCGCGCCGCCCAGATCAGGAAGACGGAAGTGAGCGCGGTCAGTTCCCAGAAGACGAAAAGACTGACCATATCGCCGGCGAAGACGGCGCAGATCGCCGCGCCGGCGTAGGACAATCCGGCCACTTGCTGGACGGTGTCCCTGATATGCAGGGCGTAGAAAACACTGAGAAAAGCGGCGATCGTGAAGATATAGCCGAAGACGAGGCTGAGCTTGTCGACCCGCAGCATGACCAGCGAATAATCGAACGCGGTGAACGTCCCGAATTCGCCCATCTCCAGGTTCAACATCTGCCAGCCGCACAAAACCGGCAGCAACAGCATGTAGGCTGAGCGCAAATGTCCCCGCAGCACCGGCACCAATACGGCGCCAACGATCAGAATCAGGCCAGGCGACAGATGCTCAATCGTCATCGTAATAATCTTCTTTACGCATCAGGAACCGGCGCAGCCCCAACGCCACCAAGACCGCAACGATGCTGAACACGATTCCGGCCACGGAATAGAAGCCGACCAGTTTTTCGACCGCGTAGTGCGGATGCTTCTCGTAGACGAAATCAGCGAGGGTCAGCAGGACGCACAGGATTATGAGAACCCACCAGATCTTGTCGGCGCTGCCTGGCCTTTCGAGCCAATAGGTTTTGCCACCGTCCTTCCCGTTGGCCATGTCAGCCTCCACCAATCGGCCGCAGAAACTGGTAAAGCTGGTCGGCATAGAAGAACATCGCCAGGCAGCCGAACGCCGTCAGGCACAGCGGGATGAGACAGAACATCGGCGCTTCCTTGATCGCCGGCTTCTCGCTGCCATCGTCGCCGGCCGGCCGGCTGAAATAACCGCGCCCGACAACAGGCAGCAGATAGGCCACGTTCAGCAGCGAGGAGACCATCAATACGCCGATGAAAACCAACTCTCCTGCATCATAGGCGCCGAGCGCCAGATAATATTTGCTCCACGAGCCGCCCATCGGCGGCAGACCGATGACGCTGAGCGCGCCGACAAAGAAGGCGAACAGGGTCACCGGCATCACTCGGCCGATCCCCTTCATATCGCTGATCTCTGTCTTGCCCGAAGCCACGTAGATCGCGCCGGCGCAGAAAAACAAGGTGATCTTGCCGACCGCGTGCATGGCGATGTGCATGCCCGCGCCAACGACGCTGAGTGGCATAAACAGCGCCGCACCGAGTATCACATAGGAGAGCTGACTCACTGTCGAATAGGCCAGCCGCGCCTTCAGATTGTCTTTTGTCATGGCGACGAAGGAGGCGAGCAACACGGTCGCGCCGGCGATATACATCAGCCAGTCGCCGGTGCCCGTCTCGCGCAGGAACTCCGCCCCGAAGATGTAGACGATTACTTTCAGCACGGTGAATACGCCCGCCTTCACAACCGCAACCGCGTGCAACAGGGCGCTGACTGGGGTGGGCGCGACCATCGCCGCCGGCAGCCAGCGATGCAGCGGCATCAGCGCCGCCTTGCCGATGCCATAGACGTACAGCAGCAGCAGCAACCCGAGCAGCGGCCCTTCGAGATGGCCGTTCAGGATACCGCCTTCGCGGAAATCCAATGTGCCCGTCGCAAACCAAGTCCAAATGATGGCAACGAGCTGCAACCCGATCGAGGTGCCAAGCAGAATGCCCAGATAGACGCGGCCCGACCGGCGCGCCTCGGCGTCCTGGTGGTGGGCGACCAGCGGATAGGTCGAGACCGTCAACACCTCGTAGAAAATGAAGAGGGTCATCATGTTGCCGGCGGTCGCCACGCCGATCGCCCCGAAAATGGCAATCGCGAAACAGGCGTAGAAGCGGGTCTGCGCGTGCTCCTTCTTGGCCCGCATGTAACCGATCGAATAGGCCGAGTTCAAAATCCACAGCCCGGATGCGATGCAGGCGAACATCATCCCCAGCGGCTCGATCTCGAAACGGATGTCGAGCCCCGGCAGGATTTCGATAAGCGACACGGCGGGCCGCTCACCATGGAAGACCCCAGAAACCAGCGACACCACGACCGCAAACAGCGAAATAGCGGTCGCAAAGGTCACAGTCTCCCTTAGATTCGGCGATTTTCCGGCCAGCACGATCAGGACGGCGCCGATCAGCGGTATCGCCATGGCAAGGAGGATCAGATCAGGCGCACTCATGACCCGGCTCCCAGCAGATACTTGGCTGCCTCGGTCGCAACGCCGACGCTAACCCGCGTATCGACGCCGAAGTAGAAGTTCGCCAGCACCAGGACCCAGGTCGGGATCAGCATAACCAAAGGTGCTTCACCGCTTGGCGCGCCATCCGGCGAGGGCGACAGATAGGCGACCTCTACCAGCCGCCAGACATAGATGATCGCCATCAATGAGGAGATCAGGATGAACACGGCGACCCACCAAAGCCCGCTGTCGATCGCGGCCAGCAGCAGATACCATTTCGAAATGAAGCCGACGGTGAGCGGCACGCCAATCAGGCTCAGGCCGCCGCCGACGATTGCCGCCATGGTCCAGGGCATCCGCTTGCCAAGCCCCTGCATCGCTGTAATCGACACGGAACCGGTACGCCAAATTAGACAGCCCAACGCCAGGAACAACGCGCCCTTCATCAGCGCGTGGTTGAACAGGTGGAGCATGCCGCCGGTCACGCCCAGCACCGTCGCAAAACCGATACCGAGCACCATGTAGCCGATCTGCGCCACGCTGGAGTAGGCAAAGGACCGTTTGATGTCGTCCTGGAATATGGCGATCATAGATCCGATCAGCATGGCGGCTATGGAAAGCACCATCAGCACGGGACCGAGAGTCATCACCTCGAAGGAGAATTCAGGCCCGAAGACCGAAAAATAGGTCCGGATCAGAACGTAGATCGACACCTTGGTCGCTGTCGCCGCCAGGAACGCGGAAACCACTGACGGCGCGTAGGCATAGGCGTTGGGGAGCCAGGAATGCAGCGGGAACAAAGCGGCCTTGACCGCCAGCCCCACCGCCATGAAGGCGAAAGCCGCCTGGACCGTCCGGCTTGCGCCCAGCGGCTCAACCCGGTTCGCCATGTCGGCCAGATTGAGAGTTCCCGTGGCCTGATAGATCAGCCCGACCCCGATCAGGAAGAAGGTCGCACCGATCGTTCCAAAGATGAGATAGCGGAACGAGGCAGTGAGCGCGCGCCGGTCCGTCCCCAGGCTGATCAAGATGTAGGAGGACAGCGAGGAAATCTCGAGGAAGACGAAGATGTTGAACGCGTCGCCGGTAATCGTCACGCCGAGCAGCCCGGTCAGGCAGAGCATATAGCTCGTGTAGAAGAGGGTTTCGCGCCCGCCGCCGATCTCGCGCGCCACGCTAGGACCGGCATAGGTGATCACCAGCGCGCCGATGGCGGCGACGATCAGTAGGACATAAGCGTTAACCAGATCGACCCGGTATTCGATGCCCCAGGGCGGCGCCCAACCGCCGAGCCGGTATGAGATGACGCCGCCGTCCAACACTTGGCCCAGCAGCATAATCGATATTGCAAAGGCAAGCCAGCAGACGATCAGCGACAGCGCATAGGCCAGCCTTGCTCTGACCAACAGCACGCAAAGCGGCGCCGACAACAGCGGCAGCACGATCTGCAGGGCGGGAAGGTGAGCGGCGATCACGCGTCGGTTTCCTGTTTCTCGATATCGTCTTCTTCAATCGTCCCGTAGGATTCTTTGATACGGACGATAAGGGCTAATCCCAGCGCAAGGGTCGCAACGCCCACCACGATCGCGGTGAGGATCAGTACGTGCGGAAGCGGATTGGAGTAGACCGGATCGCCGTCGATGACGATCGGCGCGGTGCCGCCCGATACCTTGCCCATGGTCAGGTAAAAGACGAAGACCGAGACCTGGAAGATACTAAGACCGACCATCTTTTTGATCAGGTTGGCCCGAGCCATGACGATGTACAGCCCCGCCATCATCAAGAAGATGACGATCCAGTAGTTATAGAGGCCGGGCCACTCCATCGCCGTCTATTCCTCCTTCTCGTCGATCTGATGATCGCGGCCAGCGAAGGCGAAGAAGATGACGATCATGACCGAGGCAACGGTCAGCCCGACACCGAACTCGACGACGAAAATACCCAGATGTTGTCCCTTCGGCGCTTCCTCAGCGAGAACCGAATAGTCGAGGTAGTTTCCACCCATCAGCAAAGACGCGACACCCGTCCCGGCAAAGATAAGCAATCCGAGTGCCACACCGGCCCGGATGTACTTTTCGGGAATGATCCGCTTGGCGTTGTCGAGCCCGTAGACGAGCGCGTAGAGAATGAAGCCGGCGGCGAAGATCACGCCGGCCTGGAAGCCACCGCCCGGCCCGAAATCGCCGTGGAACTGTACGTAAAGACCGAACAGCAGGATAAACGGAATCAGCAGCTTGGAGACGACCCGTACGACGAGATGATGGCTCATGCGGCGTCCTCATCTTCCTTGCGGCGGCCAAGCTTGATGCGGCTCAGCAGGACCAACACCCCGATCCCGGCGGTAAAGATAACTGCCACTTCGCCGAGTGTGTCGTAACCGCGATAGCTCGCGAGCACCGCCGTCACCATGTTGGGGACGCTGGTTTCCGCCAGGGAATCGTTGATGTAGCGCGGCGCGACATGTTGATGGATCGGCGCCTCCGGATCACCGTAGTACGGCATGTCCAACGTGCCGTACACCAACGCAGCGCCGGTCACGACAGCAACCAGGAGGGGCAGCACGGTCTTCCGGTCCGGGATCTTTTCGGTTCTGCCGCAAAGCATCAGAGCGCCCAACATCAACACCGTTGAGATGCCGGCGCCGACGGCGGCCTCGGTAAAGGCGACATCAACGCCGTCAACGACAACGAAGAAGGTCGCGGCGAGAAGGCTGAATATGCCGCTCAGCATGACGATGGCGAACAGATTGTGCAGACGGATGATCAAGAGGACCGTCAGCACCATAAAGCTCAATACGACGATATTGACGACGCTATCTATGACGCACCCTCCTTCTCGTCCTTGGCCTTTTCGTCGCGCGACCAAGGCTTCAGGCCCTGGGACAGCGCCGCGTTGGCCAACGCATAGGAGGAAGTCGGGCTGGCGAAGAAGAATAAAACCAGGATCAACAGCAATTTTACCGTGATCAGGCTCAACCCGCTTTGCAGCATCAGCCCACCGATAAACAAGGCGGCGCCGAGCGTGTCCGTCACACCCGCACCATGCATGCGGGCAAAGACATCCGGCAGCCGGATCAATCCAATCGCACCGACCAGAATGAAGAAAGAACCGGCGGCAAGCAGAATTCCGCTCAGGATGTCGAGCAGCACCTCCATCACTCCCCCTCGCCCTGCTGCGCTCGGCCGCCGGGCCGAGCAAAGCTGCCATATCGGAAGAATTTAAGGACGGCCAGGGTACCGACGAAATTGATCAGCGCGTAGAGCAGGGCGATATCGGTAAAATCTGGGCGGTCGGTGAGGAATCCCAACATCGCAATCATCAGCACCGTCTTGGTGCCGAAGGAGTTCACCGCCAATACACGGTCGAACAGAGTCGGCCCCAGCAGCGCACGCACCAGCGCCAGCAGCATGGCGACGCAGAGCGCCGCGGTGGCTGCGGCGAACATCATGACGACCCTTCCAGCGCCGTCACGCGGCGATCCATCTCTCCGGTCTCCAGATCATCCTTGGTCGAATCGCTGAGGGCGTGCACGAGGAACTCGTCACCGTCGATATCCACGGTAACCGTGCCCGGTGTCAGGGTGATCGAATTGGCGTAAATGACCTTGCCGAGATCGTCCCTCTGCGTTGCCTTGACACGAAAGAGCTGCGGGTTGACGGGCAGGCTCGGCGCCAGGATGCGCTTGGTCACGTCGAAATTGGCGAGCACGATTTCCTTGAACAGCCAAAGCCAATAACGCGGCAGGATCATCGACAGATGAACCGGGTAGGTCTCGCGGTCGATAACTTCCATCCGTAGCGCGATGCCAACGCATATCGCACAGGAAATTACGCCGAGAACAAACCAAAGTGTCTGATAGACGCCGGAAAGCAGAAGCCAGGTCACGTAAAGCGTAACCCCCAGCGCGATAACGTGCCTCAAACCCCGCCCCCACAGCTCTGAAAAAGCGTACGCCGGTCTTCCCCGACAGAGAATTCCTGTCAGTATGCCAAAGCGATCCCGGCGCGCCAAGATGTTACGGGCGGGTTTTGGATCAATCAGCCGCCAATTTCACCCGGCGATCGTTCTGCGCTACCCTCGCCGCGCGAAGTGAAACGGTTCGGAAATGTGCGATGCATCTTTTTCAAGAAAATGCACCCCAGGATCTCGATAGAGCGTTGGAGTCTCTCGCCATCCTGGATCTCGGCCCCTTTTTAGACGGGCAAGACGGCGCGCAGGATCAACTCGCGTCCGAAATTCGCCATGCCTGCGAGACGATCGGCTTCTTTTACATCAAGAACCACGGCGTTCCCGCTGCCGTGATCGACAACGCCTTCGCGCAGTCGCGCCGCTTTCACGCCTTGCCCCTGTCCGAAAAGAAGAAGCTGCCGCTCGACAAGCACAATGTCGGCTATCTGCCAATGAACGAAAGCGTGCAGAAACATTCGACGGTTCACAAGGCAACCAAACCGAACCAGAACGAATCTTTTTTCATCACCCACGACCGCGGACCGGACCATCCCGACGTTATCGCCGGCACGCCGCTACGCGGCGGAAACTACTGGCCCGGGGACCTTCCCGGTTTCCGCGAAGGCGTTATGGCGTATTTTCGCGCGCTCAACGATCTGGGCCAGCAACTCATTCCGGCATTCGCCGTCGCGCTCGGAATGTCGGCGGACTATTTCGAGGAAGATTTTGCCAACGAAAACAATGCCAAGCTGCGGCTGCTGCATTATCCGCCGACCCAGGTCGAGGACAATGATTTCGGCACCGGGCCGCACACCGACAATTCCTTCATGACGATCTTGGCCCGCGACGACACGCCGGGTCTGGCTATTCGCCTGACATCGGGGGAATGGCTGGCGCCACCGGTCATCCCGGGCACGTTCCTGGTCAATATCGGCAACATGATCCGGCGCATGTCGAACGACCGGTTCCTGTCGACGCCGCACGGCGTCATCGTCGAAGGCGATACCGACCGCTATTCCATGGCCTATTTCCACAGTCCCAACGTCACGCGGCCGATCAAAGTCGCCCCCTCTTGCGTCGATGACGAACATCCGGCCAAGTACGAACCGACGCTGTACGCAGACCTGATCCGCGAATTCTACCAAGCCAACTATTTCCACCAGGACGGCTACGGAAAGGCGGAAATTCGGAACCGTTACGACTGACCGCGAAGGAAGTTCCATGGCCGACACCCCTAAAATCGAGCGGATCGAATTCACGGTCTTTGAGATCGCCGTCGAGAATATGACGACCGACCCGGCCGGATTCGGCATCGCCTATGCGCCGGGCCGCGCCGATCCGCAGATCCGTTTCGGACTCCGCATCTACGCCGACAATGGTGCTGTCGGCGAGTACGTGCCGGGCCGCGGCCGCGCGCGGGTGATCAAGTCGGCCTGCGAGGCGTTGAGCCATTCGCTGATCGGCAAACCCGCGCTGCAGCGCGAACGGCATTACAGGGCGCTGCGCGGCATGACCAAACATATCGGCGAGGTGGGCATAGGCGCTCTCGACATCGCGTTATGGGACCTGGCCGGCAAACATTACGGCGCATCGGTCGCGGAACTGCTGGGCGGCTATCGCGACCGGTTGCCGGCTTATGCCAGCACGATTCACGGCGACCGCCACCCGAAGGGTCTGTCCAGCCCGGAGGCCTATGCGGATTTCGCGGAACGCTGCTACGAGTTGGGCTACCGGGCCTACAAAATGCATGGCTGGTCCGGCGATGTCGCGGAAGAATCCGAAATGATCCGGACCGTCGCCAAGCGGGTCGGCGGCAAGATGGCGATCATGTATGACGCATCGGGTCACCCCAAGACGCTGGCCGATGCAATTCTGATCGGCAAGGTCTGCGACGAGTGCGACCTGTATTGGTTGGAAGACCCCTATTCGGATGGCGGCATCTCGATTCACGGCCACCAAATGCTGAAAAAAAACATCAAAACACCGATCCTAATTACTGAATTCGTTCGAAACTTGGAAACGACCACGGACATCATGGTGGCTGGGGCCACTGACTTCGGACGAGCCGATCCAGATTATGACGGCGGGCTGACCGGCTGCCACAAAGTCGCCGTCGCAGCCGAGGGTCTGGGCATGGATGTGGAGATCCATTCCTGCGGTCCGGCCATGCGGCATCTGATGGCGGCGTGCCGCAACGCCAATTACTACGAAGTCAATTTGGTGCATCCGGACTGTCCGAATGCCTGGTCCTTGCCCTTCTACACCGGCGACTATTCCGACCAACTCGATTGCGTCGACGCGGATGGTTGCGTCGGCGTGCCCGACGGCCCCGGTTTTGGCGTCGGGTATGACTGGGACGCCATCGCGCGGACGGCCCTCGAAACAACGATCATAGAATAGGACATCAAAATGGCGGACAATCTTGGTCTCGACCCGGCCCGGATCGAGCGGCTGCGCAGCCCGGAGCGGCTTGAATACTTTCACCCCGATCGAATCTGGGAAGTCCTGCAGCCAGCCGCCGACTGCACCTTGATCGATATCGGTGCCGGCGTCGGGTTTCTCACCCTGCCCTTCGCCGAACGGTATCCGCAGGCCAAGGTCTATGGTGCGGATATCCTCGAAGGAATGATCGCCCTGCTCAGCGAGCATGCCGCGGAACGCGGCCTTGAAAACCTCGAAGGCACGGTAATGGCGCCGAACGCGGCCGATTTGCCGGACGGGTGCGCCGATTTTGTCATCATGGGTCAATTGCACCACGAACTCGACGAGCCGGAACCGCTGATGGCCGAATGTAAACGCCTGCTGAAACCCGGTGGCACCGTGGCAATCATCGATTGGGCCGACGCGGACAACGGAAAAAGCCCGGCAAAAGGCCGACGCGTCCCAGTCGCGACCATGCGCGGCCATCTCGAGGGCGCCGGGTTCAGCAGCATCGAGACTCACGACGTCTACGAGTTTCATACTTTCATGACGGGGGTCGCATAAGGCGGCCCGCCCGAACTTAACCGGCTAAGAGATCAAGGATTTCAGTATTTTGATGAGCTCGCCGGCGTCGGGCCGGTCACCGATATCGCCGAAATGGCGTTCTATCTGAGGACCATAAACGGTCCACATGTCTCGGCGCACTTCCAGCCCCTTTGCCGTGATCAGCAACACCTTTCCGCGCCCATCGCCTTCGTAGGCACGCTCCTCCACCAAGCCATCATTGATAATGCGGCGCAGCATCCGCGACAGGTTGGACTGCTCAAATATCAAACTCCTTTCCAGCTCAAAAGGCCGCATCCCGCCGTCGGCGCGCTCAAGTTCCCAAAGCACGTCATACCAACGCAATGGCGGGAGGCCCTCAGCCTTAAGCGCTTTTTCAATTTCGCGATGAACCGACCGATAGGCAAGATTCAATGCGACCCAAAATGCTATCTTTTGCGTCGTGTGTACCTTCCATGTCGGACCGTTAGGCGGGCTATTCATCAGCGTTCACTTTTTCGTTTGCGTCGGTGCAAACCTTAAATTAGGTGCATTTTCATGCAAATTGCTTTTTCGCTGAGATAAGGGATGCGAAGCATATCTGAGTCGTTGGGGGGTCAGCGACAAACGTCAGACCTAAATGTCGGGCGTAAGACAGAGCCGTTTCGATCAAAATTCTTGCAAAGAGGCGAATAGGACACCGATCTCATCAGCGTTAAAAGGGATTGCCTTCGGCAGCATCCTCCTCGCGGCCAGTGTTGCCCAAGCCGCGGACACCTTCAAATTCGACAAGGGACATACGGAAGTCCGCTTCGAATGGAACCATGTTGGGCTGTCCACGCAGTCAGGCGAATTCCACGATGTGGACGGCAGCGTGGTGTTCGACAAGGCGAAGCTGGCAAACAGCAAGCTCGATGTCACGATCAAGGCGGACAGCATCGATACCGGGGTCGATCGCCTCGATGCGCATCTGAAGAATGAGGATTTTTTCAATGTCGCGAAACACCCTGTGATTACCTTCAAGAGCACCGGCGTCAAAAAGACGGCCGTCGATCGCGGCCAGGTCACGGGCGACCTGACCATGAACGGCGTCACCAAATCCGTAACCCTGGATGTTGCACTGCTGTTCGAAGGCACCCATCCGCTGGCGCCCTACATCAAAGCCTATGCCAGCGCGCCCTATGTCGCCTTCTCCGGCCGCACGAGCGTCCTACGGTCAGACTTCAATCTGGGCAAGTTCGCGCCGCTTACCTCGGACAAAATCGATATCATCATCGAACCCAATATGCGTCGCGCGGAATAACGGGCACGGCCCAAGAGCCCGGCATCCGGTTCAGTCATGTTGCTGATGAATGACGAACGGCGTTACGGCGCCGTGGCGAAATCATTGCATTGGATCGCCGCGGCGCTGTTCGTTGCCCTGTTCGTGCTGGGTTGGACCATGACCGAACTGCCGCTCGGCGCGGAGAAATTCGAGCGGTACAATCTGCACAAGTCGATCGGCGTGACGGTATTGCTGTTGATGGCATGTCGCCTTCTTTGGCAGGCCTTCACACCACCTCCACCGCTCCCCGACGACATGTCCGCATCGATGCGCAGCATGGCAAAGCTGGGCCAAGCGGCGCTCTATTTGATTGTCTTCGTGCAGGTCGGCGTCGGCCTGGTCCATTCCTGGTCGGCGAACTTTCCGGTCATTGTGTTTGGCCAATTCACCTTGCCGAGCCTGACCGAGCCGAACGAGCCGTTAAAGGAGCTTCTTGGCGCGGTTCACTATTGGGGCGGCTGGACCCTTCTGCTTTTGATTGCCGGACATGTCGCGCGGCCTTGTACCATCACTTCATCCGCAAGGATTCGGTCCTCAAACGCATGCTTCCCTGGGGACAAGTTAGATGACGCGTACAGCCACGCTACTCCTGTTTCTGCTGTCCCTGGTCACGGGACCAGTCCAGGCGGGAACGGCCTGGACGGTCGAGGAAAGCAGCCGGCTCGGGTTCGTCGCCACGCAGGGCGGTGCACCGGTCGAAGGCGTCCGCGAGAAATTCGAGGCGGGGATCGCGTTCGTACCGGGCGACCTCGCGAACAGCAAGGTCTCGGTCGAAATCGAAATCGCCAGCGTCAACAGCAAGAGCAAGGACCGTGACGCCGCGATCATCAGCCCGGGGCTGTTTGACGTCTCGAAATGGCCGACCGCGTCGTTCGAAACGACATCTTTCCGCAGACTGGAAGATGGCCGCTTCGAAGCCGACGCGACCCTGACCATGCGCGGTGTGACAAAACCGGTCACCCTGCCCTTCAAATTGGAAATTAAACAGGAATGGGCCCACGTTACGGGCGAGATGACGGTCGAGCGGCTCGCCTACGGGATCGGCCAGGGCCCTTGGAAAGACACCTCCGTCGTGGGCAACACGGTCAAGATTTTCATCGACCTGAGCGCCAAACGATAAAGTCGGCCTAAGTCGCGTCGCCGGCCGGCACGAACTCCCCGTCGCAACCGGTGTACAGGGCGTGATCCGGCGATGTCGGGTAGCGGCGGCACACCTGTGGCCGGACTTCGTAGATACGGCAGTAATATTCCGCCCGCCCGCGGCGTTTGCGCACGAAGGGGCACCGCGTGGTCTCGCGGCCGGTCACAACGCTACGCGAGAGGCCGCCCCGCCGTTCGCCGGCCTCGCCTTCCCAGGCAACGTAGCGCAGCACGTGCGGTGCCGAGGTTTCCCAGCGCGCGATATCCGCCTCGACCACCGGCAGCCACCCGGCCCCTTCCAGGCAGCATTTGCCGCAGGCGGTGCAATAGAACTCCATCGTCATATCGGCCATCAGTTTCCCGCGAACTTCCTACTGGCAAATTGTGAAGCATAGGGCGCGATTGCTGCCGAACCCTTAATCCAGTTGCTTCATTTCACCGCAAGCGGCGTCCACTTCTTCCATTCGCGCCCGTCCTCGGAGCGAACAACCGTCTTCGGCTGTTTCTTGCGCTGGGCAGCGAAATAGTCGGCGATGTCCTCGAACGGGATTTCCGTATCCTCGCCCATGTTTAGGGCCAGATCGTAGATCCGATGAGCGCGCAGCATCTAAGTCAGATGATCGGTCGTGTGATGCCCGAAACGGCTCCACAGGCGTTCCAGAAAATCCACCACTTCCGGCGGCGGCATCGCCTCGGGCATTTCCGGCCGGCCCAGTTCGAAGGCGCGGAAGACATTCGGTTCGACAGGCCCCACGGACTTCGCCACGAAGGTTGCCGGCATCAGCTTGCGGCCGTGATAGGTCGCGGCGTAGTGCCCCTGCGCCAGCCACAGTAGCCGCTGCAGCTTCTGTGCTTGAAGATAGATGTTGTCGAAGCGCGCTTTTTCGACGAACCAAAGCGCCACGTCGAAACAGGATTCCGTCGCTGCCGATGGCATGACCGGTCGAAGGCTCCCCTTGTTTGCTCTGCGAAGAATATTACCTTAGAACGCCACAATTCGTTAACAGGTGTGCCTTCGGCAAAACCCGATCAACACACCGGTATTCAAGGGTGGAGCGACGCCATGGAGATGTCAGGCGAACATACCATTTCGGCACCGCGTCAAGCGGTATGGGATGCGTTGAACGATCCGGAAGTGCTGAAAGCGTGCATTCCCGGCTGCGAAACGCTGGAAAAGACCTCCGATACGGAGATGACAGCGACGGTCACCGCGAAGGTCGGGCCGGTGAAGGCGAAGTTCAACGGTTCGGTCACCTTGAGCGATATAGACGCCCCGAACGGTTATCGCATTTCAGGCGAAGGCAAAGGCGGCGCGGCCGGTTTTGCCAAGGGTGGCGCGCAGGTCGCGCTCAGCGATTCGGACGATGGCGGCACCGTTCTGCAATATACGGTGGACGCGACTGTCGGCGGGAAACTGGCCCAGATCGGATCCCGCCTGATCGATGCCTCCGCGAAAAAGCTCTCGGGCGAGTTCTTCGATGCCTTTGCCGAACATGTCGCCGTCGAAGCGGAAGAAGAAGCGCCCGCTGACGCCAAGGCCGAATCAGAGGTTGCGCCTGAACCGGCGGCGGCACCCGCTGCGCCGCCGGTGCCCGAGCGCGACCCGTACGGAAGGCGCTGGAAAGGCTACAGCCCGATGACTTGGATCAGCGGCGCTGCCTGCGTGATCCTGATTCTGATCGCGATCGTCAAATACATTACAGGTCCGTAGAACCAAGCGGCCCCGTAACACCAAGATTCCTTGACCTGACCGCCGCACGAAAGCAAACTCGCCATGTGGGCGGCAGAGCCTCTGCCAGGCCCGCTGAAACACGACAACGAACCTCAATCGGGCGCGATCCGATTGGGCCAGGGAGGGTTAGGAATGCCTGTCACCGTATCCATGACGGTGAACGGCAAGGAAGTATCGGGGGAAGTCGAGCCCCGCACCTTGCTCGTTCAATTCATCCGCGAAAACCTCAGATTGACGGGAACGCATGTCGGCTGCGACACCAGCCAGTGCGGTGCCTGCGTCGTTCACATCAACGGCACGTCGGTGAAGAGCTGCACACAGCTCGCCGTGCAGTGCGAAGGCGCTGACGTCAGCACCATCGAAAGCCTAGCAACGGACGGCGAATTGCATCCGATGCAGGAAGCCTTCCGTCAGAATCACGGCCTGCAATGCGGCTTCTGCACGCCCGGCATGGTGATGAGCGCGGTCGATCTGGTGAAGGAAAACCCGAATCCCACCGAGCAGGAAATCCGCGAGTGGCTGGAAGGCAACATCTGTCGCTGCACCGGCTACCACAACATCGTCAAATCCATAAAGGCCGGCGCGGAAACAATGCGCGGCTAAAATCCCGAACAGGGACAGGGAGAATATGCGATGACCAGCGAGGGAATTGGCGCCTCGGTGCGCCGCAAGGAAGACTACCGTTTTCTCACTGGCAATGGCAATTATCTCGACGACATCAGTCGATCGGGACAGGCCTATGCCAGTTTCGTGCGCTCGCCGCACGCTCACGCAAAAATTGGCGGCATCGATACGTCCAGCGCGGAAAGCGCGCCGGGTGTTATCGCCGTCTTCACCGGGCAAGACCTTGCCGATGACGGTATCGGCCCGCTCATTTGCGGCTGGCTGATCAAAAGTAAAGACGGCGAAGACCATAAGGCGCCGGCCCATCCGGCGCTCGCCGTCGATACGGTGCGCTATGTCGGGGACGCGGTCGCGATCGTTATCGCCGACAGTTTGGAGCAAGCCAAAGACGGCGCGGAACAGGTCAACGTCGACTACCAGGAACTGCCAGCGGTCGCACTTGCCGGCGACGCGATGCAGGACGGCGCGCCGCAGGTGCATGACGATGCGCCTGGCAACGTCTGCTACGACTGGGAAATCGGCGAAAAAGACGACACCGACGCTGCATTCGCGGCGGCCGCCCATGTCACGACGATGGAGATCGTCAACAACCGGCTGATCCCCAATGCGGTCGAACCGCGCGCCGCGATCGGCGAATACGATCCCGGCAGCGAAGGCTTCACGCTTTACACGACGAGCCAGAATCCGCACGTTGCGCGGCTGGTACTCTCGGCCTTCAACCAGGTCGCCCCGGAGCATAAATTGCGGGTCGTCGCGCCCGATGTCGGTGGCGGTTTCGGATCGAAAATATTCATCTACGCCGAGGAAACCGTCTGTCTCTGGGCATCGCGCAAGGTCAACCGTCCGGTCAAATGGACGGCGGCGCGCAGCGAGTCCTTCCAGAGCGACGCACATGGCCGCGACCATGTCACTAAGGCGGAACTGGCCCTCGACGCGGACGGCAAGTTCACCGGACTTCGGGTCAACACCATCGCCAATATGGGCGCCTATCTGTCGACCTTCGCGACCTGCGTGCCAAGCTATCTATACGCGACGTTGCTGGCCGGCCAATACACGACGCCAGCGATCTATTGCGATGTGCAGGCGGTCTTCACGCACACGACCCCGGTCGATGCCTATCGCGGCGCCGGCCGGCCGGAAGCGACCTTCGTCATCGAGCGTCTCGTCGAACAGGCGGCCAAGGAACTGGGCACCGACCCGGCGGAACTGCGCCGCAAAAACATGATCGCAGCGGACGCGTTCCCATATCAAACGCCGGTCATCCAGCAATATGACTGCGGTGATTATCCCCGCGCCTTGGATGAAGCGCTGAGCCGGGCCGACTATGCCGGCTTTGCCCAACGCAAGGCGGATTCCGAAAGCCGCGGCAAGAAACGCGGCATCGGTTTCTCCTCCTACATCGAGGCCTGCGGCATCGCGCCGTCGGCCGCCGTCGGCGCGCTCGGCGGTGGCGTCGGGCTGTGGGAATCGGGCCATCTGCGGTTCAATCCGACGGGCAGCGTGACCATCTTCACCGGCTCGCACGCCCATGGTCAGGGACATGAGACAACCTTCGCGCAGATTGTCGCCTCGCGCCTCGGCGTGCCGGTCGACAATGTCGAAGTCGTCCATGGCGACACCGACAAGGTGTTGTTCGGCATGGGCACCTACGGCTCCCGGTCGGCGGCCGTCGGCGGCTCCGCCCTATGCAAGGCGGCCGATAAGATCATCGACAAGGGCCGCAAGATCGCAGCCCACATCCTCGAAGCGTCGGAAGACGATATCGAATTCGCCGACGGCAACTTCACGGTGGCCGGCACCGACAAGACGATGAGCATCGGCGAAGTCGCCTTCGCGGCCTACGTCCCGCACAATTATCCGGAAGACCTTGAACCGGGTCTGAATGAGAGCGCGTTCTACGACCCGCTCAACTTCTCCTTCCCGGCGGGCACGCATATTTGCGAGGTCGAGGTCGATCCGGACACGGGAACGGTCGAGATCATGAACTACACCGCCATCGACGATTTCGGTACGGTCATCAACCCGATGATCGTCGAGGGTCAGGTGCATGGCGGCGTCGCCCAGGGTGTCGGACAAGCGCTGCTGGAAGGCTGCGTTTATGATGGTTCCGGCCAGCTCGTCACGGGCTCTTTCATGGACTACACTATGCCGCGCGCGGACAGCGTGCCCAGTATCGATGTCGGCATGACGGAAGTACCCTCGCCCCTGAACCCGCTTGGGGTCAAAGGTTGCGGCGAAGCCGGCGCCATCGCGGCACCGGCAGCGACCATCAACGCCGTCGTCGATGCGTTGTGGGATATGGGCGTACGCGATGTGCCGATGCCCGCTACCGCATCCAATGTATGGCAAACCATTAAAAGCGCCGCACAGGCGGCCGAGTAAGGAGGGAAGACAATGTATGAGTTCGACTATAAAAGGCCCGCCTCCCTCGCCGATGCGGTCAGCGCCCTGCAAGCGGCGGAAGACGGCCAGCTCCTGGCCGGCGGCCATACCTTGCTGCCGACTCTAAAGCAGCGCCTGGCGCGGCCGTCCGACCTGATCGACATCTCGCAAATCGGCGAGTTGAGCGGCATCAGTGTCGATGGCGATACGGTGACGATCGGGGCCACGACCACCCACGGCGAAGTTGAAGGATCGGATGCCGTGCGCGGCGCGATCCCGGCCCTGGCCGATCTCGCCGGGATGATCGGCGACCCGCAGGTCCGCCATCGCGGCACTATCGGCGGCTCGATCGCCAACAACGACCCGGCAGCGGATTATCCCGGTGCCGTGCTCGGCCTCGGCGCCACGGTTGTCACCAACAACCGCGAAATCGCCGCGGACGATTTCTTCCAGGGCCTGTTCGAGACAGCGCTGGATGAGGGCGAAATCATCACCGCGGTGCGCTTTACGAAACCGGAGAAGGCGGCCTACATGAAGTTCCCGCAGCCGGCGAGCCGTTTCTCGCTGGTTGGCGCCTTCGTCGCCAAGACATCCGACGGAGTGCGGGTCGCCGTCACAGGCGCCGGTCAGGACGGTGTCTTCCGCGTGACCGAAATGGAGCAGGCGCTCGACGCCAACTTCTCGGCCGACGCGATCGCCAGCATCGCGGTGTCCGACGCGGACCTTAACTCCGACATCCATGGCAGCGCCGAATATCGTGCGCATCTGGTCGGCGTGATGGCCAAACGGGCGGTCGCTGCCTGCGGCTGAACCGCCTAGATCAGATCATGTTTAGATGGAATCGTTACCGGTTCCATCTAAACATGATCTGATCTATTGTCTAAGGTGTACGTCCGTCCGGCGCGATCACGCGGTTGATCAACAGCATCAACTCGCGGCGCCGTGCGC